>NZ_KI911783.1:3622907-3937471 GCF_000515415.1 Bradyrhizobium sp. WSM1417
AAGGGCCCGGGAGCGGTCGCCTCGCGTCGGCTCGCGGACGCGCTGGAAAAGCTCGCCAATGGCGACGAGGCCACGCGGAACAAGGCGCAGGACGTGTTCGTCGCGCCGATGAAGATCGTGTTCGACCAGCTCCGGAACGCGATGCAGGCCGAGCCGGTCACCCTGAAGTCATTGCCGGCAGATCTCGTCAGCGCCTGGAAGAGCAAGGATGGCATCATCCGCGTCGAGGCGCTGCCGAAGGGCGATCCCAACGACAACGACACACTGCGCAAATTTGCGGCGGCGGTGCTCGTTGCCGAGCCGACCGCGATCGGCGGTCCGGTCTCGATCCTGAAATCCGGCGACACCGTGGTGAAGGCGTTCATCCATGCCGGAATTTATGCGCTGCTGGTGATCGGCCTGTTGCTGTGGGTCACGCTGCGCCGGTTCGTCGACGTGCTGATGACGCTGGTGCCGCTGCTGGTGGCCGGCGCGGTGACGCTCGAGATCTGCGTGCTGATCGGCCTGCCGCTCAACTTCGCCAATATCGTCGCGTTCCCGCTGCTGCTCGGCGTCGGCGTGGCCTTCAAGATCTACTATGTCGTGGCCTGGCGCTCGGGCAGGACAAACCTGCTCCAGACCAGCCTGACGCGCGCGATCTTTTTCAGCGCGCTGACAACGGCGACGGCGTTCGGCAGCCTGTGGCTGTCGAGCCATCCCGGCACATCCAGCATGGGCAAGCTGCTCGCGCTGTCGCTGGTGACGACGCTCGCCGCCGTGCTGCTGTTTCAGCCCGCCCTAATGGGCAAACCCCGCAATCTCAGGGAGTAGGCAGATGTCGCCGACCTGGTCGGCGGCGCCCTTCTGACCGGGTTTGGCAGTGCCGGCAGCCTTCGGGGCTGCGGGCGCAGGCTGCGCCGCTTGAGCGCCCGTCGTTGCCGGGGCTTTCGGCGCCGCACCGGCGGGCTTCGGCGCGCCCTTGGCCATGGCGTTGGCGGAGCTCAAGGGAATCGGGGGGCTGACCCGGGTCCAGGTCTCGCCACCGCACAGGAACCCCATCACGCAGCCCTTGATCTCGAGCTGGTCGGTGCCAACCGGCGTGATGGTCGCGCTGTAGAGCTGGCCGTCCTTGGCGTTGTAGACCTGACCTTCCCATTGATCGGCGCCGGACTTCTTCTTCATGTCGATCAGGGTTGCCATGCCGAGCGTGGGGCGGGTCTTTTTCGACGCGTCCGGATTGTTCTCGTCGCGGCCGCCGGGCTGTTTTTCCCACGAAACCGCGCCCCACATGCTGCCATTGCATTGGGCGACACGAATGTTGGCGACGCCGTCGGCAACCCGCCAGTCGCCGGTGGGATCGGCGGCGAGCGCGGGGGTCAGGCAGGTGTAACCGCCAGCCAGTATTAGTCCGGTGTAAAGGGCTAAACGCATGATAGTTCCTTGGCAGTGCAACATGGTCTAAAGCTCTGCTTGCGAAGATGGTCCGAAAAAGGGCAAAAGGCCGCACAGACCGTTTTCAGCGACGTTCCGTTTTCAGTTGACGAGACGGCCCTCAACCGAAGTATGTAGCGGATGCACAGCCCAAATCCAGACATGTCTCAGCTGTTCGCGGACCGCCAGGCCCAGCGCAGCGCCCTGCATAATCGGCATCTGAACGAGCAGTTCGTTCGGGTTCTGAAGACCATCGGCTACGATGTCGGCTTCCAGAAGGGGCAGGGACAGTACCTCTACGACCGCGACGGGGCGCGCTATCTCGACCTCTTGTCCGGTTTTGGCGTGTTTGCGATCGGGCGCAATCATCCGCTCATGCGCGAGGCGCTCAAGAGCGTGCTCGATGCCGACCTGCCCAACCTCGTCCAGTTTGACGTCTCGGTGCTTGCCGGCGTGCTCGCCGAGCGGCTACTGAAGTACGTCCCCTATCTCGACAAGGCGTTCTTCGCCAATTCCGGCGCCGAATGCGTCGAAGCCGCAATCAAGTTCGCCCGTGGAGCCACCGGCCGTCCGGGCATCGTCTATTGTGCCCACGGCTATCACGGCCTGACCTATGGCGCGCTGTCGCTGACCGGTGATTCGAACTTCCGCACCGGCTTCGAGCCGCTGCTGCCGGGCTGCACCTCGATCCCGTTCAACGATCTCGCCGCGCTTGAAAAGGCGCTGGCCTCGCGCGAGGTGGCCGCCTTCGTCGTCGAGCCGATCCAGGGCAAGGGCGTCAACATGCCCACCGACGAGTTCCTGCCGGGTGCGGCTGCGCTGTGCAAGAAATACGGCACGCTGTTCGTCGCCGACGAGATCCAGACCGGCATGGGCCGTACCGGCCGCTTCCTCGCGGTCGAGCACTGGAATGTCGAGCCCGACATGGTGCTGCTGTCGAAGTCGCTGTCCGGCGGCCACGTGCCGGTCGGCGCGGTGCTGACGCGCAAGAGCATCTTCGACAAGATCTTCAATCAGATGGACCGTGCAGTCGTGCACGGCTCGACTTTCTCCAAGAACGACCTGGCGATGGCCGCGGGCATCGCCACGCTCGACATCATGGAGTCCGAGAAGCTGATCGAGTCCGCCGCCAAGCGCGGTGCCGAGCTGCGCCTCGCGCTCACGCGCATGGTGCCCGGCTACGAGCTGTTGAAGGAAGTCCGCGGCAAGGGCCTGATGATCGGCATCGAGTTCGGCCCGCCGAAATCGCTGCGGCTGCGGGCGTCCTGGAACGTGCTGGAGGCAGCCAACAAGGGCCTGTTCTGCCAGCTCATCACCGTGCCGCTGTTCAAGGACCACAAGATCCTCACGCAAGTCGCCGGCCATGGCAGCCACACCATCAAGCTGTTGCCGCCGCTCACCATCACCGAGGAAGATTGCGGCTGGATCGAGCGCGCCTTCGACGACGTCATCGCTGGCAGCCACAAGGTCCCCGGCGCGATCTGGTCGCTCGGCAAGACGCTGGTGGACAACGCGGTGAGGCGATCGGCCTGATCTTTTGCCGAGACGTTTCGGTAATCGTCATCGCGAGCGAAGCGAAGCAATCCAGACTCTCTTCGCGGAGGCAGCCTGGATTGCGTCGTCGCTTCGCGCCTCGCAATGACGGTGGAGGGTAGAGCTACCCCTCCACATTCGCCTTCATCGCCGCCTCGAACTTGTCGACGAACTCAGCGAGTTCGTCGGCGCCGAGATCGCTGACGGCCCAGAAGTTCAGGCCGCGATTGCCCCAGCGGCGGCAGTTGAAGCCCTGCATGGTCTCGGTCTTCGCCGCGCGATATTCCGCGTTCGATGTCTGCGACACGAATAGATTGACGACGTGCTGCCGGCGCTTGTAGACGACCGCGCCGATGGCACGTGCGTCGATATAATCGAGCCTGCCACCAACCAGCGTAAAACCTTGTGCGGTGAGGTCGATCACGGGCGGGGCGACGTCGAGCTTGCCGTTGAACCACGGCTTCACCGTGTGCTGGTCGGTCGAGACCACGTCGATGAGGTGGCCGGCCTGGAGCGAGCGCAGATGCGCAGAGACGACCTCCGACAGGATGCGCTGCTGGTCGTCCTGGCGCAGCACCAATGCGACGACCCCGGAGGCGGCGAGCGCGGAGACTGCCGAGCCCATCGCAAAGCCGCGCAGCACGGAGCGGCGGCTCGGCTGTTGACGCTGCGGCTGCGGCAGCGAAGCCTCGATACGCGCACGCAGGCTCGCCGGTGCGGTGTAGCGCAAATCGGCGTCCGCGAGCACGCGCTGCATGTCGCGTTGGGCCGAAAGCTCCGCAGCGCAGGCCGGGCAGCTGGCGATATGGGCTTCGACCTCGCGCGCATGGCCGGCATCGAGCTCGTTGTCGAGCAGCGCGTGAAGCAGGATTCTTGCTTCGTCGCAGGTCATCTTGCTTGCTCCTCATCCGCCGTCCAGGCCGCGCGCAGCATGGCGCGGGCGCGGGCGAGGCGGGACATCACGGTGCCGACGGGGGCACCGACGGCATCGGCGATTTCACGATAGGACAGGTTGTTGATCTCGCGCAGCACGAATGTTTCCTTGAACGGCTCGGCGAGCGCGTCGATCAGTTTGCGGATCGCGCCCGCATCGCGGCTGCGCAGCACTTCGGTTTCGGGACTGGCCTCGGCCTCCTGCCAGATCGGCGTCTGCTCGGCAGCGCCGGGCGTATCCTCGATCGCGCTGTGCCTGTGCGCGCGCCGCGCATATTCGGCATTGCAGACGTTACGCAGGATCGCGAACAGCCAGGGCTTCATCGCCGGCCCGCGATAGCTGTCGAAATGCTTCAGCGCGCGCAGATAGCACTCCTGCACCGCGTCCTCGGCATCGGAGGCGTCACGCAAGAGATAGCGCGCGAGCGTGTAGACGTCGTCGAGATAGGGCAGCGCCGCCTCGCGGAAGCGTTGCGCCTTCTGCAAATCGTCGTTGGCGGGCATCGCTCCTCGCTTTGCCTCTTGTTCTGCTCGTTGCTTCGTTTCGTCGTTGCTCGTTTCGTCCCTGTTCGTTTCGTCCAAGTTCGCTTGGTCGCCGCGTGTGACCGAAGGCACACGAGCCCGGCCGGCGTGGGACCACCGGCCGGGCAAGACGTTGATGCCTTGGTTCGAGATGTTACTCAACCTTGATCATCCCCGTCATGTGCGGGTGCAGAGAACAAAAATATTTGTAATCGCCCGCATTGGTAAAGGTGAACGAGAACTTGTCGTCAGTATCCAGGGTCTTGGACCTGAATTTGCCGGCCGACACTACGGTGTGGGGGATGTCGTCCCGGTTGGTCCAGGTCACGGTGGTGCCGACCTTGATCTTGAGCTCGGCCGGCTGGAAGACGAAATTGTCGATATGCACCTCCATGTTGTCGGCACGGGCGGTTGTGGCGGGTACCAGCATGGCCGCGGCCCAAGCGAGACCGAAGGCGACACCGAAGTCGCGGCGATTGAGAGTCTTCATTGTCAGCTTCCGTTAGCCCTGCATCAACCCTGGAGCGGCGTGTCGATGATCGCGAGCCGCTGCTCGTTCTGCTTGAAGTTGATGCTGGCAACGCCGAGCATCGCGCGGAGCTTTGCGTCCTCGACCTTCATCGGTCCGGGCGAGGGGGCAGCTCCCGGCGCTGGCTGCGGAAAGGCGGTGGAGCGTGCGGTGTGGAAGGTGACGTTTCCTTCGACCTTCTGCATCACCTGGTGAATGTGGCCGTTCAGCACGGTGACCGAACCGAAGCCTTTCACCTGTTCCAGCGCGCGGGCGCCGTCCTCGGTGCCCCAGCCCCATTCGGGGTAGACGGTCCAGAGCGGGATATGGGCGAACAGCACGATCGGCGTCGATTTCGACTTGCCGCGCAGATCGTCCTCGAGCCAGGCGAGCTGCTCGGCACCGAGATTGCCGAGGCCTCCGGCCTTGAGGTCGACGACATTGACGAGGCCGATGAAGTGGACGCCGCCGGCGTCGAACGAATACCAGCCCGCCCCCTTGGTGCCGCGGCCGTAGCGCTCGCGATAGAACTTCACGTCCTCGTCGAGGAAGTCATGCTCGCCGGGCACGTAATGCACGTCGAGCTTGCTCTGCGAGATGATGCGATCGGCATTGTCGAACTCGGCGGCCTTGGAGAGATGCGTGATGTCGCCAGTGTGGATCATGAAGGACGGCTTGACCGGCATCGCGTTGATCTTGTTGATGGCTTCCTCCAGCGTGCCGAGCGCGTTGGGATTGGCCGGCTTGTCGAAGCCGACATGGCTATCGCTGATCTGGAGGAAGGTCATTCCGGGAGCGGCCGCGGTCGCAGCTTGCGCGGAATCGATGATGCCGAGCGAGCGCGGGACGCCACCGGTGATGGTCCAGAGCACCCCGGTGCTGGCCCAGGTCATGCATTCCAACACCTTGCGGCGGCTTAAGCCGTCCTCGCCGTGATCGTGTCCGCTCATCGCGCAGCTCCACTTCGCCCGGAATTGGGCTTCGGGGAGGTGATTGGGGGAGCGGGGGTGTTATTCCCGGACGCGATGACGTTTTCGTGAGGTGGTTGGACGCGTAGCCCGTATGGAGCGTAGCGGAATACGGGACCTATCGAGCGTCCTCTCCCGGATTTCGCTACGCCCGATCAAAGCTACGCATTCACTTCGCATCCTCCAAAATCATCGCCGCGCCTTTCTCGGCGATCATCGCGGTCGGCGTGTTGGTGTTGCCAGACGTGATGGTCGGCATGATCGAGGCATCGACAACGCGAAGGCCGCCGAGACCGTAGAAGCGCAGGCGTTCGTCGACCACCGCCATCGGATCGCTCACCGCGCCCATCTTCGCGGTGCCGACGGGGTGGAAGATGGTGGTGCCGATGTCGCCGGCGGCCTTGGCGAGCGAGGCATCGTCGTCGCCGACGGCGGGGCCGGGCAGATATTCGCTCGGGCGGTATTTTGCCAGCGCCTTCTGCTGCATCAGGCGGCGGGTGGTGCGGATGGCATCGGCGCCGACCTGGCGGTCGTCATCCGTTGAAAGGTAATTCGGTGCGATGATCGGCTTCTCGTCCGCCGTCGCCGAACGGAGACGTACGGTGCCGCGCGAGGTCGGCTGGAGATTGCAGGCGCTCACCGTGATCGCGGGGAAGCGGTGCAGGGGATCGCCGAACTTGTCGAGCGACAGCGGTTGCACGTGAAACTGGATGTTGGCCCGTGCACGCGTCGCATCGGAGCGGGTGAAGATGCCGAGCTGCGACGGCGCCATCGTCAGCGGCCCGCGGCGGCGGAAGGCGTAGTCGAGGCCCATCAGGCCGCGTCGAACCAGATTGTAATAGGTCTCGTTCAGGGTGCGCACGCCTTCGACCTTGTAGATCGCGCGCTGCTGGAGATGGTCCTGCAGATTGCGGCCGACGCCGGGCTTATCCATCACGATGTCGATGCCGAGCGGTGACAGCCAGTCGGCAGGTCCAATGCCGGAGCGATGCAGCACCTGCACCGAGCCGATCGCGCCCGCCGAGAGGACCACCTCGCGTTTCGCACGCGCCTCGAAGATCTCGCCATTCTGGATGAAGCGCACGCCGACGGCGCGGCCCTGTTCAATGATCAGACGGTCGACCAGCACATGCTTTTCGAGCCGCAGGTTCGGGCGGTTCAGCGCCGGCTTGAGGAAGCCGCGCGCCGACGACCAGCGCCGGCCGCGCTTCTGATTGACGTGAAAATAGCTGGTGCCTTCGTTGTCGCCGGTATTGAAATCCGGGATGCGCTTGATGCCCATCTCCTCGGCCGCGTCGCCCACGGCATCGAGGACGTCCCAGGACAGCCGCGGCGCCTCGATGCGCCAGCCGCCCCCGGCGCCGTGGTGCTCGCTTGCGCCGAGGAAATGGTCTTCGAGCCGTTTGAACAGCGGCAGCACGTCATCATAACCCCAGCCGGTCATGCCGAGCTGGCGCCAGTGATCGTAATCGGCGGCCTGTCCGCGCATCGAGATCATGGCGTTGATCGCCGAAGAGCCACCGATCACCTTGCCACGGGGATAGGCGAGCGAGCGGCCGTTCAGGCCGGGCTCGGCCTCGGTCCTGAACATCCAGTCCGAGCGCGGATTGCCGATGGCGAAGAGATAGCCGACGGGAATGTGGAACCAGATCCAGTTGTCGTCGCCGCCGGCTTCGAGGACGAGGACGCGATTGGTGGAATCGGCAGACAGCCGGTTGGCGACGATGCAGCCGGCCGTGCCGGCCCCAACGACAATGTAGTCAAACTCACCTTCGAGCCGCCTTGGCATTCTGCTTCCACCCAATACAGGCGTCAGGCCCGGGCTTGTCCGGGGCATCCACGCGCTTTCCGTTCTAATAGTCAGACGCGGATGGCCGGGACAAGTCCGGCCATGCCTGTAAGTCAGGGCTACACCCCGATCCCCGCCAGTTGGGTGGACTGGTGCTTGCATGGTAGACAGGCCTGCATTTTCAACAAAGCTTGAGACCCTCCATGCCCATCGTGAACCGCGTCGCCGACCTTCAACCCGATATTCAGGCCTGGCGCCGGGACATCCACCAGCATCCGGAGTTGCTCTACGAGGTCCACCGCACCGCAGCATTCGTCGCGGACCGCCTGCGCGAATTCGGCTGCGATGAGGTCGTGACGGGGATCGGCCAGACCGGCGTGGTCGGCGTGATCAAGGGCAGCAAGCCGGCCGGCGAGGGCCTCAAGGCCATCGGCCTGCGTGCCGACATGGATGCGCTGCCGGTCGAGGAACAGACCAACCTGCCTTACGCTTCGAAGACGCCGGGCAAGATGCACGCCTGCGGCCATGACGGCCATACCGCGATGCTGCTCGGTGCTGCGCGTTATCTCGCCGAGACCCGCAACTTCGCCGGCGATGCGGTGGTGATCTTCCAGCCGGCCGAGGAGGGTGGCGCCGGCGGCTTGGCCATGGTCAAGGACGGAATGATGGAGCGCTTCGGCATCGAGCAGGTCTACGGCATGCACAACGGTCCGGGCATTCCGGTGGGCTCGTTCGCGATCCGGCCGGGTCCGATCATGGCGGCGACCGACGAGGTCGATATCACGATCGAAGGCCTCGGCGGCCATGCCGCGCGGCCGCACAAATGTGTCGATTCCGTTCTGGTCGGCGCACAGGTGATCACGGCACTGCAGTCAATCGTCGCGCGCAGCGTCGATCCGCTGGAATCGGCCGTGATCTCGATCTGCGAGTTTCACGCGGGCAATGCCCGCAACGTGATTCCACAAACCGCGACACTGAGGGGCACCATCCGCACGCTGTCGCCGGAGGTGCGCAAGCTGGTGGAGAAGCGCGTGCACGAGGTTGTGGCGGGCGTGGCGCAGATCACCGGCGCCAAGATCGACCTGCGCTACCAGCGGAATTATCCCGTGGTGAACAATCACGCCGCGGAGACCGAGATCGCGCGTCGCATCGCGGGGCAAGTTGCGGGCGAGGCCAACGTGCTCGAGATGTCGCCGCTGATGGGCGGCGAGGATTTCGCCTATATGCTGGAGGCGCGCCCCGGCGCCTTCATCTTCTGCGGCAACGGCGACAGCGCCGGCCTACATCACCCCGCCTACAATTTCGACGACGAGGCGATCGTTTACGGCACGTCGTACTGGGTCAAGCTGGTCGAGGAGTCGCTCGCGGCAGCGTAGGCTCTTACTTCACCTCGCCCCGCTTGCGGGGAGAGGTCGGAATTCGAGCGCAGCTTGAATTCCGGGTGAGGGGGACTCTCCGCGAGTCCGTTTCTCACCGCGATCGCGGAAGCAGCCCCTCACCCTGACCCTCTCCCCGTAAGAACGGGGAGAGGGAAAGAGCTCAGAAGATCCGCGAGAAGATCACGTACAGCGTGCCCGACAACAGGATGGCGACGGGCAAGGTCAGCACCCAGGCCATCACCATGTTCCTGATGGTGGCGACCTGGAGACCCGAACCGTTCGCGGCCATGGTGCCGGCGACGCCGGACGACAGCACGTGGGTGGTCGAGACCGGCAGCCCGAACACGTCGGCGGCGCCGATCGTGGCGGCGGCGACGAGCTCGGCGGAAGCACCCTGCGCGTAGGTGAGATGGGTCTTGCCGATCTTCTCACCGACGGTGACGACGATGCGCTTCCACCCGATCATGGTGCCGAGGCCGAGCGCGATGGCGACGGCGACCTTCACCCAAATCGGGATGAACTTGGTCGCGCTGTCGAGGCCGCCCTTGTAGGCGTTCAAGGTCGCGACCTCGTCCTTGCTGAGGTCGTTTTCCTTGTCCTTCATCAGGAAGCGGATCGCTTCCGAGGTCAGGTACATGTCGTTGCGGGTGTTGCCGACGACTTCCGCCGGCACCTTGTTCAGCGAACCGTATTTCGCGACCTGCTCGCCGACATCCTGCACCAGCACTGACAGAGCAGGATAGGTGCCTTCGCTGATGTGATGCGAGGTGACGTACTGCGTCACCGCAGGACGGGGATCGCCGATGATCGCATGGCCGGCGCCCTTGGCCGCAACCACCTTGGAGGCGGCTTCCGAGACCTTCGTGAACTGGGCGACCTGCGACTCCGGCAAGGCGCGGTTGAGCGCATAGGCCGTGGGCACGGTGCCGATCAGGATCAGCATGATCAGGCCCATGCCCTTCTGGCCGTCGTTCGAGCCGTGGGCGAAGCTGACACCGGTGCAGGTCAGGATCAGCAGGCCGCGAATCCAGATCGGCGGGGCTTTGTGACCCTCAGGGGCGGCATAGAGCGCCGGGTTCTTGATGATGAACTTGAGCAGCAGCAGCAGGCCGGCCGCGCAGACGAAGCCGACCAGCGGCGACAGCAGGAGCGCATAACCGATCTCCGTGGCCTTGCCCCAGTCCACACCCGAGGTGCCGTCGCGGCCCCGCATCAACGCGTTCGCGACGCCGACGCCGATGATCGAGCCGATCAGCGTGTGCGAGGAGGAGGCCGGCAGGCCGAAATACCAGGTGCCGAGGTTCCAAAGGATCGCGGCGATCAGCAGCGCGAACACCATCGCGAAACCGGCGCTGGAGCCGACCTGCAGGATCAGCTCGACCGGCAGCAGCGAGACGATGCCGAAGGCCACGGCGCCGGACGAGAGCAGCACGCCGAGGAAGTTGAAGAAGCCCGACCACATCACCGCGACTTCGGCCGGAAGCGAATGGGTGTAGATCACGGTCGCAACCGCGTTGGCGGTGTCGTGGAAACCGTTGACGAATTCGAAGCCGAGCGCGATCAGGAGCGCGACGAACAAGAGGATGTAGGGCAGATAGCTCGTGACCCTGGTGCCGGTCGCATCGACATCCGAGTAGATGCTGTAGGCCACATAGAGCAGGCCCGCAGCGAGGATGCCGAAGAACAGGATCAGTGTCAGCGGATTGAAGCCCTTGTCGAGATTTGGCCGCGAGGCCGGCTGGATCGGCGCGGGATCGGCTACCGCGCGGTCGAATGCAACATCGGTCATGTCTGGACGCCCCTTAACTTTCTGTAAGGGCTATTGTCCCCGATGGATTTGAAGGCTGGATGACAGACGGCGCCTGAAAGGGGTTTTCCCGCCCGTATTCAGGCGGCGCGTGCGGCTTTCTTCTGCAAACCGGCGACGATCTTCAGGTCTTCGACAAAGCGCTGATATTCCAGCGCCTTGGCTTCCGGATCGGGCAACCGCAGCAGATAGGACGGGTGCACCGTCACCAGCGCCTTGTGACCGTCGGGAAGGTCGATCAGCCGGCCGCGGGTCTTGCCTACAGGGGTGATCTTGCCGAACACGCTCTGCGCGGCGGTCGCGCCCATCGCGACGATGAGATCGGGCTGGATGACGGAGACCTCCCGCTCGTACCACTGCCGGCAGGCCTTTATCTCCGGCGTATTCGGCTTCTGATGCAGGCGGATCTTGCCGCGCGGCACGAATTTGAAGTGTTTTACCGCGTTGGTGACATAGACCTTCTTGCGGTCGACGCCGGCCTCTTGCAGTGCCTTGTCGAGCATCTGGCCGGCCGGACCGACAAAGGGATGGCCCGCGAGGTCTTCCTTGTCGCCGGGCTGTTCGCCGACCAGCATGACGTTGGCGGACTTCGGGCCCTCGCCGAACACGGTCTGGGTGGCGTCCTTGTAGAGATGGCAGGCACGGCAGTGGGCGGCCTCCTCGCGGAGCGCTTCGAGATCGTCGGTGGCAAGCTTGCGTTTCATCGGAGCCTCCGGCCGCCTTTGAGGCTTGTGCGGATCGGTTGCGGCATTGGCGATCATGGCGCCGGTCATGCGTTCGGCGTCCTCGATCAGGGGCTTAATGATCGAAGCCTCGGGCAGGTTCCTCCAATATTTCTTCGGCATCTCGGCCTGCATCGCCTTCACCTTCAGGCGGGCCGGATTGAAGATGCTGGCATAGTAGCGTCGCCAGGTTTCCTCCAGCCGGTCTTCGCTCGGCGCCTCGCTCTTGCTGACGCCCGACGTGAACGAGAGCGCGTGGCCATCCCAATGCGCGCACAAATCGGGCGTCAGAATCGACCAAGGCATGTCGGCAAAGCGCTTGGCGAAGAACGGTGCGGCGAGCTCGACGATGTGATGCTCCGGCTCGAACCAGGCGACGTAGTGTGCTTCGCGTTCCCTGCCGATCTCGCGGAAGCGCACGAAGGCATGCATCTTGTGCTCGTCGCGGTAGACCGCCTTTGCCATGGCCATGACTTGCGCGACATCGGCATCGGTCGCGACCTCAATGATGTCGTGATTGTCCTTCAGCCGAAACAGCAGGCGATAGAGGATCGCAAAACGCTCGGGATCGCGATGCAGGATCGCGGCCTTGGCGAGCTCGACGAATTTTGCTGGCACGTTGAAGGTGCCATCGCCACCCTCCGGCAGCGGAGACGGCGAGGGCGTCGCGAACAGCTCCGCTTCGCCGCCCTGCACGGCCCAGGTGACATCGGCCGGTTTCATTTGGTGAAGCACGAGGCTACGCGCGGCTTTACGCCAGCCGTCGAAATCGGTTTCGTTCTCGAGGATGATGTATTGCATCAGAAGCCAAATCCCAGTTGTGTTGCCTTCGGCTTGAACCGTTCGATCAGCCGTGCCTCGTCGAGGCGATGCGGCGGGGGCCGGTGATCGCTCAGCACGATGAACGGCAGCGCCTTGGTGCGGGGCACATGCAGCCGCGCGAGATCGGCGACGCGGATCGTGGTCGTGCGGCGCGCCGCGATGATGCGCTCGACCGCCTTGGTGCCGAAGCCCGGAACGCGCAACAATTCCTCGCGGCTGGCGTGGTTGACGTCGAGTGGGAAGCGGTCGCGGTGACGCAGCGCCCAGGCGAGTTTTGGATCGATGTCGAGCGGCAGCATCGCACTGTCGTCGACGATCTCGCCGACGTCGAAACCGTAGAACCGCATCAGCCAGTCGGCCTGGTAGAGTCGGTGCTCGCGCAGCAAGGGCGGCGCGCGCAGAGGCAGCGCGCGGCTGGCATCGGGGATCGGGCTGAACGCGGAATAATAGACGCGCCTCAGCCTGTATGAACCGTAGAGATTGGCGCTGGTGTGGAGGATGGTGTGGTCGGAGGCCGCGTCGGCGCCGACGATCATCTGCGTGCTTTGGCCGGCCGGCGCGAAGCGCTGCGGCTTGGCTTTCGTGTTCGCGTTGCGGCTTTCCTCGGCCTCGTCGAGCTTCAGCCGCAGCCGGCCCATGGTGCGGCGGATCGCGCGCACGTCCTTCTCGGGCGCGAATTGCTGCAGGCTCGTCTCCTGCGGCATCTCGATGTTGATGGAGAGACGGTCGGCATATTTGCCGGCCTCGGAAATCAATGCATCGTCGGCCTCGGGGATCGTCTTGAGATGGATGTAACCGCGGAAGTGATGCTCCTCGCGCAGTTTGCGCGCGACGCTCACCACCTGCTCCATGGTGTAGTCGGGGTTGCGGATGATGCCGGAGGAGAGAAACAGTCCTTCGATGTAATTGCGCCGGTAGAAGTCGAGCGTCAGCTTGACGACTTCGTCGATGGTGAAGCGGGCACGCGGCACGTTGGAGGAGGCCCGGTTGACGCAATAGAGGCAGTCGTAATTGCAGGCGTTGGTCAGCAGCACCTTGAGCAGCGAGATGCAGCGGCCGTCCGGCGCGTAGGAATGGCAAATGCCCATGCCGGGCGCGGTCGATCCCATGCCCTTGCCGTCGCTGGAATCCCGTCTCTCGGTGCCGCTGGAGGCGCAGGACGCGTCGTACTTGGCGGCATCCGCCAGAATCTCCAGCTTGCGTTGCACGTCCATATTGGAATCCCTTTGATTCAGCTCATGAATCCCAAGGCCCGCCAATTCGATTGACTCCCGGGGCGTCGTTAGCTTTATATTAGAACATATCATGAACAAACGAGCTAGCCGCTGGTTCTCTTTTTGAGAGCCACCGGCAATCACCTTGAGGAGCGGCGTATATGAGCGGCGCACGAACAAGCGCGCTTGCAGCCTTGCGCGGCCAGATCGAGCGCATCGAGACGGCGGAGGTCGTGCATCATCGCGACCGTGTCGCGCTCGGCCACCGCGAGGCCGACAGTGCGCTGAAGGGCGGGCTCGCGCGCGCGGCAATCCACGAGGTGTTTTGTGAAGGACGTCAGGGCGCGGCCGCGACCGGCTTTGTCACCGGACTTGCGGGGCGCGTGACGGCGCGCAAACCGCTGCTGTGGGTGCGGCAGGATTTTTCGGAAATTGAAACCGGCGCGCTGTCGATGAGCGGGCTCGCCGAGATCGGTCTCGATCCGCGCCGCATGGTGATGGTGCGCGCCGCCGACGTGGAGAGCGCGTTGCGCACGTCGGCCGATGCGCTCGCCTGCGACGCGCTGGGTGCGGTCGTGCTCGAGCTCTGGGGTGAGACCAGGCAGTTCGATCTTGTGGCGAGCCGCAAGCTGACATTGGCTGCGCAATCTTCCGGTGTCACCGGTTTGCTGCTGCGGATGGCCGCGCAACCTTTGCCCTCGACCGCCGAGACCCGATGGATGCTTCGCGCGGCGCATTCGCCGCCGGGCGCGATGTGGAGCGCCTGGGGCGCGCCGCGCTTCGATGCCGAGCTCCTGCGCAATCGTCATGGCCCGTGCGGCCGGTGGATCATGGAATGGAAATGTGATGAGTGCCAGTTCTCTGAATCGTCGGCGTATCCTCAGCCTGTGGCTGCCGCGCCTGCCCATCGATCGGATCCAGCGGTTCTTCGGCAACGTCGGACTGCATGAAAATAATGCGCCCAGCATCGTCGTTGCCAAGGATAGCAACGCGCTGGTGATCCATGCGCTGGACGAGGCGGCCGAGCGCCTCGGTCTGCATATCGGCCAGCCCCTGGCCAATGCCCGGGCGATGTGTCCAGATCTCAAGGTGTTCGACGCCGATGCCGTGGCCGATGCCAAGACGATCGGCGACATCGCCGACTGGTGCGACCGCTTCACGCCGCTGGTGGCGCTCGATCCGCCGCACGGGCTGTTCCTCGACATCACCGGCTGCGCGCATCTGTTCGGCGGCGAAGCTGCGCTGTTGCAAACCCTTGTCCGTGCCCTCGATCGCCAGGGCTTTGCCGTCAGTGCGGCGATCGCCGGCACCTCGGTCTGCGCGCGCACGCTGACGCGGCAATCTTCAGGGACCATCGTCGCCGATGGCGGGGAGGCGGCGGCAATCAGCCGGTTTCCGGTGTCCGCGCTTGGTGCGGGTGAGGCCATCAGCACCGGCCTGCGCCGCGCCGGCCTGAAGACCATCGGCGATGTCGCCTCGCGCACGCCGAGCGAAATCACGGCGCGGTTCGGTGCACGGTTCTCCACGCTGCTCGCGCATGCGCTGGGGCAGGGCGACGCGCCGATCAATCCACGAAAGCCGCCGCCCGATTACATCGTGGAGAAACGCTTTGCCGAGCCGATCGCGACCGACACCATGATCGCGATGACGCTGTCGCGTCTGGCGGATACGTTGATTGCGTCCATGGAGAAGCAGGGCAAGGGCGCGCGACGGCTGGAGGCTACCTTCTTCCGTACCGACGGCGCAGTGCGTGCGATCATGGTCGAGACCGGACGTCCCGTGACGCGGAGCGCGGTCGTCGACCGGCTGTTCCGCGAGCGCCTCGATGCCCTCGCCGATCCCCTTGATCCGGGCTTCGGCTTCGACATGGTGCGGCTGTCGGCAAGCCGTACCGAGATCGTGGTGCAGGAGCAGCGCGATCTCGACGCCCATGTCCACGACAATGACGAGCTGGCCGCGCTGATCGACCGCATCGCCGCGCGCATCGGCGGAAAGCGCGTCGTCGTGCACCTGCCTGAGGATACCCATATCCCCGAATGTGCGGTGCTGGCGGCGCCTGCGCAGCATCATCTCGCCGTGGCGATGCAGGCCGAATGGCCCGCGCGCACTGAAAGTGAGCCGCCGCTGCGTCCCTTGCGATTGTTCGACAAGCCTGAGCCGATCAATGTGCCGTTTGCGACCGTGCCCGACGGCCCGCCGCATCAATTCACCTGGCGCCGCGCGCAGCATGCGGTGGTGCGGGTGGAAGGCCCCGAGCGCATCGCCATGGAATGGTGGCGGCAGGACGGCAAGCAACTGACGCGGGACTATTTCCGCATCGAGGATGCCGAGGGCCTGCGCTTCTGGATCTTTCGCGACGGTCTTTACGAGGGGGAGTGCTTCGACGGCGACGGCAAGCCCGTTCCTCCCGGTTGGTATGTGCACGGTCTCTTCGCATGAACACGCCCACTTATGCCGAGATCGGCATCACCACGAATTTCTCCTTCCTGCGCGGCGGTTCGGACCCGCGCGCCTATGTGCACCAGGCCAGCATCCTCGGCATTCCCGTGATCGGCATTGCCGATCACAACACGCTCGCCGGTGTGGTGCGCGCCTGGAAGGAACTCGACAATGACGAGGTGCTGCACAAGCCGAAGCTTTTGATTGGCACCCGCATCGTCTTCATCGACGGCACGCCGGATATCCTGGTCTATCCGCGTGACCGCGCCGCCTATGGCCGGCTGTGCCAGCTTCTCACCCGGGGCAAGCGCGGCGACGGTATCACGCGGATCGCGAAGGGCGAGTGCCATCTCACCTTCGCCGATCTCCTTGCGTTTTCCGAAGGCCAGCTCCTGATCCTGACGCTGCCGCATCGCTTCGATGCGGCGCAAGCGCAGGACATCCTCGCCAAGCTGAAGGCAAGTCGCGCCGAGGGCGTGTGGCTGGCGGCGAGCCTGATCTATCGCGGCGACGACCGCCGTCGCCTCGCGCAGCTCGATGATCTCGCCGCAAAAGCAAAAGTGCCGCTGCTTGCGACCAACGAGGTGCTCTATCACCACCCCGCGCGCCGTCCCCTCCAGGACGTTCTGACCTGCATCCGGGAGAAAACCACGATCGAGGCGGTCGGCCGGAAGCTGGAAGCCAATGCTGAGCGATTTCTGAAGACGCCCAGGGAGATGGCGCGGCTGTTCCGCGATTTCCCTGAGGCTATCGCGGAGACCATGCGCTTTGCGGACAAGATCACCTTCTCGCTCGACCAGCTCAAATACCAGTATCCGGACGAGCCGGTGCCGCGGGGCAAGACCGCGCAGGGGCATCTGGAGGATCTGACCTGGGCCGGTGTCGACAAATATTTCGGCGGCAAGATCGACGACAAGCTGCGCGCCACCCTGAAGAAAGAACTCGCGTTGATCGCCGATCTGAAATACGCGCATTACTTCCTCACCGTGCACGACATCGTGCATTACGCCCGCAGCCAGAACATTTTGTGCCAGGGGCGGGGATCGGCGGCGAATTCGGCGGTCTGCTACGTGCTCGGCATCACCTCGGTCGACCCGACCAAGGTCGATCTGCTGTTCGAGCGCTTCATCTCCAAGGAGCGGCTGGAGCCGCCCGACATCGACGTCGATTTCGAGCATTCGCGGCGCGAGGAGGTGATGCAATATGTCTATCGCCGTTACGGCCGCCATCGCGCGGCGATCATCGCCACCGTCATTCATTATCGCCCGCGCAGCGCCATCCGCGACGTCGGCAAGGCGCTGGGCCTGACCGAAGACGTCACCGCGGCCCTCGCCGACACCGTCTGGGGAAGCTGGGGCAAGGGCCTCAACGACATGCAGGTCAGACAGGCCGGCCTCGATCCGCAAAATTCCATGATCAACCTCGCGGTCGAGCTCGCGACCGAGCTGATCGAATTCCCCCGTCATCTGTCCCAGCATGTCGGCGGCTATGTGCTCACGCAAGACCGGCTCGACACCTATGTGCCGATCGGCAACGCCGCGATGGACGATCGCACCTTCATCGAATGGGACAAGGACGATGTCGACGCGCTCAGCATGATGAAGGTCGACGTGCTCGCGCTGGGCATGCTGACCTGCATCCGCAAGTGTTTTGATCTGATCGAGCAGCACAAGGGCGAAAGCTGGATGCTGGCGAGCGTCCCGCAGGATGATTCCAAAGTCTACGACATGCTGTGCGACGGGGAGTCGCTCGGCGTGTTCCAGGTCGAGAGCCGCGCGCAGATGAACATGCTGCCGCGGCTGAGGCCACGGACCTTCTACGATCTCGTCATCGAAGTCGCGATCGTGCGGCCGGGACCGATCCAGGGCGACATGGTGCATCCCTATTTGCGGCGGCGGAACGGCTTGGAAAAAGTGAACTATCCATCGCCGTCATCGGAGCATGGCGACAAGGACGAGCTTTACAGAGTGCTGCACAAGACGCTCGGCGTGCCCTTGTTCCAGGAGCAGGCGATGCGGATCGCGATCGAGGCCGCGAAGTTCACGCCGGAGGAAGCCAACGGCCTGCGCCGTGCGATGGCAACGTTCCGCAATGTCGGCACCATCGGCAAGTTCGAAGACAAGATGATCGGCAACATGATCGCACGCGGTTATGCGCCGGATTTTGCCAGAAATTGTTTCGAACAGATCAAGGGTTTTGGCAGCTACGGTTTTCCGGAGAGCCATGCTGCAAGCTTCGCGCAGCTTGTCTATATCTCCTCATGGCTGAAGCATTATCACCCTGATGCATTCTGCTGCGGCCTCCTGAACTCGCAGCCGATGGGCTTTTACGCCCCGGCGCAGATCGTCAGCGACGCTCGCAAGAACGGCGTCGAAGTACGCGATATCGATGTGTCCTACAGCTTTGCGCAGAACACGCTGGAAGAAGGAAGTGGCAAATACTGCGCCGTGCGCCTGGGCTTCCGCCAGATCGACGGTTTTCATTGGCTCGACGAGGATGAGGAAAGGCTGAAAAGAGGCGCGCCTCGGAATGAGTATGCGGAGAGAGCGCCCGACTGGGCCGACCGCATCGTCGCCGCCCGCAACCGCCGGCCCTTCACCTCTCTGGAAGACTTCGCCCGCGACACCGGACTGCCCAAGCGCGCGCTGATCCTGCTCGCCGATGCCGACGCGTTCCGCTCGCTCGGGCTCGACCGCCGCGAGGCGCTGTGGCAGGTGCGGCGCCTGCCCGACGATGTGCCGCTGCCGCTGTTCGAGGTGGCCACCGCACGCGAGCAGCCGGACGAGCACGCCAGGCCGTTGCCGGTGATGCCGCGGGCCGAACAGGTGGTCGCGGACTATCAGACCATTCGGTTATCGCTGAAGGGGCATCCGATGGAATTTTTGCGCGAGATGTTTTTGCGCGAGCGCATCGTCGCCTGCAAGGACATCAATCATGACAACGAGCGGCGCCGTGTCCGCTGTGCCGGCGTCGTGCTGGTACGGCAGCGGCCGGGCAGCGCCAGCGGCGTCGTGTTCATGACACTGGAGGACGAAACCGGCATCGCCAATATCGTGGTATGGCCGAAGATCATGGAGCAGTACCGGAAGGAGGTGATGGGCGCACGCCTCATCCTGGTCGAGGGCTATATCCAGAGCAGCCCCGAAAAGGTGACGCACCTCATTGCCCAGCGGATGATCGACCGTTCGCACGATCTGGTCGGCCTCGCCAACGACGCCCTCGGCCGCAAGCGTCCGGTGCCAGCAGGCGCCACTGTGGTCGAACCGCTCAACGACGATCCCCGCGCCCACACGGATGCGCCCGCGCAAAAACTTCGCCATCCCCGCAACGTCCGCATCCTGCCGCCGTCGCGGGATTTCCATTGAGGAATGTAGAGTACTCTGCTGCCACACCGTCATTGCGAGCGCAGCGAAGCAATCCAGACTGTCACCGCGGAGAAATACTGGATTGCTTCGCTGCGCTCGCAATGACGAGCTTGTTCTAAAAATTCACCCGGTTCGAGATCGCGCCGTCCACCACCAGGTTTGAGCCCGTGGTGAACCCCGACACCGGGCTCGCCAGAAACACCGCTGCGCTCGCGATCTCCTGTGGCGTCGCCATGCGGCCGGTGGGGTTACGCTTCATCGCATCATTGTAGCGCTCGGGCATGTTCTGCTCGATCGTATTCCAGACGCCGCCTTTGAAGTAGACGGTGCCGGGCGAGACCACGTTGACGCGGATCTTCTTCTTCGCGTACTGCCGCGCAAGTCCCTTTGCCATGTGGATCAATGCCGCCTTGATAGGGCCGTAGGAGCTCGCCGTGTCCGCTTGCGCCGCTGAAATCGAGGAGATGATGACGAAGGCGGCGTCGCCGCTGCTCGCACCGCTGGCCTCGAGGAACGGCCGCGCGGCGTCGAACGCATGCACGGCGCCGAGCAGGTCGAGCCGAAAATTCTGTTCCCACGATGGGGCATCATGGCCCTGCGCCATCGCGCCCGCGTTGGAGAACAGCATGTCGATGCCGCCAAGCTCCTTTGCAGCATTCTCGATCCAGGATTTCAGTGCCGCGCCGTCGGTGACGTCGACCGGGCCGCCGGTCGCGCGGACCCCGCTGGCCTTCAACTCCGTAACGGTGGCGGCAACCTGGTCAGCGTTGCGTGCACACACCGCGACATTGCTGCCTTCGCCGGCCAGCGTCGCCGCAATCGCCCGCCCGATGCCGCGCGTGCCGCCAAGCACGACGGCGTTCTTGCCTTTGAGACCGAGATCCATTGTTTGGTTTTCCTTTTTTGTTGGTCGCAGCGAGTGTAGCTGTTTCGAGAGACGCCCAAAAGCCTCCACGTCGTCATTGCGAGGAGCTCTTGCGACGAAGCAATCCAGACTGCCACCGCGGAAAGACTCTGGATTGCTTCGCTTCGCTCGCAATGACTGTGTGGAAACAGCGGCCCTCACTCCGGTGCCGCCCCCACCGGCGGGCCGCCGGGCGGGCGGTGCAGGAATGTCAGTGAGACGTAGGCGCCGGCCCAGGAGCCGATCGCCGCGAAAGCCACATAGAAAGCGTTTTCGGTGTAGCTGATCACGGCATAGGAGGAGAGCATGTACCAGACCGCGCTCCAGTTCGCCGCCGGCACGCGCTTGCGCGCGATCACGGCCGAGGTGAACATGACATAGACCGCGTCGGTGGCCGCCGTTGCGATGAACACGGCGCCTGCAGTGAGAGGATCGATGGCGGCCATTGCATGTCCTTGTGTGCTAATGCGATGGTCGCAAACTAAAGGGAGAGAAGGGTCATGCAAAGCCCCACCGAGATTCTCAGTGGCATCTGGACCTCCGCCGGCGGTGACGCGGCCGCGCTCGCCCACGTGCGGCTGACGGGCGAGGAGCCGCAAATCCCGTCTTCGTTTCGCGTCGCAATTGCCGGCCAGACGACGATCGCCGCCGCCGGTCTTGCCGCCGCCGAAATCTCGAGATTGCGCAGCGGCGAGGCACAGGACGTTAGCGTCGACCTGCGCCATGCCGTCGCCGAATGCCGCTCCGAGCGCTATTTGCGCGTCGACGACAAGCCGCCGCCGCCCGCCTGGGACGCCATAGCCGGCGTCTACAGAACCGGCGACAACCGCTTCGTCCGCTGCCACACCAATTTCCCGCATCATCGCGACGCCGTCTGCAAGGTGCTCGGCTGCGAGCCCGAGCGCGAGAAGGTGGAGGCCGCATTGATGCAATGGAAGGGCGAGGATTTCGAGACTGCGGCTTACGCTGCGGGCGGCGTCGTTGCCCTGATGCGCTCCTACGACGAATGGTCGGCGCTGCCGCAGGCCCGCGCGCTTGCCGAATTGCCGCTGGTCTCGATCGAGAAGATTGGCGAGGCCCCGCCGAAGCCGTGGCCGCAACGACCGTCAAAAGGCGATCGCCCGCTCGCAGGCCTGCGCGTGCTCGATCTCTCTCGCGTCATCGCGGGGCCCGTCGCCGGCCGCACGCTCGCCGCGCACGGCGCGGATGTGCTGCTCGTGTCAGGCCCCGCGCTGCCGGCCATTCCGTGGCTGACCATCGACACCGGCCGCGGCAAGCTCACCACCTTCATCGAGCTGAAAAGCAAGGCGGGGAGAGCGCAGATGCGCGCGCTGTTGAAGGACGCCGACATCTTCTCGCAAGGCTATCGCCCGCGCGCGCTTGCCGCTCTCGGCTTTACGCCGGAGGACGCAGCAAAAATCAATCCCGGCATCGTCTACGTGACGCTGTCGGCCTATGGCCATGCCGGTCCCTGGGCGGAACGGCGCGGCTTCGATTCTCTGGTGCAGACCACGACCGGCTTCAACCATGCCGAGGGACAGGCGGCCGGCCTCGATGGACCGAAGGAGTTGCCGGCACAGATGCTCGACCACGCCACCGGCTATCTGATGGCGTTCGGCGCGATGATGGCCAAGGCGCGCCAGGCTCGCGAAGGCGGCAGCTGGCACGTGCGCGTGTCGTTGGCGCAGACCGGGCGCTGGCTGTGGAATCTCGGACGGCTCGAAAATGGCCTGAACACCCCGGATATTACGGGCGAGGCCGTACATGCTGCATTCATCGAGAGCATGCCATCTGGCTTCGGCACGTTGAAGGCGGTGCGCCATTCAGCGCTGCTGTCGAAGACGCCGGCGCAATGGAGCCGTCCGGCGATGCCGCTCGGCAGTCATCCGGCAGAGTGGCCGGTGACAAGCTGACGTGAAGCTGACGTGTCGCAAATTTTTAACGCAAACCGAAAGGCGCCCGGCGTTTTTTAGGTTGTTTGAAATCACAATTCGGCACTATTAGCGCGACCGATGACGCCGGCATCCGCTGGTATCATCGCAGACATGACCGGGCCCCATGGTAGTTGAAAATACCAAGCGATTGCAGGTGCTTACAAAACAACGGGTAATTACATCCGTAGTTTTACTAGCTCTTGCCGGTGCCGGGGCCTACGGCTTCCTCCATGCGGGAGCGAAGGAGAAGAACCACTCCGAGATCTCCAGCCAGTCGCGCAGGAATGCGCAGAACTTCACGCCGACGCCGTCGGAATGGGCAACGCTGACGATCGAGCCGGTCAAGGCCAAGACCTTCCGCGCCGAGTATGTCACCGAGGGTAAGGTCGCAGTCGACGAGGACCGTTCGACGCCGGTGTTCTCGCCCTATGCGGGCCGGGTGACCAAGCTGCTCGCCAAGCCCGGCGAGGTGCTGAAGCAAGGTCAACCGCTGTTCACGATCGAGGCCGCCGACACCGTGCAGGCCCAGAACGATTTCATTGCGGCGATGAGTTCGCAGAACAAGGCGAAGTCGGCGATCGATCTTGCCGACATCCAGTTCAAGCGCGCCAAGGACCTCTACGAGGGCCACGCCATCCCGCTGAAGGACTATCAGCAGGCGGAAGCGACCCAGGTTCAGGCGCAGAATGACATGCGCTCATCGGCGACGGCGCTCGAAGCCGCGCGCAACAAGCTGCGTATCCTCGGCTTCACCGACGAGACCATCAAGGCGTTCCAGGACAAGGGCGTCATCAATCCGGAGGTCACGATCTATTCGCCGATCGCGGGCACGGTCGTGCAGCGTAAGATCGGTCCCGGCCAGTACGTCAATTCCGGCGCCAGCGATCCGGTCTTCGTGGTGGGCGACCTCTCCACGGTCTGGCTCACCGCCTTCGTGCGCGAGAGCGATGCGGCTGCCGTGTGCGTCGGGCAGGACATCAGCGTCAACGTGATGGCGCTGCCGGGCCGCCCCTTGACTGCCAAGGTCAACTACGTCGCCGCCGCGATCGATCCGAACACCCGCCGCTTGTTGGTCCGCGCCACCATCGACAACAAGGACGGTCTGCTCAAGCCGGAGATGTTCGCCAACGTCACGATCTATTCGTTCGGCGACCGCGCCGCGCCGGCGGTACCGAAGCAGGCCTTGATCTACGAAGCCGACAAGGTCCGCCTCTGGGTCGCACGCGAGGACAAGTCGGTCGAGCTGCGCGAGATCAAGATCGGTCTCATCAATGGCAATCTCGTCGAGGTCACCAGCAATCTGAAGCCCGGCGAGCAGGTTGTCACCAAAGGCAGCCTGTTCATCGACCGCGCGGCGTCCGGCAGCTGATCGACGGGCCGGGAAAAAGACAAGCTGAAGACCTGAATGGATCGCCTCGTCGCCCTTGCCGTCAACCGGCGCTTCCTGATGGTCGGGATGTTCGTCGCCGTGCTCATCGGCGGCCTGATCGCGTTCAACCAGCTCAACATCGAGGCTTATCCGGATCCGACCCCGCCGATGGTCGACATCGTGACGCAGAGTCCGGGCCTGTCGGCGGAGGAGATCGAGCGCTACATCACGATTCCGATCGAGACCCAGGTTGCGGGTCTGAAGAACGTGACGACCATTCGCACCATCTCGCTCTACGGTCTCTCCGACGTCAAACTGCAGTTCTCCTTCGCCTACACCTATGACGAGGCGTTGCAGCAGGTCTTGAACCGCCTGGCGCAGCTCGCGCCGCTGCCCGGCAACGTGCAGCCGCAGATCTCGCCGCTCAGCCCGATTGGCGAAATCTTTCGCTACCGTCTCGTCGGTCCGCCGAACTACAGCGTGCTCGACCTCAAGACCATCCAGGACTGGATCCTCCAGCGGCGCTTCCGTGCCGTGCCCGGCGTGATCGACGTCACCGGGTGGGGCGGCAAGAGCAAGACCTACGAGCTCCAGGTCGACTTCAACAAGCTGGTCGCCAACGGCCTGACGCTGCCGCAATTGCTCCAGGCGGTCGGCAATTCCAACGTCAATGTCGGCGGCAACACCGTCAATATCGGTCAGCAATCGGCCGTGGTGCGCGGCGTCGGCCTGATCCGCTCGATCGACGACCTCGCCAACACCATGGTCTCGCAGACCAACGGCAATCCGGTGCTGGTCAAGGACGTCGCCACCGTCACCGTCGGCCAGAAGCCACGTCTCGGCATTGCCGGCCTCGATGAGGCCGACGACATCGTGCAGGGCATCGTGCTGATGCGCCGGGGCGAGCAGAGCTCGCCAACCATCAAGCGCGTCCACCAGCTCGTTCAAACCATCAACGAGTCCAGCATCCTGCCACCCGGCGTGCGCATCGAGCGCATCTACGACCGCGGCGACCTGATCGAACTCACCACCCACACCGTGCTGCACAACATGGTGGTCGGCATTCTCTTGATCGTGCTGCTGCAGTGGATCTTTCTCGGCGATCTCCGCAGTGCGCTGATCGTCGGCGCCACCATTCCGTTCGCGCTGTTCTTCGCGGTGATCATCCTGGTGCTGCGCGGGGAATCGGCAAACCTGCTGTCGGTCGGCGCGATCGATTTCGGCCTGATCGTCGATGCCACCGTCATCATGGTGGAGGCGATCTTCCGGCGCCTGACTCAGACGACGCCGATGTCGGAGTCCGAGCAGATGTCGTCCGAGACGCTGTTCGGCATGAAAAGCCACGCCATCCTCAGCGCGGCGGCCGATGTCTCCCGTTCGATCTTCTTCGCCGCGGCGATCATCATCGCGGCCTTCCTGCCGCTGTTCACGCTCTCCGGCGTCGAGGGCAACATCTTCGGGCCAATGGCGCGCACCTATGCCTACGCGCTGGCCGGTGGACTGCTTGCGACCTTCACCGTCACCCCGGCGCTGTCCGCGATCATCCTGCCCGCGCATGTCAGGGAGACCGAGACCAAGGTGATGCTGATCCTGCATCGGATCTACATGCCGGTGCTGCATTGGGCGGTCGCCAACCGCGGCATCATGCTCGGTGGCGCGTTCGGCCTCGTGCTGATGACGGTTGCGCTCAGCCGCTTGCTTGGCCTCGAATTCCTGCCGAAGCTGGAGGAGGGCAATCTCTGGATCCGCGCCACGCTGCCGCCGACCATCTCGCTCCAGGAAGGCAACTCCTACGTCAACGAGATGCGCAAGGTGATCCGCGCGCGGCCTGAAGTGGAATCCGTGGTGTCGCAGCACGGCCGCCCCGATGACGGCACCGACGCCGCCGGCTTCTTCAACGCCGAGTTCTTCGCGCCGCTCAAGCCCGCCAGCCAATGGCCCGGCACCCGCGACAAGGAAGAGCTGACCGCGCAACTGCTCAAGCAGCTTGACGATCGCTTCCCGGGCGTCGAGTTCAACTTCTCGCAATATCTCCAGGACAACGTCTCCGAAGCCGTCTCCGGGGTGAAGGGCGAGAACTCGATCAAGCTGTTCGGCAGCGATCTCCAGGCGCTGACCGACACCGCCAACAAGATCAAGTCGGTGCTGTCAACCGTGCAGGGCGTCACCGATCTTGCGGTGTTCACCTCGCTCGGGCAGCCGACCATCCAGATCGACATCAACCGTGCCAAGGCGGCGCGCTACGGCCTCGCGCCGGGCGACATCAACGCCACCATCAAGGTCGCGATCGGCGGCGACACCGCGGGAGACATCTACGAGGCGGGAAGCGACCGCCACTTCCCGATCATCGTTCGTCTTGCGCCGGAATTCCGCAGGAGCGCCGAGGCGATCCAGAATTTGCGGATCGGCGCGCCCGGACCGAACGGCACCGTCACGCAGATTCCCCTGAGCGAGGTCGCCACCATCAGCCTCGTCTCGGGTGCCGCCTACATTTATCGCGAGCAGCAGGAACGCTATCTGCCTATCAAATTCTCGGTGCGTGAACGCGACCTCGGCAGCGCGATTCGCGAGGCGCAGCAGAAGATCGCCGATCAGGTGCAGCTGCCGCCCGGCGCGCACATGGACTGGGTCGGCGAATTCGGCAATCTCCAGGACGCGATCCGGCGATTGTCGATCGTGGTGCCGATCTCGCTCGCGCTGATCGGCGTCCTGCTCTGGTTCAATTTCGGCTCGATGACCGACACGCTGCTCGCCATGAGCGTGATCCCGATGGCGATCTTCGGCGGCGTGCTCGGTCTCTTGATCACCGGCACCGCCTTCAGTGTCTCGGCAGCGATCGGCTTCATCGCGCTGTTCGGCATCGCCGTGATGGACGGCATCATCATCCTGTCGCAGTTCAACCAGCTCATCGAAGAGGGCATGGACCGCGTGAGCGCGGTGATACGCACCGGCGAATTGCAGCTTCGGCCGGTGCTGATGACCTGCGTCGTCGCCGGCATCGGCCTGTTGCCGGCCGCGCTGTCGGAAGGCATCGGCTCGCAGGTGCAGAAGCCGCTCGCGGTGGTCGTGGTAACAGGCATGATGCTGGCGCCGATCGTGATCCTGGTGACGCTGCCGGTCCTGATCTCCTTCTTCTCCCGCCGCGCACGCTGACGTCAAAACCCGTACAGTCGCGCCGGGTTATCGACCAGGATATTTTTGCGCACATCCGCATCCGGCGCCCACACCGGAAGCTGGTTGAGCAGGCGGCCGTCGTCGATCTGGTAGAGCGGCGCGATGTCGGTGGCTTTGCGTCCCTCGACACGGCTCGAATCCGGATGCGGCCAGTCCGTGCCCCAGACGATGCGGTCCGCATTCGCCGCGATCAGCGCGCGGGCATACGGCGCCATGTCCTGATAGTCGGGCGCGAGCTTCGAGGAGCGATAGGCGCCGGAAATCTTGACATAGGCCTTGCCGGATTTCACCAGCGCGACCAGATCGGCAAATCCCGGCTGCTCCAGTCCAAGCGAAGCCTCGAGGCCGCCGAAATGGTCGAATACAACGGGTACCGGCGCCGTCTCGACGAGGTCCTTGATTGCCGAGATCATGGGGAGCGTGGTGTAAAGTTGCACGTGCCAGCCGCGCGCCTTCATGCGCTCGACTGCGGCGGTGAAGCGCGGTCGGCCGACATTGGGGTCGTTGACGCCGCCGGTCGCAAGATTGAGGCGGACACCGCGAAAGCCGTCTGCTTGCATCGCGTCGAGCTGGGCCTCGGTCGTTTTGTCGTCGATCACGGCCACCCCGCGCGCGGCCGCGCCGCGCGCCTTCATGCCGAACAGGGTGGAGGAATTATCGGTGCCGTAGACGCTCGGCGTCACGATCACAACGCGCTCGATATGCAGCGCCTTGTGCAGCGCGGCCATTTCTTCGGGGCTCGCTGGCTCCGGCGTGTAAACGCGGCCCGCGAAGAACGGAAATTTTTCGACATCGCCATGGATGTGGGTGTGACAGTCGCAGGCATGCGCCGGGACGTCGAAATTGACAGGCGTCGCGGGCTGCGCGGCACGTGCGTGGGCTTTGTTGGACATGGCAACTCCGGCGGCAAGGGAGGCAAGCAGGACGCTGCGTCGGCTGAGCATGGTTTCTCTCCCTGTTTTTATCATTTGGCAGTGGCGTCGTGACAATATCACATCAGCCCGGCAGCCGCTGCGCTTCGCTGCATAGCTGCTCGACGAGGTCCGCAAGCGGGCGTGAGCCGTCGACGCGCACGACCGGGCAGGGCAGCTTCGCGAGCCACGCCTCATCTTTTGCGAGACTACGGCCGTCGCGATCCCCGGCTTCGTAGTGCGAGGCCCAGTCGACGAACGACTCCGCCTCCTCATGACGCCAGCCGCCCTGTGCCACGGCATCCGCTCCGAAATGCGTAGCCTCGCGGTCACGCAGGCGCTGCAAGCGAAGCTCGCGCGGCGTCGTCACAAAGACGACGAGATCGAAGAATGGGACGAGCTCGTCGCCCCAGCCGGTGACGGTTCCGCTCAGCACCCAATCGAGCCGCGGCAGAAACATCTCGCGCATCAGCCGCAAACGTTCGGCGGTAGGGCGTGTGGTCTGGTAGGGCGGCGCGGTCGGCAGCCAGAAATAATCATCGCTGTCGTGATGCGGCAGCGCAAGCCGGCCGGCGAGCGCGCGGCCGATCGTCGTCACGCCGGAGCCGGAGGCTCCCATCAGATGGATGCGGCGGCTTTTCATCGGCACCAAGCCAGACGATTTGAAACTACTGCCCGGACGGCGTGCGCAGGCCGTGCCAGGCGTCGCGGACCTGCTGGTAGTGCACCTCGGGCAGATAGTCCGGCGTGTTCAGGCTCAAGGTCTTGACGTCGAGATGGCCGACGGCGCTGAGCAGCGTGTAGGAGGCGATCACGCGGTCGCGATTGGCGCCGATGAGGCGGGCCTTGGCCTGAATCAAGTCGGCCTGCGAGTTCAGCACGTCCACGGTCGTGCGCTGTCCGCCGGCGGCCTCGCGCTGCACGCCCTGGAGCGCGACGGTCGCCGCCTTCACTTCGGACTCCGAGGCCGAGACCGCGATCTTGGCGCCTTCATGGACAACCCACGCGCTGACCGCCGCCGTGCGCGCCTGATTGCGCACCTGGTCGAGCACGAGCCGGCTCTGCGCGGTGATCTCCTTGGCCTGCCGGGTCTGCGCCGCGGCCTGGCCGCCGTCGTAGATCGGGGCGGTGACATTGGCGACGATCGAGGCCTGGTCTTCGGCGAAGGTGCCGAGCGTCGGGTCGTTGTTGCGGCTCTTGCTGGCGCTGCCCTGGATGCTGGCGCTCGGCAGCAGCGCGCCTTCGGCGACGCGGATGTTGGTCGAAGCGACATCGACGTCGAAGCCCGCCGCCATCACCGCCGGGTGCTGGCGGATCGCCATCGTCAGCGCGTCTTCGCGGCTCTTCGGCAGATAGCGGTCGACCACGTCGGCAGCGCGAAGCTGCGACGGCGCATTGCCGATCACCTGCGCGTAGATCGACTGGCTCACCGCCAGGGCGACTTCCGCGGCGTTGAGATCGGAGAGCCCGCGGTTAAGCCGCGCCTCGGCCTGGGCGCTGTCGGTCGGCGTGACGTCGCCGGCGTTGAGGCGCCGCTGGGTGACCGAAAGCGTTTCGCGCAGGAAGGCGACGTTGGAGCGCTGCGCCTCGACCAACGACTGGTTGGCGAGCACGTTGGTGTAGGCGGTGACCGCGTCGAGCAGCACGCCCTGGCCGACGTTGCGTAGCGCCTCGCGGCCCGATTGTACCTGGAGTTCGGCGGACCGCACGTTGTTGGCGGTGCGGAAACCGTTGAACAGGGTCTGCGTCACGGTGACGCCGATGATCCATGGCTTCAGATTGGCGGTCTGGATGGTGTTGTTAGGCAGCAGGTTGCGGACCGATTGCAGCCCGGCGCTGAGGCTTGCCACGATCTGTGGCCGGTACCCGGCGAGGGCCTGCGGCACGTTCTCGTCGGTGGCGCGCTGCCGCGCACGCTCGGCATTGAGCTGCGGATTGGTCTGGTAGGCCTTGGCGAGCGCCTCCGGCAGCGCTTCCGCGCGTGCGGCGGAGGGCAGGGCGCAACAGAGCGCCAGCGTGGTCCATGTCGCGAGCACAGGAGCCACGCCCGATCGATGCCGCGTCATCACGCGACCAGCTCTGGCGGCACGCCCAATCATGTAATCCGCAAATCCCGGCTGTCCGCCCCCGCCGACGGCGGCTCTCTTAACTGTTTAACCAGCCGAGGTCCCGCAGGCAAACTGCCGCGGGGGAAACCCCCATGTATTCCGTGCTTGTTGCAGCTACATCACAGGGATTCTGCGGGAAGGTAGAGTCTTACACCAGCCTGACCGCTCGCCTCCTTACCGGTTCTTGTTCACCGGCTTCCGCTTCTCGATGAACGCCGCCATGCCCTCGGAGCGGTCCTCCAGCGCGAAGGTCGAGTGGAACAGGTTGCGCTCGACGCTCATGCCCTCGGCGAGCGTGGTCTCGAAGGCGCGGTTGACCGCTTCCTTGGCCATCGCGACCGCCGGCCGCGACATCGCGGCGATCTTCTCGGCCGCGGCCATCACCTCTTCCATCAGCTTGTCGGCCGGCACGATGCGGCTGACGAGGCCGCTGCGCTCGGCTTCTGCTGCATCCATCATGCGGCCGGTGAGGCAAAGGTCCATCGCCTTGGACTTGCCGATCGCACGGGTCAGGCGCTGGGTGCCGCCGATGCCGGGGATGGTGCCGAGCGTGATTTCGGGTTGGCCAAATTTGGCGGTGTCGGCTGCGATGATGAAGTCGCACATCATCGCGAGCTCGCACCCGCCGCCTAGGGCATAGCCCGCGACCGCGGCGATCGTCGGCTTGCGGCAGCGCGCGACCCGATCGCCGCCGATCGCGGCAAAATCCTCCGAAAACATGTCGATGAAGCCTTTCGGCTGCATCTCCTTGATGTCGGCGCCGGCGGCAAATGCCTTCTCGCTGCCGGTCACGACGATGCAGCCGATGGCGTCATCGGCTTCGAGATCGTCGACGGCCGCGGCGATCTCGCGGAAGACACCGAACGAGAGTGCGTTGAGCAGCTTCGGCCGATTCAGCTTGATGATGCCGACCGCGCCTTTGCTTTCGACGATGATGTGTTCGAACGTGCTCATGCTCCACCCACGCTTTTGGTTGAGGGGGCAATGTGCCCGCTGGCGCGGTGGGCTTCAAGAGGCGCTAAAGCCATCGGAGCAGGAACGGCCGGAACACGCGGCGAGATGCGCGTTCCGGACGAGGTCCCGCGGGCCGGCGATCAGGCCGTAATCAAGCCAAAGTCACGCCATGAACATGCGCGCGGCGGAGGCCAGCGTCAGCAGCGTGCCGACACCGATGAAGATCTTTCCGATCAGGGAGCTCTGGTCCCAGGCCGAGCTCTGCTGGCTGCTTGCCATCACCGGCGCCGGACGCGGCTGCGCGTCGGTTGCGGCGATCACCGCCTTCTGCGCCGGCGCGTTGTCCTGTTGCAGGGCGCGGTCGATGTCGTTGAGCTGATCGGGTGCGACGACCTGGCTCTCGGGGTTCGGGGCGGCGGTATTATCGGCCGCGGCCTGGACGTTGTCGTTGGCGCGGCCCGTCATTGCGGAGGCGGCTGCCGCGGTCGGCGTATCGGCGGCGGCGAGCTGCGCATTGGCGTTGGCGACTTCCGGCGGCATCTGGCTCGAGGCCGGGACCTCACGAGTGTCGGCCTTCGCCTCGTCGGCCGTTGCCGCGGCGTCCTTCTTGTCGGCTTTGTCGTCGGATTTCTGTGCCGTCTTGGTGCTGTCGCGGTGGCGCGACGTGTGACGCCGCTGCTTGCTTGGCTTGACCTCGTCCGCCTGTTTGCCTGCATTGTCCGACTTGCTGCTAGCGGCTGAACTCGGGGCCGCCTGTGCAACGCCCCCGAACAGCACGAAAAGCCCGGCCAGGAGAATCAGGGCCGCGCGCCCGCTGGCTTTCATCATGTTGACATCTCCCCAAGTCCGCCCGTCCCGGACCGAACAGAGACCCTGGCGCGTGACGACAGCGGGGCAGAAAGTGGGAATCTTCGGGCCACACCGGGCAAAAGCGCGGCAAACCCTTGCCGTCCCGGCCGGCCGCGGGTGCGTACGGGACCGATCGGTGTTATGAGCCGTCGCAGATCCTGACGGCCGTATCGGTTGCGTGGCCAAGCATGATCACGAACTCGTGATCATGCTGCCGCGGGCGTAACAAACTGAAAGAACGGCCGAATTGCATGGTGAGGGCGCGCGTGCGCGGACGTGAGGACGAGTGGACCGACCTGATGCGGTCGGCCATGGCAGGCGATGACGCGGCGTATCATCGTCTGTTGAAGGCGGTCACGCCTGTGCTGCGCGCTGCCGCGAGGCGCGGCCTGGCGCGGGCCGGGCAGCCTCCCGATCAGGCCGAGGATATCGTGCAGGAGATTCTGTTGGCGGTGCATTTGAAGCGGCACACTTGGGACAGCGAAGCCCCCTTCGCCCCGTGGCTGTTTGCGATCGGCCGCAACAAGCTGATCGACATGCTGCGGCGACGGGGCAGGCGGATTTTCGTCAACATCGACGATTTCGCCGAGATATTGCCGGGCGAGGCGCCGCAGGAGACGGCCTCGGCGGGCGAAGTCGCCAGCCAGCTCAATACGCTGCCGCAACGCCAGCGCGACGTGTTGCAATCGATCGCGGTCGACAGCACCTCGATCAAGGACACGGCGGCGAAATATTCGATGAGCGAGGGCGCGGTGCGGGTCGCGCTGCATCGCGGACTTGCGGCGCTGACAGCCAAACTGCGGGACCACTAGTCATGGATACCGATCAACTCATTCGCTCGCTCGCGGCCGACAACGCCCATCGCCCGCCGCGCGTCGGCGCGGTACTGACCATGGCGCTGCTGGTCGCCGCGCCGCTGTCGATCCTGATCTTCGCCACCTTCCTCGGTGTGCGCCACGACGTGATGAGCGCGATGCGCAACCCGTTCTTCGACATGAAGTTCGCGGTCACGCTGTCGCTCGCGATCCCGGCGATCATCGTCAGCCTGCATCTGTCGCGTCCCGAGGCCTTGCTGCGTGGCTGGGGCTGGCTGCTGCTGCTGCCCGTCGGGCTGCTCGCGGTGGCGATCGGCAGCGAGGCGATGATGGCGCCGGCCATGCCGATGACGATGCGATTGATGGGCAAGAATTCCAGGGTGTGCCTGTTTGCAATCCCTGCGATGTCGCTGCCGCTGCTTGCGGGGGCCCTGTTCGGCTTGCGCCACGGCGCGCCGTCGCATCCCGCGCTCGCCGGGGCGCTCGCCGGCCTGGTGTCGGCCGGGCTCGCCGCGACGCTGTACGCCTCGCACTGCACCGATGACTCGCCGCTGTTCGTAGCGACCTGGTACACGCTCGCCACCGCGTTGGTGACGGCCATTGGCGCGCTGGTGGGGGCGAGGGTCCTACGCTACTAACTCGCCAGCTTCACGCCGCCGGCGTCGCGCCCTGCTGCATGCGGTGGAAGCGCAGCACCTGCTGCGCGGTCGAGCTGCGCAGCGCCTCGTAAGCGTCGCGCAGCGTCAGCATGTCGGTCTGCGGGCCGCCTGAGAGCTTCTCGCGCAGGGCGATGATGGCGCGGACGCTCGACCATTGCATGGCCGCGACCTTGGCGAGGATCATCACGCCCTCGATCCGGCTTTCGATCATGATGGTCTCGGCGGTCTCGACTGCGACGCCCGCAAGCGCCGCGAGCCCCGCATTGGTCTCGTCGAACTTGCCCTGCTCTGCGAAGGTGGCAACCTGGAGCTCGCTGAGGCGCCCGTCCTCGTGCAGCGACTTCACCAGCGCCCGCGCCCTCTCGGTCTGCCAGGTCATGGTGGCGGCGCGGATCCGCCGGGCCGCTTCCTGGACCACGCTGGACACGTCGTCCGCGAGCTCCGGATGCGCGGCCTCCAGCTTCCGGCGCACGGTCAAGGAGGCCTTCGCGACCAGCTTCAAATAATGATGGCGGGGCAGGTCGGCCCGCAGGCCGATGCAGCTGGCGAGATCGTCGTCACGTTCGGCGCGGGTCACGAGGTCGGCGAGACTTCCCTCCGACAGTTGCGCACCCGGATTGCTGACGGTCGATTGCACCACGTCCTCGTCGCCGCGGGTCACCAGCACGTCAGTCAGCGCTTCCGACAGCACCCGCCGCAGCGAGATCGCCTTGAGATGGGCCTGGCCCCTGGTGCGCGCGATCTCGATCAGGGTCGCCTCGTCCAGCCGTTCGGATTTCGACAGCACCGGGCCGGAAACCTCGATCACCTCGTCGAGCGCGAGTGTGCGGATGATCTTCGGCGGCGCAGCCGCGATCGATGCGAGGCGGTCGGCGAGCAGCGCCCTGGCGGACGTCTCGATCCGCTCGATCAGGCATTGGAACACGTCGTCGAACACGCGGACGTGGTCGTCGGAATAGTCCACCGCGTTGCCCACGAACAGATCGGTGACGCGGCGCAACGTCTCGACCCGGTGCGCAACGGTGCCGTGCGAGAGCGCAGTTTGCAATTCCTCGAGCAGACTCTCGGATGATTTTACGGCTTTGGATCTCATTGCCCTGTCCTGGAGCGTTCGGCCCGGCCGCGGCTTCTGTCGCGCCTGGAGAAAATGGATTGGTCAGCTGGTTGCAATGCGGTTGCGCCCTTGTGCCTTGGCGGAATAGAGCGCGCTGTCGGCGCGCACGAGAAACGTGTCGGCAGTATCGTTGTCCCGGAGCGTCACGACGCCCGCGGAAATGGTCACGCGCATGCCCGGGGAGAATGCGCTCCAGTCCAGATCGGCGACGATGCCGCGCAGCCGATCGAGCATGCGCGACGCCGCATCGCCGTCCATCCCCGGCAGCAGCAGCAAGAATTCCTCGCCGCCGTAGCGGCCGAAGCAGTCGGCCGGGCGGATGTTGGCGAAAATGGTGATCGCGAAGGTGCGCAGCACCTCGTCGCCGACGGGATGGCCATGGGCGTCGTTGATGCGCTTGAACCAGTCGAGATCGATCAGCGCGATCGCGCAAGGGGTCGACGTCTGCCGCGATTTTTCGATCTCGTCGTCGAGAAGCCGCATGATACAGCGGCGGTTGTAGGAGCCGGTGAGTTCGTCGAGCTCCGCCAGTTCCTCGATGCGCCGATAGGCGGCCTTCAGCTCGATGCTGCGCCGGTACAGGATCTTGCGCAGCGTGGCGCCGAACAGGCCGAGAAAGGCGCACTGGCCGATCACCAGCACGAAGCACAGCATCGATGCCGCCCGTTGCAGCTGGGTCGTAACCGGCAGTCCGATTGGCAAGTCCGAGGCGAGGAAGACCAACGCGAGCCCGCAAGTGGTGAGACCCCAGGTGAGCATCGCCTGGCTCGATGTCATACGAAGCGTGCCGAAGGCGAAGATTAGAAACAGCACGGCCAGGAACGCGACTCCGACTGTCGGCACCGCGAGCAGGAACAGCAGCTGCAGCGTCATATGCGCCGAGATCTGGAAGACGGTGAGGTAATGATCCTCGAACCGGTCGCCGAAGCCCGCTTCCGATAGCACGGTAAAGGTACCGATGATCAGCAGGCCGCTGAGCCAGAACAGCGACGGAACGCCCATGGAGATCACGCCGTCAAAGGCGTAGAGCAGCAGGACGGAGGCGCCGAGCGAGTAGCTCGCCACCTGGCCGACATACATCTGGCGCCGCTGCCGGATGCGGCGCGCCAGGACCTCGGGTGCCGCTGCCTCGGTCGTCAAGGCGAGATCCGCGGCCTCAGCGGCATTCCTCTCGGGAAAGGACGTCGCAGCCGTGCTCATGGTCCCGCCAGTGGTGGATGTCAGCTCAAAAATCTACGTCGCAAGCCTTTAGGTTTGGTATCCTTCGAAACCGAATCCACGCTGTAGAGCGCGGCAGCAGGGGACGTCGATCGCTCCAGGAATTTGCCGGCGATTAGGTATCGTGTGCGACGCGGTCGAGCCAAAGCAGGGCTTCGGAAGACATATGTCGTGCTAGGCTGCTAAGGTTCCATGCACGTCGGGCCGTCTCTACTGGGACGGCATTGCTCAGGAAAGTGCTTCATTACTATGTTACCGTTCTTGAGCAAGGCGCCCAGCCGCGGCTGGCAACAGGAAATTTCGCGTATGTGGGGTAGATCACACAGCTTCCCGTATGACTGCGGTAGGTTGAACAATTTTACCCCTCCCGTCGAACCGTCTGCCGCATCGACCCGACCAACCTTGCGAGACGGTCTTTGAGCGTGACACAAGCGGCTTCGGACGAGATCCTGATCGCCAGGATCGCTCAAGGCGACCGGCTCGCCATGCAGGTGCTGTACGGGCGGCACCATGTCAGGGTGTATCGGTTCGGCCTCCGGCTCGTGCGGGACGAGCAGGCGGCGGAAGACCTCATCAGCGAGGTGTTTCTCGACGTCTGGCGTCAAGCCGGCAAATTCGAGGGCCGATCCGCCGTTTCCACCTGGCTGCTGGCCATTACCCGATTCAAGGCCCTGTCTGCGCTTCGGCGCAGGAAGGATTTTGAGTTGGACGACGACGCCGCGAACGCGATCGAGGATACGTCCGACAATCCGGAAACGGCGGTGCAGAAGAAGGATACCAGTGAAGCGTTGCGGGAGTGTCTGACGGGCCTCTCGCCGGACCATCGGGAAATCGTCGATCTCGTCTACTACCACGAGAAGTCCGTGGAAGAAGTGGCCGAAATCGTTGGCATCCCGGAGAACACTGTGAAGACGCGCTTGTTTTATGCGCGCAAGAAATTGGCCGAACTGCTGAAGGCAGCCGGCATTGAGCGAGGCTGGCCATGATGGCTTTGAGCAAGAAGATGCTGGAGCAAGAGCCCGGTGAAATTGAACTGCTGCTGCCGTGGCACGCCGCCGGCACGCTGAATCCGCGCGATGCGCGCCGCGTCGACGAGGCGCTAGCGCGCGATCCGGAGCTCGCGAAGCAATATGCCGCGATCCGCGGCGAGTATGAAGAGACCATCCATCTGAACGAGAGCCTGGGTGCTCCGTCGGCGCGTGCGATGCAGAAGCTGTTCGCCGCGATGGATGCTGAGCCTGCGCGGGCGGCCGGTTCGCTGCCGCTGTCGGCGCGCATCGCCAGCTTCTTTGCGAGCCTGTCGCCGCGCACTCTGGCCTGGTCGGCGAGCCTTGGCGCCATGGCGCTGGTGCTACAGGCCGGAATCATCGGCGCCGTGTTGACGAAGATCCACACTGCGACCTTCCAGACTGCTTCGCTCTCGACCAGCGCTCCGATCACCCGCGACCTCGGAACGACCGTCCCGCCGGCGCGCGCGCTGGTACGCTTCACGCCCGAGGCGCGCGTCGCCGACATCACGGCATTGCTCGACGGCTACCAGGCTTCGATCATCGGTGATGCCAAGGGCGGCATGTTCCGCCTCCAGTTCGACAAGGCGATGAGCCGTGACGAACTCACCTCGCTGCTCGGCAAGATGCAGCGCGAGAAGTTCGTCAACCTCGCCGTCGCAGCGCCATAAGGCGCTTCCAAACCAATGACGCGCAAGTTTGAAAGTGGAGTAAGAGCGGGGGCCTGCGCTTCGTCGGTCGGAGCCGCGCTTCTGCTCGCCGCCTGTCTCGGCGTCGAGGTCGCGCAGGCGCAGGCGATCATGCGCACGCCGACGATCAGCGTCCCCTCCCGAATGCCGACCGTTTCTCCTGGCATCGCCGCACGCGTCAGTCCGGGCGTTACCGCCAGAGCGGTGGCCGTCGGTCGCGGTCCCGGCCCGATCGTGACCACGAGGATTTCGGCGCGGATGGGGCCGACGCCGGTGCTGCCTTATGCGCGCTACTCCCCGAACCTCTATCCCGCCTGTACTGCGCCCGATCGCGACGCCGCCGGCGAATGCCTGGCGCAGCAGAACGCAGGCGGCGATGGCTCGGGCAAGTCGGGCAAGAAGACCGCCGCAAAGGGGCGCGGCAACAACACGCCCGTCGCCGCGGATTTGCGCACCTTCGCCGGCGAATTCGTCGCCGAGATCGACGGCGGGCTGTCGTTGAGCCAAGCCGACGAGCTTGCGCGTCGCCATGGCCTGACCCGCGTGTCCTCCGAGAATTTTCCGCTGATCGGGGCAACGTTCGGATTGTTCCGCATCACCGACGGCCGACCCTCCGCGACGGTGCGGCGTGAATTCGCGGCGGACGGCAGCGTGCGCTCGGTCCAGCCGAACTTCCGCTACCTGCTTCAGGACCAGAAATCGTCGGTGCCGACCGAGGGGGATCCCGCGCAATATGCGCTGGCCAAGCTCCGCCTGCCGCAGGCACATACTCTCGCGCATGGCGCCAATGTGACGGTCGCCGTGATCGACTCCGGCATCGACGTCCAACATCCCGAACTTGCCAACTCCATTGCCGACAATTTCGATGCGCTCGGCATTGCCGAGGGCCCGCACATTCACGGCACCGGCATTGCCGGCGCCATCGTGGCGCATGCCAAGCTGATGGGCAGCGCGCCCGAGGCGCGCCTCATCGCCATCCGCGCCTTCGGCGGCACCACCGGCGGGGCCGAGAGCTCGTCCTACATCATCCTGCGCTCGCTGAATTATGCCGCCGAGCACGGGGCGCAGATCGTCAACATGAGCTTTGCCGGTCCGAAAGATGCGGTGATCGAGCGGGCCATCGCGGCGACCGCCGCGCGTGGCCTAGTGCTGATCGCGGCCGCCGGCAATGCCGGCGCGAAGTCGCCGCCGCTCTATCCGGCCGCCAATCCCAACGTGATCGCGGTTAGCGCGACCGACCAGCAGGACAGGCTGTTCACCGCCTCCAACCGCGGCAACTACATCGCGGTCGCGGCCCCCGGCGTCGATATCTTCCTGCCGGCGCCTGACGGCAAATACCAGATGACGTCGGGCACCTCATTCTCGGCCGCCTATGTCTCCGGCGTCGCGGCGCTGCTGCTCGAGCGCAATTACGCCCTGAAGCCGGAAGCGCTGCGCACGACGCTGGCGAAGACGGCGCGCGACCTCGGTTCACCCGGCCGTGATGATCTGTTCGGCGACGGTGAGGCCGACGCGTTTGCCGCGGTCATGGCCGTTCCTGCCGCCGGCGCGACGCCGGTCGCGGCCGCCTCCGGTACAACAAAACGTGAAGATATCGGGAAGCGTCGCGACGAGCCTGGCGTCCGCGCATTAGAGCAACCTTCGTTGTCGAGCACCGAGGATAAAGCCACGGTTTCTCAAGCGGATAGACCGGCGACGCGATAGCGGCTGTGACAACTTTGCGCGCGGCGCGAAGGTCGAAAAATCAAACGCCGCGTTGAACGTTCGGCCCGCTGCCACGACCAAATTATGTGGGAGCGGTTATCCCTCCCCATAAGTCATATTAGGCGCGAGCGCCCATCCACCCCAAGCGCCCATATGGCTCGACCCGTCCGGTTGTCCCCCCGGACGGGTCTTTTCTTTTTGACGTCCAATTCCTCGAAGCCCTACGCGAGATCAGCTTCCGGTTGAGAGATCGTGGCTCACTCAGCGCGACCGCTCCGCCCGCATGCCGCAAGCGCGCTATGCTTGTGCGAAGCTTGACTCCAAAACCCCTTGAATCTCCGCACGACTACGGAGTTTGGCGACGAAAACATCGTCGTTGCTGGACAAGTCAAAACTTTTCCACAAAATATTCACGTCGCGTCTAAATTGATTCGTGTGCGTTGCGTCGCGTCCGTATTTTCTCCTGACGGGCTGATTTATGACACATCGCCAAGAGGCTATTCGCGACGTTGCCATTGGCCGCGACGTTGCGGCACGCTGGTGCGCTCTCGCCGAGCAGCGGCTGGTGCATCTCTCCGAGATGTTCGAGACCGGGCGCTGGCGCCGCTATCACTCCGAGATCGCATTTCTCGAAAACATTCAGGAAGCCAAGCTCGCCGTCCAGACCTGGCGCGCGCTTGCCACCGGCGCTGATGTCGCCACGGCGGCTGCGAGCGTGTCGCCCGCATTCGGCTGGTCGCCGGCGACAATGCCCCGCATGTTTCCGCGCGAGCCCCAGGCGCAGACCGTGCAACCGAAGGCCGTGCACATCGCCCCGGAGACCGCCGTCCCGGTCAGGCTCGATCCGAATCCGGGCGTTCTCGCCGAAATCACCGAAGCCCCGACCGCGCGGGTCGCCGCGCCTGCCGAGATGGCGCCGCTCCAAGTGCCGGCTGCCATGGCGCCGCCCACCGCGCCCGTCACGATGACGGGGCCCAAGATGCCGGCCGCGACGGCAGCGCCCAAGGCGCTGGCTGCGATGGCGGCGCTTCTGCCGCAGTTCTCTCCGCCGGCAGCCGAAATTGTCGCAGCCCCCGAACGCCTGGTTGAGTTCACCTTCAGCCTCGACGGCCTCGAAGCGAAATACCCGCTGCTGCGGAACGCGTTCTAGCGTTCGAGAGTAAGAGGCGAGGAACGGCAGCTACCGCCGCACCGCATTCCCGCCGACCACCAATTGGGCAAACCGCTGGGCGCCGTCCGCCGACAGGTCGGACGTTACGGCGCGCGCATGATCGAGCCCGACCACGGCGCCGCGCGGGGTTTCCGAGATCATGTTGTTGTTGACGAGCGCGGTGCCGGCGCCGGGCACGACGGACACGCCGACGCCTGCCAGTGCCTTGCGGATCACGTTGCCCGTGATGGCGACGTCGCGGAGATATTTGCCCCAGCCGGCGACGATGCCGTAGGACGGCGCGTTCTCGATCACGTTGCCGGTGACCGATGAATCCGCCTCGATGTAGATGCCGATGCCGGCATCGTCATCCGGCGCGGTGCCGATCGGCCGCTTCGGGATCAGATTGCGGATGATGTTGCCCTGAACCACGGCGATGCGGCCGCCTTCGTTGAAATTGCAGACGGAGACGCCGACGGCGGCGCCGTCCACAATGTTGTTGGCGATCACCGCGGCCTCGAAAGCGAATTCCGAATAGAGCGCGACCTCGCGCACGTCGCTGACGCTGTTGCCGGTGATGTGGATGTTCGAGGCCGAGTTGCCGCGCACGGCGGAGTAATCGCAGTTCTTGATGCGATTGCCGCGCACGATGACGTTGCCGGCGCGGAACGCGTTGATGGCGTTGCCGTACTGGCCGGAGCCGCCGGGACCGGCCTTGATGTCCTCGATGCGGTTATCAGTGACCAGCGTGCCGTCGTCGCCGATGGCGGTGCGCAGGATCTCGATGCCGTTGTCGTTGGTGCCGGTGATGGTGTTGTGGGAGACGCTGAGTCCCCTGGCGTCGAACGACACCACCGCCGTCACCGCGATGTTGGTAAAGATGTTGCCCGAGATATCGCCGGAGACTTGTTCGAGCCAGATGCCGCTGCCACCGGAGCCGGTGATCGCGCAATCGGTGATGCGGACGTCGCGTCCGCCTAAGATCTGGATCAGCCCGCGTCGCGTCGGCAGCGGAATGCCGCTGCCGTCAAAAGTGATGCCGGAAATGCCGATTGCATCGGAGCCGTCGCTCTGGATCGCCGACGCCCCGCCGGTGAAGACGAATTTTGTCGCGCCGCGCACGCCGATCAGTTGTGCGCCATTTGGCAGGCGCAACAATCCGGTGCGGTAGATGCCGGGTGGCAGCGCCAGCGGCATCTGCGCTCGCGCGGCCTCGTCGATCGCGCGCTGGAGCGCGCGGGTCTGATCCTCGCTGCTGCCAGGCCGCACGCCATATTGCGTGGCATCTCGGCCGAGCAGCGACGTCAGCGGCGCCGCACGCGCGGCGTCGGCGGGTATCGCGAGCGCGCCGGCGATGCCTGCGGTCGAAGCTCCGATGAGATGGCGGCGATTGAGGTCCATGGACGCGTCCTCCGGCGGACGCGGGGGCCCGCGCGGACTAGGTAGCGCAGAAATGGGCAGGGACGGCCGGGGCCGTGAGGATTGTTCGCGGTAGGGTTAAATGTTTACGCAGTCGTGTTCCGAGCCTTCCGTGCCAACTGCACCATCTCCATCAGCATCGCTTCCCCGGCGTCCACCAGTTCCTCCAGCGTGATCCGCGGCGCGCCCTTGCGGCGCACGGCGCCACTGCGCGCGAGCAGGGGAATATGGATGAACGCGGCGAGCTTTGGCCCGCCGCCCCTGACGTTTTCGATCGCGCGCCAGCTCAGGTAATTGCAGAGATAGGCGCCGGCATCACGCGAGGGGCGCGCGTCGATGCCGGTGAGGCGGGCGGCGCGCAGCAGCCTTGCGGTGTGCGGGCCGAACGTTATCGCGTCCGCATTGCCGGCGATGCCGCGCTTGCTCGATCGGCTGTTGGCGGCATCGGGCCACAGCATGGTGACGGCGTTGCGCGCGCGGCTCTCGATGCGCAGATAGGGCGTGCGTGCGGCGAGGCCGAACATCAGCAGCGCATCGGGCTTCTCTTTCGCAAGCACCTCCGGCAATTGCCGGTCCACCGCGGCATAGGTGACCGGGAAGATGTGGCTGGAGATCGCGGCATCGTCGAGTGCGGGACGGCGCAATTGCGCCAGCCGGGCGACCAGCGGCTGGGTCGGATTGTAGGGCGCGCCGGGAAACGGGCCGAAGCCGGTGAGGAGAATGCGGAGCTTGTCGCTCATTGCAGCAACTCCAAGATCTTTTCGGCGGCGAGCGCCGGTGTGAGATGGCCGTCGGCCACCTCAGTCTCGATCTTCCGGACCTTGGTGCGAACCGACGCCTCGCTGCGCAAGCGCGCCAGCATGCGCTGCTCCAGCATCGACCACATCCATTTCACCTGCTGCTCGCGCCGCCGTGCGGCGAAATCGCCGGATGCATTCATCGCCTTGCGGTGATCGAGGACCTTCTGCCAGATCTTCGCGACGCCGTCGCCGGTCAGCGCCGAATAGGTCTCGACCGGCGGATGCCAGTGCTCGGAGCGTGGCGTCAGGATATGCAGCGCGCCGCGATAATCGGCGGCGGTGATGTTGGCGCGCTTGAGATTGTCGCCATCGGCCTTGTTGATCGCGATCATGTCGGCGAGCTCGACCAGGCCCTTCTTGATCCCTTGGAGCTCGTCGCCGCCCCCCGGCAGCATCAGGGCGAGGAAGAAATCGGTCATGTCGCAGACTGCGGTCTCGGACTGGCCGATGCCGACAGTCTCCACCAGCACGACGTCGAAGCCGGCCGCCTCGCACAGCAGCATCGCCTCGCGTGTCTTGGCCGCGACGCCGCCGAGCGTGCCCGAGGCCGGCGAGGGCCGGATGAAGGCGTCGTCGGACGCCGAGAGCCGGGCCATCCGCGTCTTGTCGCCGAGGATCGAGCCACCGCTCCGCGCCGAGGACGGATCGACCGCGAGCACCGCGACCTTGTGGCCTTGCTCGATGAGATGGGTGCCGAGCGCGTCGATGGTGGTGGATTTGCCGACGCCGGGCGAGCCGGTGATGCCGACGCGGACCGCCCTGCCAGTATCGGACAAGAGCATTTGCACCAGCTCGCGCGCCAGCGCCTGATGGTCGCTGCGCCGGCTCTCGACCAGCGTGATGGCCCGCGCCAGCGCCGCGCGGCTGCCGGCGCGGAGGTCATGGGCGAGGGATTTGATGTCCAGTGAAGGCTTTTTCTCAACCATGCCCTGCTTTACAACGCCGGCGCGGGGCAGGCGAGGGTTGCTCGCCCGATATCACCGGGATGTCGCCGCCACCCCCGTCCGCAGCGGTTTCAGCTTCCGCCAGGCCCAGACCATCACCGGCCACAGCAGCGCCCCGATCGCCATGGCGGCGAGGATCGCGGCCACGGGGCGCTCAAAAAACGGCAAAATGCTGCCGTCCGACTTGATCAGCGAAGTGACGAAAGCCTGCTCGACCATGGTGCCCATGACGATGCCGAGCACCATCGCGGCGACGGGATAGCCGTTTGCTTCCATGACATAGCCGATCACGCCGAAGGCGGCGACGGTGACGACGCCGAACATGTTGTTGCCGATCGCGAACGAGCCGACCGCGCAGCACAGCATAATAACTGGCATGATAGCGGAGCGCGGTGCCAGCAGGATGTAGGCGGCAACCCGGATCATGGCGATGCCGAGCGGGATCATCAAAATGTTCGCGATGATGAACATCAGATAGATCGCGTACATGCTCGACGCTTTCTCGGTGAACAGCGTCGGCCCGGGGTTGAGCCCCTTCATGTAGAGCACGCCGATCGCGATCGCGGCGATGGTGTCGCCGGGGATGCCGAACAGCAATGATGGCACCCAGCCCGAGGCGATGCTGGCATTGTTGCTGGCGCCGGCCTCGACCAGGCCCTCGACATGGCCGGTGCCGAACTTCTCCGGTTCCTTGGAGAAGCGCTTCGACATCGCGTAGGACACCCAGGCGGCCATGTCGGCGCCGGCGCCGGGCAGCACGCCGATGATGATGCCGACGATGTTTCCGCGCGTCATCTGCCAATGGTATTTCTTGGTCAGCTTCCACTGGCCGGCCATGATGCTTCCGAATTTGCGCCGCGGCAGCGGCGGAGGCTCGGGCGTCAGCATCGCGCGCATCACCTGGGCCACCGCGAACACGCCGACCAGCGCGGGGATCGGCTCGATGCCGCCGAACAGATCGGTGAGGCCGAAGGTGAAGCGCGGCACGCCGCCGGGATTTTCGATGCCGACGCAGGAGACCAGCAGGCCGAGGAACATGCCGGCGATTGCCTTTACCGGCGAGGAGCGAGCGACCAAAGTGGCGCACATGAGGCCGAGCAGCGCCAGCCAGAAATACTCGAAGGTCGAGAACGACAGCGCGATCTCGGCCAGCGGCGGCGCCAGGATCATCAGCGACAGCACGCCGGCGATGCCACCGACGGCCGAGAACCACACGCCGGCCCCGAGCGCCAGCTCGGCCTGTCCCTTGCGGGTCATGGCGTAGGCCTCGTCCGCATAGGCGGCGGAGGCGGGCGTTCCCGGGATGCGCAGCAGCGCGCCGGGAATGTCGCCGGAGAAGATCGCCATCGAGGACGCCGCGACGATGGTCGCAATCGCCGCAATCGGCGAGAGGTAGAAGGTGACGGGGACGAGCAGGGCGGTTGCCATCGTCGCCGACAGGCCCGGCAGCGAGCCGATCACGAGCCCGTACACGGAGGCTGCGAACATCGCGATGATGACCTCCCAGGTGGAGATCAGTGCGAACGCTTCAATCAGGGTTTTTAGCATGGGATCACCAGGGCGTCGGCAACAGGCCGGCGGGCAGCGGCACGCGCAGCAGCTTGCCGAAGATCAGGTGGATGGCGAACGGCGCCAGCGCAGCGAGCGGCAGCGCCAGCTTCCACTTCGCCCCCAACGCGGTCGAGGTGACGTAGACCATGATCGCCGCGGTGATGATGAAGCCGAGCCGGTCGGCCGCGACCACGTAGAACAGCAGCAGCGCCGGCGGCAGCAGCGCGCGCATGCCGTACAACTTTCCCTGCGGAGGCGGCGCAGCCGCTGCCTGGCCATCCTCCAGCGGGATCAGCTCTTCCGCCTCCTCGAAGGTGTGGCCGATCCCGAACACGATCGCGAGCCCGCACAGCGCAAGCCCGATGCCGATCACGAGCGGAAATACGTTGGGGCCGACCGGCTGCCCGGGCACCGGCGGCAACAGCCAGCCGCCATAGGCGGCTGCTGTGCCGAGCACGACGAGAAACGATCCCGTGACCGAGTCGGGAAGACGCATGGGAGAATCCTATGTGAGGTATGCTCTCTCTCCCCGCGCGGGAGGAGAGAGAGGCGATCAGCGCGTGTAGTCGGGAAATGATCCCAGGGTCACGCCTTGCTCAGACCCGCCGCCTTCATCGCTTCGCCCATCTGGGCGTCGCCCTTGTCCATGAAGCTTGCGAACTGGCCGGCATCGCCCCACACCGTGCCGAAGCCGCGATTGCCCATGAAGTCCTTGAACTCGGCGGAGTCATAGACCTTCTGCAGCGCCGCGGTGAGCTTGGTTGCGATCTCCGGCGGCAGGTTCTTCGGCCCGGCGATGCCGCGCCAGGCGCCGGTCGCGTAGTCGATGCCCATCGCCTCCTTCAGCGTCGGCACGTCCTTGAAGATCGGATTGCGCGCCGGGGCCATGATGGCAAGGCTCCGGGCCTTGCCGGCCTCGATGATGGCGCGGGCTTCCGGCACCGAGCAGGTGGTGAGGTCGAGGCCGCCGGCGGCGAGGTCCTGCATCGCGGGTGCGGCGCCGTTCGACGGTACCCAGGCGACCTGGTTGGCGGGCAGGCCCATCGCCTGCATCCAGCCGACCAGCGCGAGATGCCAGATGCCGCCCTGGCCGGTGCCGGAGGCCTTGAACTTGCCGGGAGGGGCCGCCTTGATGGCTTCCGCGAGTTCCTTCACCGTCTTGTATGGCGAGGAGGAGGAGACCTGGATGCCCGGGGGATCTTCGTTCATCAGAGCCAGCGGGGTGTAGCTCTTCGGCGCCAGTTCGGTCAGCCCTTGCCAGTGCATCATCGAGATTTCGACCGTGAGCATGCCGATGGTGTAACCATCGGGCTGCGCGGTCGCGATCGCGGTATGGCCGACAACGCCGGAGCCGCCGGTGCGATTGACCACGTTGAAGGGCTGGCCGAGATCCTTCTCCAGAAGCGCTGCGACAATGCGTGCAGTCGCGTCGGTGCCGCCGCCCGCGCCCCAGGGCACGATCACGGTGACGGGCCGCGCCGGATAGGCTTGCGCAAGTGCAGGTGTGAGGCCGAATGCGGCGGATGCCGCGACTGCGGCAGATGAAGCCGCAAAGGTGCGGCGCGTAATCTTGGACATCAATGCCTCCCAACGGCGCCCATGACGTCAGGCGCTCTTGTCAATGGCGACATTCTAGTCGGCTTTGCAGCGCGGCTGCAAGGTAGCGCTACCAGCGCTCTGCGAGCAGCTTGTCGCTGCTCAACACGATCACTGCGGCTCGTCCGCGTCGCTCTTCGGCCGCGCGCCGCCGAAGATGCGGGTGCCTTCCGCGGTGAAATAGGGTTTCAGCATTTCCCACGGCACGAAGGCGACATATTCGCCCTCGGCGTAGGGGCCGACTGCGTAGGGCGGGTAGTGGAAAGTGAGGCCGGAACTCTTGCCCGCTTCGGTTGATGGCGCGAGCGTCACCGCACCGATCTTGAGCAGGCTCGGTGCGAGCTCCTTAAACCATTCGTCGGTCGCGGTCTCGCCGGCGCCGCGCTTCTTCTTCTCGATTTTCAGTGAGGCGATCACCGCCTTCACCATCGCCTTCATGGCCGGGCCGCTGTCGGCGGTTTCGGTGAAGAACGGGCGGATGGAGATGCGCTTGTTCTCGGCCTTGTCCCACAGGACCGTGTTCACGTCGGAATTGGGATGTGCGCCGTGGGTGTCCATGTAGTCGTTGCGGAGAATGCTGACATAGCGGTCGGCGACGACGGAGCGGACCGCATATTTGCGTTCAAAGTCCCAGCCGCCATCCCTGAAGAACTGCGGATCCTCTTTGCGCGCGGCGGCGGCTTCTGCCGCGTTCTTGTCGATCCACTTCCTGCCTTCAGTCAGGCAGTCGGCCGTTAGCGTCGCATCGACCTTGACCTTGTCGTCGAGGAAAACGCGGGCCTCGATGCTCTTGGTCTTGATGACGGCGTCGGGCTTGGGGTCGGCGGCATGGGCGGTCGCCAACAATGCGCTGCAAGCTGCGACCACAGCTAGCGCGCGCATGATGCTGGCGCGGAAAATATCACGCACTGTCCTTCCGAAGATCGATGGCGACCTATTCCGCCGCCTCGCTATGCCCGAGCCGGGCGTTCAGCTTGCGGATCAGCTCCTCGGCCGCGTCCGCGATCACCGTGCCCGGCGGGAAGATGGCTTCGGCGCCGGCCGCGTAGAGCGCGTCGTAATCCTGTGGCGGCACCACGCCGCCGACGATGATCATGATGTCGTCGCGGCCCTGCTTCTTCAGCGCGGCTTTCAGCTCCGGCACGGCAGTGAGATGGGCGGCCGCAAGCGAGGAAACGCCGAGGATGTGGACATCGTTCTCGACCGCCTGGCGCGCGGCTTCGTCGGCGGTTGCGAACAGCGGCCCGATGTCGACGTCGAAGCCGATATCGGCGAAGGCCGACGCGATCACCTTCTGGCCGCGGTCGTGACCGTCCTGACCGATTTTTGCGACCAGGATGCGCGGGCGGCGGCCCTCGGCTTCCTCGAAGGCGTCGATGAGCGCCTGAACCTTCTCGACCCGGTTACCCATGCTGGACGCCTCCCGCTTGTAGACGCCGGTGATGGATTTGATCTCGGCGCGGTGCCGGCCGAACACTTTTTCCATCGCGTTCGAGATCTCGCCGACGGTTGCCTTCGCGCGCGCGGCATCAATGGCGAGCGCGAGCAGATTGCCGTTGCCTTCGCCGGCCGAGCGCGTCAGCGCGGCGAGCGCGGCCTCGACGTCCTTCTGGTTGCGTTCGGATTTCAGCCGCGTCAGCTTGTCGATCTGGAGGCGGCGGACATTGCTATTGTCGACCTTGAGGATATCGATCGGAGCTTCGTCGGTCGGCTTGTATTTGTTGACGCCGATCACCGCCTGCTTGCCGGCGTCGATGCGGGCCTGGGTCTTGGCCGAGGCTTCCTCGATGCGCAGCTTCGGTACGCCGGCCTCGATCGCCTTGGCCATGCCGCCGAGCTCCTCGACCTCCTGGATGTGGCCCCAGGCCTTGGCGGCGAGGTCGCGGGTGAGACGCTCGACATAATACGAGCCGCCCCAGGGATCGATGATGCGGGTGGTGCCGCTCTCTTGCTGCAGGAAGAGCTGCGTGTTGCGGGCAATGCGCGCCGAAAAGTCGGTCGGCAAAGCGAGCGCCTCGTCGAGCGCGTTGGTGTGCAGCGACTGGGTATGGCCCTGCGTCGCCGCCATCGCTTCCACCGTCGTGCGCATCACGTTGTTGAAGACGTCCTGCGCGGTCAGCGACCAGCCGGATGTCTGGCAATGCGTGCGCAGTGACAGCGAGCGTGGATCCCTGGGATTGAAAGGCTTGAGCAGCTTCGCCCAGAGCAGCCGCGCGGCGCGCATCTTGGCCACTTCCATGAAGAAGTTCATCCCGGTCGCCCAGAAGAACGACAACCGCGGCGCGAAGCGGTCGACATCGAGGCCCGCCGCAAGGCCGGCGCGAAGATATTCGACGCCGTCGGCCAGCGTATAGGCGAGTTCGAGGTCCTGCGTCGCCCCGGCCTCCTGCATGTGATAGCCGGAGATCGAGATCGAATTGTATTTCGGCATTTTTTGCGAGGTATACGCAAAAATCTCCGAGATGATCCGCATCGAGGGCGCAGGCGGATAGATATAGGTGTTGCGCACCATGAACTCTTTCAGAATGTCGTTCTGAATGGTGCCTGAGAGCTTCTCCGGCGGCACACCCTGTTCCTCGGCGGCAGCAACGTAGAGCGCGAGGATCGGCAGCACTGCGCCGTTCATGGTCATGGACACGCTCATCTGGTCGAGCGGAATGCCCGCGAACAGCGTGCGCATGTCGTAGATGGAATCGATGGCAACGCCAGCCATGCCGACGTCGCCGCCGACGCGCGGATGGTCGCTGTCATAGCCGCGATGGGTGGCGAGATCGAACGCGACCGAGAGGCCCTTCTGTCCGGCCGCGAGATTACGGCGGTAGAACGCGTTGGAGTCCTCCGCCGTGGAGAAGCCGGCATATTGCCGCACAGTCCAGGGCTGGTTGACATACATGGTCGGGTAGGGGCCGCGCAGATAAGGCGCGATGCCCGGATAGGTCTCGAGGAAGTCGAGCCCGGCCAGGTCGGCTTCACCATAGGCGGGCTTCACCAGAATACCCTCGGGCGTCAGCCACGGCTCGGCGCTGCCTGATGGCGCGGCGCTCGTGGTGCGCTCGAAGGCGATGTCTGCGAAATCAGGAATGCGGCTCATGGTTTCAACCATATCATGGACGCTCAATCATGGTCCGGATGCTGATGGCTGACGATGGTCGCCATCTTCTCCGGTCCGTAATTCTGCTGCGTGGTCTGGCTTGGTAGATTGGCGATCCCGACCACCCAGCCGAGACGGGACTCGGTGCCGAACTGCCGTGTCGGCACCACGTGGTCAGGACGGTCGAACGCGCCGGTCATGATCTCGATCCGGTCGCCGTCGATGCGGCCAAAGCTCAGCGGCGTGCCGCAAGCGGCGCAATAGCCGCGCTCGGCGATGGACGAGGAGCGGAAGAACGACGGCTTGCCCTTGGTCCAGGCAAAGTCCGTCTTGTTGATGTCGGCAAAAGAGGCGAACGGCGCGCCGCTGGCCTTCTGGCACATCCGGCAGTGGCAGATCGAAACCCTGTTCGGCGCCGTCATGACTCCAAAGCGCACTGCCCCGCATTGGCAGCCGCCGGTGAGAACGGGTTTGCCTGCTTCCGTCATGGCTGCTCCATCCGTCGATAGGTGTCTTGCAGCGTGGCAAGCGCATCGGCACCGGCAAAGACGAAGCCGGTGACGCCGGCTGCACGCAGCGCCGCCTCGGCATCGGTCGGGCGGCCTGCCAGATAGATAAGTCGGGCGCCGGCGGTTTGCAGGGCCTGCGCCGCGGCTTCGGCGTGTTCCGCATAGACCTTGTCGCTGGAACAAAGACAGGCGAGCCCGGCGCCGGAGGCCTTGAAGGCTGCGGCTAACTGGGCCGGATCGGCGAAGCCCGCGCTGTCGACGGCCTGGATGCCGCCGGTCTCGAACAGGCTTTTGGCAAAGGTCGCGCGCGCCGTGAAATCGGCGGGCGTGCCGAGATTGGCCAAAAACACTTTCGGTCGCGCCCCGTGTGCCTTCAACGCCGCATCGGATTTGTCGCGCAGCGCCTCGAACGGTTCTGCAAGCCGGATCGGCGGCAGCGCGTGGAACTTGTATTTTTGCTCGCCATAAGGCGGCAGCGCGATCGGCGTCGCCTTCAGCACCGCAGTCTCGTTCTCGTGGAGGTTCGGAAACTCGGTGGCGCCGGTCAGCACGTCGCGGCGTTTTGCGATATTGGCGTCGCGGGCTTTTCGCGCGGCCACGACCTTGCTCTGGAACAGGCCCTGCTGAAGCGCAGCGAAGGCGCCGCCGGCTTTCTCGCTCTCCTGGAACAGCGCCCAGGCCGCCTCGCAGAGCTGGCCCGTCAACGTCTCGATGCCCCCTGCGCCTGCCGCGGGATCGCTGACCTTGGCGAGATTGCTCTCTTCCAGCAGCACGAGCTGCGTATTGCGCGCCACGCGCCGCGCGAACGGATCGGGCAGGCCGAGCGCCAGCGTATGCGGCAGCACGGTGATCGCGTTGGCGCCGGCGAGTCCGGCCGCAAACGTCGCCATGGTCGCGCGCAGCATGTTCACATAGGGATCGCGCTGCGTCAGCATGCGCCAGGCGGTATCGGCGGCGATGAACAGCGGTTTTGGCGTGAGCCCGCACGCCGTCTCGATACGCGCCCACAGCAGCCGCAAGGCGCGGAATTTTGCCATGGTGAGGAACTGATCTGCGTCCGCGGCAAGCCGCGCATAGACCATGCCCCGCGTCTGCTCCAGCGGAACGCCCGCGCCCTCGATCGCGCGCAAATAGGCGATGCCGCAGGCGAGCGCGAAGGCGAGCTCCTGCACCTCCGAGCCACCGGCATCGTGGATCACGCGTCCGTCGGCTGATGCGAACGGTCCCTTGAAGCCGAGCGCGGCGAGGCCCTTGATGCCGCCGGTGACGGCCGGAACGATCTCGTCCCAGGTATAAGGGCTATGGCCCCACACCGCGCCGGCCGCGAGCGGATCGAGTCCGAAGCGGATGTCGCAGGCCGCGGGATCGATGCCGTTGCTCTTCACATATTCCGCGACGTGGATCGCCGCCATCCGCGATTGCGGACCGATCTCGAGCTCGAGGCCGATGCCCGCATCGAGATGGACGTCCTTCAAGATCTTTGCGACTGCGTCCGCGGTCGGTTCCAGACCGAAACCGTGAGCGGCATTAGCGCCGGCGAACACCAGCGCAAGCCCTGTCGCGCCATTTTCGAGATCGGTCAGTGCCTGCGCATTCGCCGCATTTGCATCGGGATGGTCGATCCGCTGCATGATCTGCCAGGGCGCCGCCGCTGGCCGACCCACCACGGGCGCAACGCCTTTGGCGCGCGGATAGAGCGGATCGATCCTGATTCCGTCATAGGTCTTGGCGACCAGCTTCTCGAATGGCGCGCCCTTCAGCACGCCATCGACCAGCTTGCGCCAGTCGTCGACGGTCGCCTTGGGAAAATCCGCCGCCAGCGGCAGGTCGTCAGTCGCGGAGGTCATGCGGCGAAGGGCTCCCGAAAATCTTGTTGTTCGCAGGCGAAATTGCCACGGCCGGCCGTCCCTGCAAACGGTTGTTTTTGGTTAACCGGTATCCGGAAGCCGCTCAATGCCTTGTGTCGAGACGCTGGCGAGACCGTCACGGATACGAATGCCTGCGATCACCCGGTCGGGCGCGATCTCGGCCAGCGGCACCAGCACAAAGGCGCGCTCGAACAGGCGCGGATGCGGCAGGGTCAGGTCGGGCTTCTGCATCGACACATCGTCATAGGCGATCATGTCGAGATCGAGCGTGCGCGGGCCCCAGCGCCGCTCCTTGTCGCGCGAGCGGCCGAATTTCTGCTCGACCTTCTGCATCACGAACAGCAGCGCATGCGGATCGAGATCGGTCTCGATCTCGATGCAGGCGTTGATGAAGGGAGCCTGGTCCTCGTCGCCCCAGGGTGGCGTCGCATAGTCCGACGAGCGCGCGATCAACGCGGCCTGCGCCATGCCGCAGATATGGGCGATCGCCTTTCCGAACGTCGCGCGGACATCGCCGACATTGCCGCCGAGCGCAATCAGGACGCTCGCCATGTCAGGGGTGCCGCGAGCGCGTCAGCATGATTCCGACGTCGTCGAAGATCGCGGCGATCGGCGCATGCGGCTTGTGCACGGTGATCTTGACCGCACGGATGCGCGGAAAGTGCGACAGGATGGCATCGGCCACCGCGCCGGCCGCGCGCTCCAGCAGCTTGTAATTGGTGTTCTTGAAGGCCGCGGTGGTCGTCGCCACGACGTCGGCGTAAGACACCGTATCGGCGAGCCGATCGCTGCGCGACGGCTCCGACAGGTCGGTATAGAGCTCGAGGTCGATGACGAAACGCTGGCCGACCTCGGTCTCGTGCTCCATCACGCCGTGGCGGGCATGGATCGACAGGCCGCTTACGAAGATCGTATCGGTCATGGCTTGCTCTCGATTGCGTGCGCCACTCGCAGGGCCTGCAAGGTCTCGGCGACGTCATGGGTGCGGATGATTTTCGCGCCGCGCTGCGCGGCGATCAGATGCGCGGCGATCGAGCCGGCGAGCCGCTCTGTCGGCTCCGACGGCGACACCGACGCGATGAAGCGTTTTCGCGAGGCACCGACCAGGATCGGCAGGCCAAACATGTCGAATTCACGCAGCCGCGCCAGCGCAATCATGCTCTGTTCGGCTGTCTTGCCGAAGCCGATGCCGGGATCGAGCACGATCCTGTCGCGTGCGATGCCGGCTTTTGCCGCGATATCCAGCGAGCGCTGAAAGAACGCCTTCATGTCCGCAATGATGTCGATGCCGGGATCGACGCTGTCGCGGTTGTGCATGACGATGACGGGGACGCCCTTCGCGGCCACCGTCGGCGCCATGCCGGCGTCGCGTTGCAGGCCCCAGACGTCGTTGGCGATCGCCGCGCCCTGATCGAGCGCGAAGGCCACCACTTCCGCCTTCATGCTGTCGATCGAGACCGGCACGCCGAGCGCCACGACATCCGATAGCACCGGCCTCAGCCGCGCCAGTTCGTCTTCCGCAGTGACAGGCCGGGCGCCCTTGTAGGGCCGGGTGGACTCGGCACCGATATCGATGATGTCGACCCCGGCCTCGATCATCGCTCGTGCCCGCGCGAGCGCCTGCTCGGGCGCGATGAATTCGCCACCGTCGGAGAATGAATCCGGGGTGACGTTGAGCACGCCCATGACCGCCGCGATCGGGCGCTCCAGCAGCGTCCGCAGCACGTCAGGCTCGACTGAACCGGCCGCTGGGACGGGTGGGGAGGGCGAGGCATTCATGCGGCCCGCTTTAGCGGTCGGGGAGGGGGGATTCAAGGCGGGATTGGGGGGCGATTCAGTCGCCCAATGCACTCCGGGGCCGGTGAGGGCGCGATGCTCTTGCCCACACTCCGTCATTGCGAGCGTAGCGAAGCAATCCAGGCTGCCGCTGCGGAGAGACTCTGATCTTCCCCCAAAAAAGTGGACAGGGTTCAAGCCGATTTTAGCTCCATCTCGACCGGGCTGATATAGCCGATAGCCGAGTGCCTTCGGGTCTGATTGTAGAAGCCTTCGACGTAAGCGAAGATGTCGCGCTCGGCTTCATTGCGGGTCTCATATTGACTGTGATGGATCAGTTCGGTCTTGAGCGTGTGGAAGAAGCTTTCCATCGGGGCGTTGTCGTAGCAGTCGGCTCTGCGGCTCATCGAAGGCCGAAAGCCGGCGGCTTGCAGCGCTTGGCGGTACTCGGTTGAAGCATATTGGATGCCGCGATCGGAATGATGGATCAGGCCGGCGCCGGGCTTTTGTCCCTTGATCGCCATTCGTAATGCGGCGAGCGGCAATTCGGCGCGTAGATGGTCGTCCATTGCCCAGCCCACGATGCGGCGACTGTACAGATCCATAACGGCGGCCAGGTACAACCATCCCTGGCCGGTCCAGACATAGGTGATGTCGGCGAGCCAAACCTGATTGCGCATGGCGGCCGAGAAGTTCCGGCCGAGCAGGTTCGGCGCGATCGGGAAGCCATGCCCGCTATCGGTGGTGCGGCATCGTCGCGGCCCGGCGGAGATGGCTCGAACGCCATGACGGCGCATCTGCCGCTCGATCCGGCCACGGCTTGCATGATGTCCCTGGGCTTTGAGCTCGACATGGATGCGCGGGCTGCCATAGCGGCCATGGCTCTCGCGATGAACCCGCTTGATGCCTTCCAGCAGATCTCGATTGGCCACGGCCCGAGGGCTTTCCGGGCGCGACCTCCAAGCATAGTAGCCCGCGGGCGAGACGCCGAGCACACGGCACATGATCTTAACCGGATAGTCCGCCCGGCGATCTTCGATGAAACGGAACCTCATGTCCGGGGTCCAGCAAAGATCGCTATCGACTTTTTTAAAATGTCGCGCTCCATGCGCAGCTGTTCGTTTTCCCGCTGCAACCGTGCGACCAGGTCAGCTTGGTCCGCCGACGGCACCGCCGCTTGCGATGTGGGCGCCACGGCGCTGCCGCCGGCTGCCACCGTGCTCCGATCCTTCACCCATCGGCTCAGCACGGAGCCGTCAAGCCCGAGCTCCTTCGATACCGACTTCGCCGAGCGGCCGCTCGACAAGACCAGATCGACTGCCTGCCGCTTGTACTCGTCCGAATAGGACCGTCGCTGCCGTTTCGCCATCTGACACCTCTCGCTGCCTAAGCTATAGGTGTCCACCGATTTAGGGGAGGCTCAACTCTGGATTGCTTCGCTGCGCTCGCAGTGACGACCGGGAAGGAGCGGTGCTCTATCTGCCCAACCTTGTCCCTGGATCAATACGAAATCTTCGGTGGCAGCTTTTTCGCCTTGGCGATGATGTCGCCGACCGACTTTTCCGAGGGCAGGATGCGGAGCAGCTTTTTCTTCTCGTTGGCATCCCGCATGCTCTGGGCGAGCCTTGCCGGATTTCGGTAGGCGAGCTCGCGCACGGTGGTGACGCCGGCGGCGCGGACCAGGCCGACCTTGGCCCTGCCCATGCCGGGGATGCGCATGTAGTCGGAGACGTTGGCCCATTCCAGCAGCAACTGCTCGCTGATGCCGGTCTTGGCGGAGAGCGCCTTGCGGCCCTTCACGGTCGAAGCCGCCTCGAGCAACGCGTCGGTGGTGCGGATACCCTGCGCCTTCAACTTGTTGGCGGCAAAGGCCGACAGGCCCTCAATCTCGGAGATCGGATATGTCATGATACTCGATGTGAAATGCGCAGGCGTCAGGCGAACTGGCTGAGGCCCGGGGTCCCCGCGATGATCTTGCCCATCTGATCCGCTCCGATTTTGTCTCGGCCGAAGCGAAAAAGTTCACGGGCGATGTTCTGAATCTCGGACACGCCAAGTCCCAGGCCCATCAGGCGCGTGCCCACCGCCATCAGGCCGCCGCCCATCAGCCGCGAAAGTCCTCCGCCGCTGCGGGACGCCTCGATTGCCGCTTCTGCACCTGGAATCTGGTCGATCAGGACCTGGACGCTGTCGGAAGGACCCTCGTTGCGGAGGAAGCCCAGGATAATGCCGACGGTCTTTTCAGCGACAGCACTATCTATGCTGGCGTTTGTCGCCAGCCGCCCGATCAGCTCGTCCATATGGCCGCCCCTCAGCCGGTTCACATGCCGGAGTATTGCTTTCGAAAATGATCTTGAGCCGGTGTGATGTGAAATACAAGCGATGAACGCCATCAACGTTCCGATTCATTCTCGAACGCGCGATAAGTGTTGCAGTGATGCAAGAGCGGAGATGAAATCGGCAGAAAAATGCCGCGATGCGAACGCGTCGCTCCTACTTTCGGCGGATGCCACCTGCATGTTTCCGACGATGTCGCATGCCCGGAGCGCGTTGAATGGTTTCAATCAGCGCGCGACATGCGTTAAACTACGGAACTGGTGCATTCGAGTTTCGATATGCGAAACAGGGCAGAGAGATCAGGGAATAATGACCGCACAGGACAGCAAGCTCGGTGATACCGACGACAAGATCTTCGTCGGTAAAGGAAACGAGCAGGCATGGCTGACGCTGGCGTTCGCCAATCGCCACGGCCTCGTCACGGGTGCAACCGGAACCGGCAAGACGGTCTCGCTGCAAGTGATGGCAGAAGGATTTGCGCGCGCCGGTGTTCCAGTGTTCGCTGCCGACATCAAGGGTGACCTCTCCGGCATCTCCGAGGTCGGAGAAGCCAAAGATTTCATCGTCAAGCGCGCCACCGAGATGGGGCTGACGTTCGAGCCCGACCAGTTTTCGACGGTGTTCTGGGACGTGTTCGGCGAGCAGGGCCACCCGGTGCGGGCGACCGTCACGGAAATGGGCCCGCTGCTGCTTGCACGTATGCTCGACCTGAACGATGTGCAGGAAGGCGTGCTCAACGTCGCCTTCCGCGTCGCCGACGACAATGGGCTGACGCTGATCGACATGAAGGATCTGCGCGCGCTGCTCGATGCCATCGTGCCCGACGCCGGCAAGAGGGGGGCGGATGCCGAGGAGAGTCCGCTTGCCGAGATCAAGAAGGCGGCGCAGGGTTTTGGCAACGTCACCAAGGCCACGGTCGGCACCATCCAGCGCCAGCTTCTGGTGCTTGAGAATCAGGGCGCCACCAAATTCTTCGGTGAGCCGGCGCTGACGCTGAAAGATTTCATGAAGACCGACCGTGACGGCCGCGGCATGGTCAACATTCTCGTCGCCGACAAGCTGCTGCAGAGCCCACGGCTTTACGCGACATTCCTGCTGTGGATGCTGTCGGAGCTGTTCGAAGAGCTGCCCGAGGCCGGTGACCTGCCCAAGCCGAAGCTGGTCTTCTTCTTCGACGAGGCGCATCTGCTGTTCAACGACGCGCCCAAGGCGCTGATGGACAAGATCGAGCAGGTGGTGCGCGTGATCCGCTCCAAAGGAGTCGGCGTCTATTTCGTCACGCAAAACCCGGTCGACGTGCCCGACCGCGTGCTCGGACAATTGGGCAACCGGGTGCAGCACGCACTGCGCGCCTTCACCCCGCGCGACCAGAAGGCGGTCGCCGCCGCGGCCCAGACCTTCCGGCCCAACCCGAAGCTCGACACTGCCAAGGTGATCATGGAGCTCGGCAAGGGCGAGGCGCTGGTGTCCTTTCTCGAAGGCAACGGCACGCCGGCGATGGTCGAGCGGGTGATGATCCGGCCGCCATCGGCCCGGATCGGACCGATCACGCCGGAAGAGCGCAAGGCGATCCTGGATGCAAGCCCGGTGAAGGGCAAATACGACACCGCCGTTGATGCAGAGTCCGCCTACGAGATGATCCAGAAGCGCGTTGCTGGCACGGCTGCGACTGCCGATCCCGGCGCGGCTGGCGGCATTGGGGGCGGCGGCATCCTCGGCCAGATCGGCTCGATGGTCGGCACCATCTTCGGCACCAACGTCAAGCGCGGCCGCCTCTCGACGGGCCAGGTCATCGCCCGCGACGTGACCCGATCGGTCACCAATCAGGTGATCGGGGGGATGGCCGCGAATATCGGCAAGTCGGTCGCTGGCCAGCTTGGTGGCTCGATCGGCCGCACGCTTGTGCGTGGCGCGCTTGGCGGCTTGCTGCGCAGGTAGGCAGAAAGCCTCGTTTGAGGCAGTTCGTCCGCAGACCCGCCGCTTGTGCGCGGCGGGTACAAATTCGGGTGATCAGGACTCTCCAAGCGTCCGTTGGTCTGCTAGGTGCTATGGCCCCTGACTGGACCACACCGTGACCTCACCTGAATCTTTCGTCCGACCCGGCGCACTCCGAACCCTGTCGTTGCGTGCGCCGCTCGACCTGCTCTTCCTGCTCTGTTGCTTCATTCTGGCTGCCGATGTCCTTGGTCCCGAGATCTTCGGGCACGGCAAAACCAAGGACTACGGCCTGTGGTACTGGGCCGGGCAACAGGTCTTGAACGGTGGGCCGCTCTATCCCGGCGACATCCACGAGTACTTCGAGTTCATCTACCCACCGCTGCCGGCGATCCTGCTGGCGATCCCGAGCTGGTTCGGCAAGATCGCGCTCTACAGCGTGCTGTCGATCCTGAATATTGCGGCGTGGTGGTACACCGGGATGCTCTCCAATGCCATGACGGGTTCGGGCCGCACACCTGGCCCCTGGGTGGAGGCGCTGCCCGCTCTCGTCACCGTGACCTTCGTGTTCGACATGTTCGATCTTGGCCAGCCGAACCTCGTCCTGCTGGCGATGATGCTCTACGGCTTCTGGAGCTTGCAGCATCAGCGTTCCTGGCTCGCAGGCTTCATGTTCGCGCTCGGCACCGCCATCAAGGTGTTTCCCATTGCGGTGCTGCCCTATCTGGTCTGGCGGCGAAAGTGGGGAGCCGCCGTCGCCACGGTCGCCTTCACCGGCATGCTTCTCTATATCGTGCCGGCCCCCATTCGCGGCTTCGAGCGCAACGCCGCCGAGGTCAAGACCTGGTATCAGGGCATGGTCGGGTCGAGCTCGGAAAAAGGATTTGGCCAGCGCGACGAGCAGAACTGGTCGTGGGTGAACCAGTCACTCATTTCCGTCACGCACCGGCTGGTCCGGCCCATCAACTACAATCAGGAGGATCCCAACAAGCCGCCGCGCACGATGAATGTCATCGACGTCGATTACAGGACGGCGAACTGGATCGTGCTGGCGCTGTCGGCCTTACTCGGATTGGGCTTCGTCGCGGTCATGCCACGGCAAGCGCGGCGTACGGCGCGCTCGGACGCCGAGGAGCTCGGCATCTTGTTCTGCCTGATGACGGTGGCATCGCCCCTGGCGCGGCAATACTATTTCATGTGGCTGTTCTTCCCGATGACGGTGCTGATGCATCGCGCCGCCTTCGACGAGCGGGCGAACGTGCGCCTGGGAACCTGGCTCGCCCTTGGCGCCGCCGGCATCCTCATGCTGCTGGCGCTGCCGTGGTTTCCCAATGTCTTTCAGGCCTGGGGCAATAACCTCGTCGCCACGGCGGTCCTCGCAGCTAGTCTCGCATGGCACATCCGGCATCCGCCGGTTGCGGCTGGCCCCAACGCCGCGGCAGCGCTAAAAGCCGATAGTTCTTGAGAAGACAGCTTGAGCCCCGACGTCTTGGGATTCGAACGCAGGGAATACGACAATGGCAAATGCGCAGCTTCAATCCGTGCTCGACCACATCGACAAGGAGTTCGACAACAGCCTGGAGCGTTTGTTCTCGCTGTTGCGGATCAAGTCGATCTCCGCCGATCCGGCCTTCGCGGCCGATTGCAAGGCGGCGGCCGAGCATCTTGCCAGGGACATCGCGAGCCTCGGCGTTGCGACTGAAGTGAGGCCGACCGCCGGCCATCCCGCGGTCGTCGGCAAGAGCGTCGCGGGCGGCCGGCCGCATGTGCTGTTCTACGGCCACTATGATGTGCAGCCGGTCGATCCGATCGAGCTCTGGCACCGTCCGCCATTTGAGCCTGTTGTCACCGACCATGCCGACGGCCGCAAGATCATCGTGGCGCGCGGCGCCGAGGACGACAAGGGCCAGGTCATGACCTTCGTCGAGGCCTGCCGCGCCTGGAAGAAGGTGACGGGATCACTGCCGATCGACGTCACGTTCCTGATCGAAGGCGAGGAAGAAGTCGGCTCGAAGAACTTCGTGCCGTTCATCGAAGCCAACAAGGACGAGTTCAAGGCAGATTACGTGCTGGTCTGCGACACCGGCATGTGGGACCGCAACACGCCCGCGATCACGACCTCGCTGCGCGGTCTGCTCTATGAGGAGCTCAAGATCACCGCCGCCAATCGCGACCTGCATTCCGGCGTGTTCGGCGGCAGCGCGATGAATCCGATCCGGGTGCTGACCAAAATTCTCGGCGGGCTGTTCGACGATGACAGCCGTATCACCATTCCGGGCTTCTATGACGGGGTGAAGGACACGCCGCCGGACATTCTCGCGCAGTGGAAGAAGCTCGACTTCACGCCAGACACGTTCCTCAAGCCCGTCGGGCTATCGATACCGGCCGGCGAGAAGGGCAGGCTCCTGGTCGAGCAGGCTTCCACGCGTCCGACCTGCGACGTCAACGGCATCTGGGGCGGTTACATCGGTGAGGGCTCCAAGACGGTGATCCCGTCGCACGCCTCGGCCAAGGTCTCGTTCCGGCTGGTCGAAGGGCAGGATCCGCAAAAGATCCGCAAGGCTTTCCGTGAATACGTGACGGCGCGCATTCCGGGAGACTGCAAGGTCGAGTTCGGCGACCACTCTGCCGGGCCTGCGATTGCGCTCGACTGGAACATGAAGCCGCTCGCCGCCGCCAAGACCGCGTTGACCGAGGAATGGGGCAAGGAGACCGTGCTGATGGGCTCAGGCGCCTCGATCCCGATCGTCGCAGACTTCAAGCGCGCGCTCGGGCTCGACTCGCTGCTCGTCGGTTTCGGCCTCGACGACGACAACATCCACTCGCCGAACGAGAAGTACGACCTCCGCAGCTTCCAGAAAGGCATCCGCTCCTGGGCCCGCATCCTCGCGGCGCTGGCAGAGGTGAAGTAGCGGGCGCTCTGTCCTCGTCATTGCGAGCATAGCGAAGCAATCCAGAATCTCCCCGCGAAGACAGCCTGGATTGCTTCGTCGCTTCGCTCCTCGCAATGACGGGGGCCAAATAAAAACGCCGCCCGGAATTGGGCGGCGTTTCATTCCGAAAATGTGTAGAGGGTGTTGAGACCTACCCTACACCAAATCCCGAAAATCTCAAGAGCGGTAGCCCGGAAGCTCGCGGTCCAGCTTGCGCAGCAGCGGCGGCCACACGAGGTTAGTGGCGCGCAATTCGGCGCGGTCGCGGTTAGCGAGCAGCTCGGTGTTCTTGTCGATCGCGACATCGTCGACCGGATAGACCGGCGTGCCCAGCGCGCGCGTACGCACCTGCATCGAGCAGGCCCGCTCCAGGTGATACATGCGCTCGAAGGCCGAGGCGACCGAGCGCCCGACCGTCATCGTGCCGTGGTTGCGCAGCAGCATGTGGTTGTGATCGCCGAGGTCCTTCTGCAGCCGCGGCCGCTCGTCGTGGTCGAGCGCGATGCCTTCGTAGTCGTGATAGGCGAGGTCGTGGGTGACGAGCTGGGCGGTCTGGTTCAGCGGCAGCAGGCCTTCGGCGCTGCTCGAAACCGCGGTGCCGTCGAGGGTATGGAGATGCAGCACGCAGATGGCGTCCTCGCGCACTTCGTGGATCGCCGAGTGGATGGTGAAACCGGCGGGGTTGATGCTGTACTCGCTCTCGGAGAGCTGGTTGCCGTGCAGATCGACCTTGACCAGGCTCGACGCCCTGATCTCGTCGAACATCAGCCCGTAGGGGTTGATGAGGAAATGATGGTCGGGGCCGGGCACGCGCGCTGAGATGTGGGTGTCGACCAAATCGTCCCAGCCGTAGAGTGAGACGAGGCGATAGCAGGCGGCGAGATTGACCCGTTGCTGCCACTCGGCCTCCGTCATGTTCGACGGCACTTCCTTCAGGCGCGCTTCCGCTGGCGACATGGCTGATCTCTCCGAACATCATTGTTTCGGGGAGGGAGCGTAGTCTTGCCGCGAGCTGCCAGCAAGGCACACAAAGCGCGGCAGTCCAGCGTAGCCCGCATGAGCGAAGCGATATGCGGGGCTGCCTGATAGGCCCCGGATGTCGCTGCGCTCATCCGCTACGGTCGGGAGGAATTTGTTACGGCGCCGGGATCGACAGCAGGCTGGAAATGCTGCTGCCGCGGATATCGTAGACGCGGGCGAACACCACGTCGTCGCGCTTGATCTCGACCAGCACGGGCGCGGTGAGGCCCTTGCAGTAGAACTCACCGAGGGTCATGGCGAAATCGGCGGCATTGGAATCCCAGCCGATGGTGAAGTCGGGACCGAGCGCGACCTGGGCGGGGCGCTGCGGACCGCACACGGCGACCTTCCATTTGCGGTTGCGTGGCGGCACTTCCTGGCGTTCGACCAGCTGCTCGCGCAATTCGTCCGAGGCCTGCTTCAGCGCCAGACCCCAATAATCCAGCATGAAGCGGTCGTCGGCGCCGCGCACGGTGCCGGCGATGTGGTTGAAGTGGGTGTATTGATAGGGATGCAGCCGGATCATCTCGGCGAGCGAGAGCGCAAGGCCAAAGCAGAAGGTGGCGAGCACGACCGGTTGCCAGGTGCGGTGATTGGCGCGCAGGCGCTCCATGGCCCAGCCAAAGGCGACGCCGCCCAGCACCGCCATCGGCGGGATCACGAATACGAAATGGCGGATGCCGTTGTACAGCGCCGGCCGCTTCACCATTGCGATCGCGAGCGGCAGGGTCGCTGCGAGCGTGAGCATCAGCATGATGGTCTTGCGGCGGGCGGGAACCTGGCGACGCGGCAGCAGTGCGAAGGTGCCGATCACGGCGCCGAACATCAGCACCAGCATCACCTCGGGCAACTGAAGCGCGAACAGCGTCGGGAGGTAGGACCAGGGCATGTCGGGCACGGACACGATCGCGCCGTCGAACATCTCCTTCCAGGGTTTCTCGAAGAAGTGCGAGAAGTAGGTCAGCGCCTCGAAGGGATTGCCGGGCTCCATGATCGACCACGGCCAGATCAGCCCCATCACGAGGTAGCCAAGCACGAGGCCGGGCAGCAGCACGTAGACGACATAAGCGAAGCGTCGGACCGACTCGCGGAGGCCCTCGCTACGCAGTTCCTCCAGGAACAGCGGCATGAAGCCGATCACGGCATAGACCAGCGCCAAGCCGCCGAGGATGCGGGTGCCGAGCGAGAGGCCGGCACCAAGGCCGACGATCAGGATCGTGCGCGGCGAAGGCTGCGGATATTCCTCGGCGAGGCGGACGAGGCCCAGCATCAGGATGATCATGGCCACTGCGAAGGGCGCATCCTTCGGGTTCATGAACATGTGGCCGTAGAAGATCGGGCAGAGCGCGAGCAGCAGGAGCGAGGCAAGTCCCGCAAGGGGGCCACCGACCCGGCGGCCGAGCCGCCACGTCACCGCAAGTCCGATCACGCCGACGACGGCGCCGACCAGACGTCGCGTCTCGAACAGCTCGAGCGGAATCACCTTGTGCAGGAGCGCCGCGATCATGTCGAAGCCGCCGCCATACATATAGAGGTTGGCGAAGGAGAGTGCCGCGGTGTCCTTGAAACCGGAACCGAACATGCGCAGCAGCAGGTCGGCATATTCGGCGTGGGTGTAGTCGTCCCAGCCGAGCCCGTAGTCGCGGAAGGTCAAGCCTGCAATGACGACGACCGCAGCCAGCACCAGCATGGCGAGATCGTCGCAAGTCCGTTCAACCGAGCGCCGCAGGGGCGTGTCGATCGCCGAAGTCGTGATGGATGTCATGGCTATTGGTGACCCGGAATCCCCTCTTGGCCCTGCTGGTGCGCGCGGGCCTGCTCCCCGGAATCCCTATAGCGCAGTTCCATTAGCAAGTAATTGGGCATTATGGCTAATTCCTGATGCGACGCAGCAAATCCGGCCAACTTGAGAGCGGCCTAAAGTAGCGAGCCGTAGCTGAAGGGAATGTGAATAAGTCCCTGATTTCCTTTCCTTTAGGAACGCAGGTTATAATTCGACGTTGGCGTGGAACACCGGATGACGGTATCGTGGCGTGACGAGGGTCGCGTGTGGCTGCGCGGCTAGGGGTGAGTTCGATGGCGTTGGCATTGTTGATCGCGGGGATTTTCGCCGTTTTGGCGGGCCTCCTTGCGATCCTGTTCGGCTTCACCGTCAGGGAATTCAGTCTCGGCAGCACCCTCATAATCTCCGGCACCATCGGCGTCTGCTCCGGAATGTTACTGGCCGGCCTCTACGTCGTGGTCGCGGAATTGAAGGGCTTGGCCCGCCGGCTCGCTGGATCCATCGCGCCGTCCGACGTTCGGGTCAGGCCCGTGCTTCCGGGTCTCGGCTTGCCTGGAACGCCTGCCGCCGCCCCTGAGCCGACGGGCGCAGAGAAGATGGAGCCGGCGCCGCCATTGCCGGCCGCAGGCCCGCCGCCGTGGCAGAGCGAAGCAGCCGCGCGCGAGCGTCCGCGCGTCGAACCTCCGCCACCGCCGGAAGCTCCGAGCCCGCCTGAGGTTCCGGAACCGCCGCGCCGGCGCAACCTGTTGTTCGCCTCGACCTCCCGCAAGGAGCGAGAGCGCGCGGAGGCGAAGACTGGCGAGGGCGTGCCGCCGCTGCCGCCTGCCGAGCCGTCGGCGGAGCCTGCCCCGGAGGCGCCGCCTGCGAGCTTTGACGACGCTTGGCCGAAGCCGGACCGTATGAGGCCTGCAGAGCCGCCGGCCGCCTCGCGGCGACCGCCATCGCGCTCGCCGTCGACCTTCGCGGAGGCTGCTCCGCCACCTGCGCCGGAGCCGGCGGCCGCGGCCGAGCAGGCGCCCGTGACAGTGCTCAAATCCGGCATCGTCGACGGCATGGCCTATTCGCTCTATTCCGACGGCTCGATCGAAGCCCAGATGCCGGAGGGGATGATGCGCTTTGCCTCGATCGACGAGCTGCGCTCCCACCTCGACCAGCGGGGCGCTTGAAGAGCGGGCGCAGGCAAGTCTGGCGCAGCCAAGTAAAGCGCTGGCGTTCTTGTTGGTTCGTCAGTAAATCCGCCCATACGCCTCAGTGGTCCCATTTCAGCCAAACGTATTGTTGACACGGAATACTCTGACGTCGTCTCTCCCGTGAGACGCAAGGTGGAGAAGGGCGGGGCCGATGTCGGATGCCGGGGCGAAGAATTTCATTGAGCTGACGGCGAGCATCGTGTCGGCCTATCTCAGCAATAATCCGACGCCTGCGGCTGAGATTCCGAACCTGATCAGCCAGGTGCATGGCGCGCTGGTGCGCGTTTCGTCGGGCCGCACCGAGACGGTGCCGCTCGAGCCCGCGAAGCCGGCGGTCTCGCTGAAGAAGTCGATCGCGCCCGATTATCTGGTCTGCCTGGAAGACGGCAAGCGCTTCAAGTCGCTGAAGCGCCATCTGCGCACCCAGTACAACATGACGCCGGAGCAATATCGCGAGAAATGGGGCCTGCCGGCCGACTATCCCATGGTCGCGCCGAACTATGCGGTGGCCCGCTCGCAGCTTGCGAAGCAGATGGGACTGGGACAGCAGCAGCGGAAGCGGAAGTAGATCTTCTACGAGGCTTCCGCGAGAGCCTCTTTCGCGTCGGTCTTGATGCGCTCGACCATCGAGCGCAGGCCGTTGGAACGCTGCGGCGTCAGATGATCGCGAAAGCCGAACTCGTCGAATACGGCAATGGCGTCGGTCGCAAGAATCTCCTGCGGCGTGCGGCCTGAGTAAAGCGACAGCACGATCGCGACCAGCCCGCGCACGATATGGGCGTCACTGTCGCCGCGATATGTCAGGATTGGCGCGCCGCCATCGCGATGATCGATCAGCTTCTGAAGCCAGACCTGGCTGACACAGCCATTGACCTTGTTCTCGGCCGAATGCTCAGCCTCGGACATCGGTTCCAGGGTGCGGCCGAGCTCGATGACGTACCGATAGCGGTCGTCCCACTCGTCCAGAATCTCGAAATTATCCCTGATTTCGTCGATCGTCGTCATGCTGGCCCAAAGTTCCCGTTCAGGCCAATATAGGAACGCAAGCGCGTGAAATCGATAGGGTTTAGGCGCTAATTCGCCGGTGCGAGCGCCGGGCCGCGCCATTCCAGCGCGAGGTCGTCCTGGGACAGGGTGTCGCGCGGCGCCTCGCTCGCAGCAAGATCGCCTTCGCCGGCCATCGCGATCGAGCCGGTGTGGTCGGGCGCCTTCTTGTCGGGCTTCTCGAGCTGCTCTTTCTTGTCGTTGATGATCTGATAGATCTTCTTCGCGCCGTCCTGCGCGCGCTGGCCGATGATGGTCGCGGCCTGTCCGCCGACCTCGCAGGCCGCCGGCTGGCGCTTGCAGAACTGAGTCATGTCGGAGACGGCCGCGGTCGCAGCCTGCACCGCGTCGGCAGCGCCGATCTGCGGCAGCTTGTCCGATTCGGGCGTCTTGTCCCGCGGCAGGAGCACCAGCACCAGCCCGAGCCAGAATGTGATGCGAAGCAGAAAGCGCATCTTGCGACCTGTATGTTAGACCCCGTCGCGGCGATCTCCGCGGATGTCGGACCTAGCAACTCTCGATAAATCGCAAGTGATTGCCTTCCGCTTAATTCGCGGAAAATTGACTCAAGAATCTTTGCAATCGACGGTGTCGTAAATTTTCGATTGACGTCCGTGCCGTGAGCTCTGCCGCCACGCCCGTCCACCCTTTCGAAACCATGCGGATCACGGTGAAACCCTGTGTTCACCATCCTCGCCGATGACGTCGCCAAATCGTCTAAAAAGCCCTGCGATGACGCGGTGTCCGGCGGCGCGCCGCGCTGCCTTAGTGTTCGTTTAAGGTCGCTCTGACACGGTGGCTCAACGATAAGGAGGCGTTCCGGCGCGTCTTCCCGACGAATGAGCCGAAGCGCGAGACCCGTGACAGTTTTGAGTATCATCCGCGATTGTCTCGATGCGCTGCTGCATCCCTCCGCGCGTTACGACGCGCTGACGCGAGCGCGCCATCGTGCCTTCATGGCCCCGCGGCTGCTCGGCAGCCTGGCCGCCTTCGCCGCATTCCCGGTCTATCTCGCCATGCGCGGCGCGCCGAGCGCGATCGAGGTCGCAGCCTTCGCCTGGCTGATTGCGCCGATCCTGTTGTCCTGGTTCCTGTCGCGCACCGGCCGTTACGAAGGCGCGCATGTGCTGTCGTCGCTCGCGCTCACGGGTCTGATCATGGCCGTTGCGGTGACGACCGGCGGCATCGAATCATTCGCCGCGATCTGGCTGGTTGTGGTCCCCCTCGAAGCTGCGCTGTCGGCGTCGCGCCGCGTCGCGGCCTTTGCATCGCTGCTGGCGCTGTCCTGCGCCGGCATCCTGATTCTCTTCGGCCAGCTCGGCTGGCTGCCGATTGGCGACACCAGCGCCGCGGAACGCAGCGTGCTGATGGCGTTCGGCGTCGCCTCTGCGACGCTCTACGCCGCGGGCCTGGCTTTCGGTGCGGAATCGCTCGCGCGCACCAGCGTTGCGCTGCTGTCGCGCGAGGAAGAGCGTTACCGCCTCCTGGCGCGGAACATGAGCGACGTCATCTCGCGGCATCAGCGCAACGGCGCGGTGCAGTTCATTTCACCGGCGGTGGAAGCCATGCTCGGCGTGCCCGTCGCGCAACTGCTCGGCCACGGCCTGTTCGATCGCGTCCATGTCGCCGATCGGCCGGCGTATCTGACGGCGCTGTCCGATGCCGCGCGCGGCGACGTGCGCAGCGTCGAGTTCCGGTTGCGCCGGGAGCGGGCCGGCTCGGAGCGCGCCCAGGTTGATTTCATCTGGGTCGAGATGCGCTGCCGCCCGCTCGATCAGGATATGGGCCGTGATGCCACGCGCGAGGCCGATGTCGTCGCCGTGATGCGCGATGTCACCGACCGCAAGCTCGGAGAGCAGGCGTTCGACGAGGCACGCAGCGCTGCAGAGGCGGCGGACGCCGCCAAGACGCGCTTCCTTGCCACCATGAGCCATGAGCTGCGCACGCCGCTCAACGCCATCATCGGCTTCTCCGAGATGATCACGCAGGAGCAGACCTTGATGCTGGGCGCGGCCCAGCGGAGGGAATACGCGCAGCTCATCAACGATTCCGGCCAGCATCTGCTCTCGGTCGTCAACGGCATCCTGGACATGTCCAAGATGGAATCGGGCAATTTCGAGATGGCGTCGGAACCGTTCGCGCCGCGTGCATCATTGATGCATTGCTGCAATCTGCTGGCGCTGAAGGCGCGGGAGAACGGCGTCGATCTCGTCACCGATGCGCCGCAGGACCTGCCCGTCATGACCGGCGATCCGCGCGCCTTCAAGCAGATCGTGCTCAACCTCGTCGCCAACGCGGTCAAGTTCACCGAGCGCGGCGGTCAGGTCACCGTCACAGCCGCGGTCTCGGGTTCGCAGCTTGCGCTGCGCGTCAGCGACACCGGTATAGGCATCGCGCCTGACGATCTCAAGCGCATCGGCGCGCCGTTCTTCCAGGCCGGCAAGACCTATCAGCGCCGTCACGAAGGCACCGGCCTCGGACTTTCGATCGTGAAGAGCCTGGTGGCGTTGCATCTCGGCGAATTGACGGTACAAAGCAGGCTCGGCGAGGGCACTGCCGTCACCGTCAAGCTGCCGCTGGTCTACACGCCGCAGGCCAAGACGTCTGATATGAAGACTTCTGATGGCAAGATGTCCGACAGCAAGGCGAGCGAGAGCAAGATCGCGACCTTGACGCCGGTGCTGCGCCAGGAACTTCAGGACCACGAACTTCAGGACCACCCTCACGACCAAGTTCAGGACCAACCCGCTCTGGTGAAGAAAAGTGCCTAAGAAGTCTGCCAAGGACGAAGCCGCTCCGCGCCGCCGTGGCGCCAAGGCCGCGGTCATCGATGTCGAGACCGAGCGCAATCTCGTGCTGCGCGTGCTGCTGCATAGCCCCAAGGATACGCTGGCCGGTCTCGTCGCCGTTGCCGCCATCGGCGCGATCGTTGCCAATGCGCTGTTCCTGCAGACCGGCCGGCACCCGGCGCCGATGTTCGGTACCGTGATCAATCTTCCCGCACCGTCGTCCATGGCGCTGTCGAACCCATTGCCCCGTCCGCGTCCCGTCGGAGCCGATACCTCTCCGCTCGAGCCGAGAGCGACGGAGTTTCGTGCCGAGCCCAGACCTGCGGAGCGCGCCGCCGAGAAGTCGCCGGAGAGGCCCGTCGAGGCGACCGCATCGACGCCGCGCTCGGGCGATCCCATGACCAACCTGGTCAAGCAAACGATTTCGGCACCGCCCTCCGTCGCGCGACCGCCGGCGCCGATTCCCCTGCAGCAGAGCGCGGCCGCGCGGCGCATCGCCGGCGTGCAGCGCGCGCTCTCCGAATACGGCTACGGGAATTTGAAGATCACGGGCGCGATGGGCGCCGAGACCCAGTCCGCGATCCAGAAATTCGAACGCGAGCACAAGATGCAGGTCACCGGCCAGCTGTCCGACCGGCTGCTCCGCGAGCTCGGCGCCGCGATCGGCCACCCCGTCGAATAGTCGACGCTTCGCCGAGAGAAGCCTGAAGGCTGGTGCTCATTGCAGCACTGGCTTATCGTGCGCTCCATGCGTTTGAAATCAAACATCTGGGTCTCAGCCTATCTGCGCCGGTGCCAGACCGAGGGCGTGTACGGCGCGGTGCGCCGCCGCGGCGCGGAGGAGGCGGGTGCGGTATTCGTGAAGGTGTCGCTGCTCGACGGCAATGCGATGCTCTATGTGCCCGCGCCGCAGACCTCTTATGACGACGGTCGGCCGGTTGATCGCTTCTTCGTGCCGCTTGCGCCGCAGCCGATGCCGGAGCCCGCGGTGGAGGAGCGTCTGACCAAGGAGATCCGCTTCGACTCCGACATCTGGATCGTCGAGACCGAAGACCGCGCCGGGCGGCATTTCCTCGAGCTGGCGAAGACCTAACGATCCGATCCGTCAGTCCCCGTCCGCACCGCAGGCGCGGAGCCGGGCTGCACGCCCGGACGCGTCTGGCTTGCGCCCGCGCGTGCGCGCTGGCGCTCGCTGTCGTGCAGCGACGGCTGGTACTTGGCACGGGTGACGGCAAGCGTCGAGCCGCGCCAGGCGGCCAGCATCACCAGCGCCGCGCGGTCGCTGAGGCGATCGTAAAGCCGCGACAGCCGGTACACATCGGTCACGGAGTTGCCGATCTCGGGCTTGAAGAACAGCAGGATGCGCTGGAACACCGGGCTCGGCATGTCGAGCGCGCGCGCGGCGACCGCGAGCGCTTCGCCGCTTGCGTCGTCGACGATCTGGGCTGCGACGCGCGAGGGCAGGATCAGGCTGTCGCCGAGCTCGGAGGTGAAATTCTCGACATCGCCCGCGATCGCGGCCATCTCGAGGATCTGGATCGCGCGCTTGGCGCGCACCGTCGGAATCCGCGGCGCGGCCTTCAACGGGGTCTGCGCCAGATTGTGCAGGATCAGCGCGCGCTCGGAGGCGCCGGCGCGGAAGAACATGTCGTGGATATCGGCCGCGTCCTTTGGCTGCATCGCCATGTTCGAGGCCATGCGCAGCTCGGCGTCGGTTGGCGTGCGAACCGGCAAGGGGGCAGGAGGGGCGGCAAGGGCGGGCGCCGGGATTTCGCGCGCGAGCGGGACCCTCCGACCCTCCTGCGCGGCCGACAGTCCGAGCTTCTGCATGATCGGCGCGGGCGTCGACGGATAGATCGCAAGCCGCGCCTTGACGGCCGCGCGCGTCGCGTCGTCGACCTGGTCGATCAATCGTGTGGCGAGCTCGACGAACTGGCGCTGCTCGTCGTCGCTATGGGTGCTCGACTGGACATAGAGGTCGGTCAGCACGCGCAGCAGCGTCGGACGAACATCGACGCCTTCGCGACGGGAGAGGGTCATCAGCCCGTCGAATCCTGGAAACAACGACTTGGTCATGGAGAGATACGCGACCTGGAAGAGATACTCGCCGTCAGCCTATCGCGGGCTCCTTTAAAGGCTCGTTAAGGAAAACGAGGCGTGAAGCCGAACGGGCAATTTGAAGCGTTCTCGTGCCGCAACGGGACGGCGGGTCCCGCCCGTGCGGTTACGGTCCCGCCGGCACGTTTACATCCCGTTAACCATGAACTGATCTTAATGAATGCATGTTGCAGAGGCGCGCCGGGTCGCGCGGCAATTGAAGAGAGCTGATATGGGGACCATCATCGAATTTCCGGCCGGTCGCCGGGTGAGCGCGTCGGGGGACGTGGCTCCGCGCGCGGACATGGGCACGATTTTGATCCTTCCCGTGATCCGCATCGAGCGCGAGAGCGACGAAACCAGCGGCGATCACGGGCCGGAGCAGGGCACAGCGCCGGGGCGCCGTCGTCGTCGCCGCTAGCCTCGGCCTTTGCAATGCCGGAGAACCTCCGCCAGATCCGGCCCACCGTAACGGCCGTCACGCTCGCAGTGCTGGGCGCGGCGCTTGCCGCCTGTAGTGGCGGTGATTTCGGCCGGACCCGCGCCGACATGCGCAGCGACGACATGCATCGCTGGCTGGGCGCGGAAGTCACCTCCAGCGTCGGCCTCAAGCCATCCCAATTCCAGCTCACCGACGAGGAGCGCCAGCTTCGCGACCTCGCCTATCCCCTGATCGAGCCGCCGCTGTCGCGGCCTGCCTGGAAGAGCGTGTTCGGCGACTACAAGGCGCTGCCCTCGCCCTGGCGGCAAAAGGTCGTGTTCGACCGCACCATGTACGGTCGCACGCTGATCGACGAGCCGCACCGTTCGCATTCTTCGCGCTATACGCAGCTGATGGAGGACGTGCGCAACGACATCACCCGCTTCGAGCCGTTCTTCGCCTCCGCGATCCGCGTCATCGACCTCGACAAGAAGCGCAATGCCAGCATGGCGCGTGTCTCCTCCCTCTCGCCGCAGGAGAAGGAGGACGCGGTCCAGCGCATGCAGGAGAATTCGCTGATCATCCAGTGGGTGCAGCAGTGCCTCGAGCAGCGCGTCTCGTCCTACCGCTGGGGGCTGGAGCGGCTGGTGATCCAGGCGCCCGACGGCATGGCCGCCGATGCCGACCGTCTGATCGGCGAACTCGCCGCCCAGACCGCCAACCCGCCGGTCGCGGCCCAGCCGCCCTACGGTCGCGCGGTCGTCTCCAAAGGCTGATCGTTTCTAGGGTTGATCATTTTCGGCAGCGCGCCGGCGCTTGATTGCGTCGGTTAAGCGCTGCTTCAGCAGCTTCCCGACAAATCCTTCAGCGCATCGTGTGCTCGTCAACGCTGCCCGTCGTGCACGGAGATGGCGGATGCCGCGAGGCCCCCAATGCGCGCGTGAGGCCGGCCGCCGGTCGCCATCACCAGCCCGAAGGCAATCTCGTCGCGCCGCGGTGAATCCCATAGCGTCATCTCCGCGGTGCCGAAATGGCTGCGGACATAGGCGGCGTGAATGTGCCCGAGCGGAATCATGAGCCGCGTGCCCGGACCGCCGATGGTTTTCGCCGCCGGGACGATCGCCTTGGGCTGACCGAGCACCTCGCGCATGCCCTGGCCGCCGGCTTCGTGCCAGACCGCGCCATGCTCGAGCTCGCCGTCCTCGCCGACGATGATGCCCTTGCCATAAGCCTCGATCCGTGCGGCGCCGCCGAGCTGTGCGATCAGCCGCGTTGCGAGCTCACGCCCGAGCTCGCGCAAGGATGCCTGAAACGGCATCAGGTCAGGTTCGAAGCGGCCGGCGAACGGATTGCGGATCACCGCGACGGCCGTTCCGACCAGCAGCGGCTTCTCCAGCCGGGGACCGCGCTCGTGCCAGATGGTCTCGACGCTGAGCGCGGTCTTGCGGATGTCATAGGACACGTCTTGGGCCACCTCTTGGGACGACATGCACAGGCTCTATGCTTCGTCGACGACGGGATTGCGCAGCACGCCGATGTTCTCGATCTCGACCTCGACCACGTCGCCGGGCTTGAGGAAGACCGGCGGCTTGCGGGTGAAGCCGACGCCGGCCGGCGTGCCGGTGGCGATGACGTCGCCGGGGACGAGATCGAAGATGGTCGAGCTGTACTCGATCAGCCGCGGGATCGAGAAGATCAGCATCGAGGTGTCGGAGGATTGCACCACCGCGCCGTTGACGCGCGTCTCGAGCTTCAGCTTGGTGGGATCGCCGATTTCGTCCGGCGTCACCAGCCATGGTCCGAACGGGCCGGTGCCGACGAAGTTCTTGCCGGAGGCGATCTGCTGGGCGTGACGCTGCCAGTCGCGCACGCTGACGTCGTTGTAGATCGAATAGCCCGCCACGTGATCCCAGGCGTTGGCCTGGCTGATGTGACGGCCGCCCTTGCCGATGACGACAGCAAGCTCGCCCTCCCAGTCGAAATTGTCCGAGACTTTCGGCCGGATCACGGGCGCGTCGTGCGCGACTTGGGAGCGCCAGACCCGGAGGAAGATCGGCGGAAACTCCGTGATCTCGCGCTTCATGCCGAACGCCACGGCTTCATTGTGGTGGTCGAGATAATTGCGCACGGCGCAGACGATCTTTTCCGGACGCGGGATCACCGGAAGATATTTGACGTTGCTCAGCGCCATTGTGGGCTTGTGCCCGGCGACGATGGCCTCGCGCCGCGCATAGTCGTCGCTGCCGAGGAAGTCCGCGAGAACAGGGTACTGGGGCAGGGCGCGACCGAGATCCACGACGCCATTTTCGACAACGGCGCCCCAGCTTTCCCGATTTCCGTCCAAGAACGACAGCAGCTTCATGGTTTCGTCCCAAAGGTTGGTATTTTCGATCTTCCCTATTATTTTCGAAAATCAGGCGGGACGCAAGCCCACGGCGATAAAAAGCCGGTGCAGCCTATTCGGTATCGAGCAGGTGTGCGGCGTATGTCGCGACGTTGGAGGCGGTCGAGCGGATATGCGTCTCGATCAGCTGCACCGCGAGATCCGGATTGCGCGAGATGGCGGCCTGCATGATCGCCTGGTGCTCGCCGGCCTTGTCGCGCGGACGCGGCCGGAAATTGGCCGACAGATGCCGATAGCGCTCGGCGCGATCGAACAACTCGGCGCGAATGGCCAGGAGTGTCGCGGAGCCGCAGGCGGAGACCAGCGCCTGGTGGAATTGGCGATGGGCGATCTTCCATTCGGGATCGCGCAGCGGATGTTCGGGGTCGCGCTGCTCGATTCGCTTTAATCTATGCAGTGTCGAGATCACGGCGATTTCCCAATCGTCGTCGCCCCGCTCGATCGCGCGGCGGATCAATTCCACCTCGATCAGCACCCGCGCATCGGTGACCTCCACCAGATCCTGGCGGCTGACCGGCGCCACGCGAAACCCGCGCTGCTCCTGCGCGTCGACCAGGCCTTCGGCGGTAAGCGCCGTCAGCGCCTCGCGCAGCGTCGTGAAACTGACGCCGAATCGTTCGCGCAGGACGTCGAATCGCAGCGGCTCGCCCGGGGCCAGGCCGCAGGCGATGATCTCCTCGCGCAGCCGATGGGTGATGTCGGCGGCAACGGTCTTGCCGAATTCCTTGCGGGGGCGAATGGCGCTGTCGGACATGGTTTCTGTCATTGAATCGATATCTCAACATGGCGCGCTAACGAGCATCTTGCAATAATTTTCGTAAAGGATATGATTTTCGAAAATATGGCTTGGGAGGCGTGTGACAACATGAGAGCGGTGCTAGTGCGTCAGCCGGGTGGGCCGGACGCACTCGAAGTGGTCGAGCTTCCGATGCCTGTGCCCGGACCCGGCCAGGTGCAGATCCGCGCCGAAGCATTCGGCGTCGGGCAGCCCGATGTGCTGATCCGGCGTGGCGTCTACAAATGGATGCCGCCGCTGCCGGCCAATCCCGGCAACGACGTCGCCGGCCGCATTGCCGCGCTTGGGTCCGGCGTCGAGGGGCTTGCGATCGGCCAGAAGGTGCTGCTGAGCGCGCGCGACCTGCCGCAGCGCGGCGGCTGCTACGCCGACTATGTGGTCGCGCCCGCGGACGCCATTCACGTGCTGCCCGACAATGTCGATCTGCAAGCGGCCGTGTGCCTGTCGAACTATCAGGTCGCCTACGCGCTGCTGCACGAGTGCCGCCATCCGCGTGCACCGGCGAGCGTGCTGGTGATCGGGGCTGCCGGTGGTGTCGGCACCGCGCTGGTGCAGCTCGCCAAGCTCGCGCAGATGAATGTCATCGGCACGGTCTCCACCGACGAGAAGGCCGCATTCGCGCGCGGCAACGGCGCCGATCATGTCATCTACTACCGCCGCGAAGACGTGGTGGCGCGGACCCGCGAGCTGACCAATGGCGAGGGCGTCGGCCTCGTGCTCGATCACGTCTGTGGGCCCGAGTTCACCGGCTATCTCGGCGCGCTCGGCAAATGGGGGACGCTGCTGTCGTACAACGCCTTCGCAGGATTGCCGGAAGAAAACCTGATGGCGGCGATGCGAGACCATCTCGACATCTGCCCGGCGATACGCTGCTTCTCCTTCCACATCTACGACCACGATCGCGACGGGCGTCGCGCGCTCATGCGCAACGTGATCGACGCGCTGAGCCGCAATGCGATCAAGCCGGCCATCTCGGCGGTCCTGAAGCTCGACGAGGTCAGGCAGGCCCACACGCTGCTCGAGCAAGGCTCGGCGCTCGGCAAGATCATCATGACGCCATGAGGGGGTGGATTGCACGATGACGACACAAGCACCCATTGCACGCTTCACCCGGCTTCGTCACGCGAGCTTTGCCTCGCCCGATCCCGAGCGGTTGCTCGACTATTACCGCGCCGTGATCGGTCTTGGCCTCGTCGGCCGCGACGGCAACCGCAGCTTCCTCGCCAACGATTCCGAGCAGCTTTCGCTGGTGATCGAACCCGGCGACGTGGCGCTGACGAGCATTGCCTTCGAGATATCTCCTGATGTCCAGATCGAGGCGCTGGGCGCCGCGCTGAAGCAGGCCGATCTGCGACCCGAACTGAAAAGCGATCCCCTGCCTGGCGTTTCCAACTCGCTGTCGTTCAGCGATCCCGAAGGCACACGCTTCGAGTTGATCCAGGGCTGGAAGCCGACGCCCGCGCAGGAGCGCATCGGTGCGCTTGCCGTCAGCAAGCTCGGCCATGTCGCCCTTCGCACGCCCGATCCGCGCGCGGCCTCTGAGTTTTACGCGAACATGATGGGCCTGCGGGTCTCCGACTGGATCGAGGACCGCTTCGTCTTCATGCGCAGCGGCTATGAACATCACACGCTGAACTTCGCGCGCGCGCCCGGCCGCGGCCTGCATCATGTCGCGTTCGAGCTGCGGGGGCCGACCCACATGCAGCAGGCGTGCGATCATCTCGCCCGACATAAGCTCCCGGTGCTCTGGGGACCGGTACGTCACGGCCCCGGCCACAACACGGCGATCTATCATCGCAATCCCGACGGGCATCTGGTCGAGCTGTTCCACGACCTCGACCGCATGACCGACGAGGCGCTCGGCTATTTCGAGCCGCGTCCCTGGCATCGCGATCGACCGCAGCGGCCAAAAGTCTGGGTCGGTCTGCCGCGCGACGTCTGGGGCATGCCGCCATCGCCTGAATGCACGGAGTTCGCCCGTTAGCGGATTCAAACTCGACTTGAAGAACGCCGCCTCGTCGCGGCCAACGATAGAACAATCAAAAGGGAGGACGCATCCATGCGAAGGATGAAGCGGCTTGCTGCGGCGATTTTTCTGTTTGGCGGTTGTCTCGCAACCACTCCGGCGTCGGCCGACAATTATCCGTCGCGCCCGATCCGGCTGCTGCATGGATTTGCCGCCGGGGGCGCGGCCGACACGCTGTCGCGCATCATCGCCGACGGGCTCTCGAAAAAGCTCGGACAACCGACCATCGTCGAGGCCAAGCCCGGCGCCGGCGGCAACATCGCCGCGGATGCCATCGCGAAAGCGGCGCCCGACGGCTACACGATCGGGCTCGTCACCGGCGCTCACGCCATTTCCGCGGCGACCTACAAGAGTCTCGCATACCAGCCGGCCGAGAGTTTCGAGATGATCTCGACGCTGGTCTATTACGCGCTCGTCATCGCCGTGCGCAGCGACTACCCGGCAAAATCGCTGGGCGAGCTCGTCGCCATGGCAAAGCAGAAGCCCGGTGCGCTCTCCTTCGGATCGGTCGGTTTCGGCAGCACCCATCATCTTGCAGGCGAGCTGTTGAACGCAGCCGCCGGCGTCGAGATCGTGCACGTGCCTTATCGCGGCGATTCTCAATCGATCACCGCGCTGCTCGGCGGAGAGATTCCGGTAATCGTCGGCACGCCGGTCCTGCTCGCCCCGCAGATACAGGCGGGCGCGATCCGCGGCCTGGCGGTGACCTCGCCGACCCGCACCGCATTGTTGCCCGATGTGCCGACGGTTCAGGAAGCTGGTATCAAGGGATATGACGTGCGCACCTGGGCCGGCCTGCTGGCCCCGAAGGGAACGCCGCCCGCCATCATGGCCGCACTCAATGCGGCGACGTTGGACGCTCTTAGGGATCCCGACCTCAAGCAACGTCTGGAGACCGCCGTCGGCGGCGAGGTTCGCGGCAGCTCGCCGGAGGACATGAAGAAGCTGATCGAGACCGAGATCAGCAAATGGACCGGCGTGGTGGAGCGGGCGAAGATCCCGAAGATCTGATCCCAAATAAGCGCTATCGCGCTTCGACCACCTCGCCATCCTCCTTCACGAACCGGCCGACGGGATTATCCAGGAGATCGATCACGGCTTCCGAGGGACGGCACAGGCGTGTGCCCTTGGGCGTCACCACGATCGGACGGTTGATCAGGATGGGGTGCGCGAGCATCTGCTCGATCAGCTCGTCGTCCGACCATTTCGGGTCATCAAGGCCGAGCTCCTTGTAGGGCGTGCCTTTCTCCCGCAGCAACTCGCGAACGGAGATGCCCAGAGCCTTGACGAGCTCGACGAGCTTTTCGCGGGATGGTGGCGTCTTCAGATATTCGACGACGAGGGGTTCGACGCCGCTCTGCCGGATCATCGCCAACGTGTTGCGCGAGGTGCCGCAGGCGGGGTTGTGATAGATCGTGACGCTCATGATCGGACCTCAACCGCAGTGGCCGCCTTGCCGGCGCCTGCTTCGTACCAGCCTCTGGTCGCCTTCACGATGCGGACAACGGATAGCATCACCGGCACCTCGACAAGAACGCCGACCACAGTTGCAAGCGCTGCGCCGGAGTCCAGGCCAAACAAGCTGATCGCGGCCGCCACTGCCAACTCAAAGAAGTTGCTCGCGCCGATCAGCGCTGCTGGAGCGGCGACGCACCAGGCCACGCCAAACCTCCGGCTGAGCCAATACGCCAGGCCCGCATTGAAATAAACCTGGACCAGGATCGGCACTGCGAGGATCGCGATCACGCCCGGCTGCCTGACGATCTGCTCTCCCTGAAAGCCGAACAGGAGAACCAACGTCGCCAGCAACGCAACGAGAGAAAGAGGTTGCAGCGTTCGCAGGCTGCGGGCCAAAGCATCGCCGCCCTTTTGCAGCAGCACTCGTCGCCACACTTGCGCGACGATCACGGGGACCACGATGTATAGCAAGACTGACAGAAGCAATGTGCCCCAGGGGACGCTGATGGAGGCCACCCCGAGCAGCAGTCCCACGAGCGGTGCGAACAGGAAGACCATGATCAAATCGTTGAGCGCGACCTGGCTCAAAGTGTAGTGAGGCTCCCCTTCGCACAGGTTGGACCATACGAACACCATAGCGGTGCAAGGCGCGGCGGCCAGCAGGATCAGGCCCGCGATGTAGGACGAGATCTGGCCCGGCGGCAGCATTGGTGCGAACACATGGCCGATGAAGAAAGAGCCCAGCAGCGCCATCGAGAATGGTTTTACGGCCCAATTGATGAAAAGGGTCACGCCCACGCCGCGCCAATGCTCGCGGACCTGGGCCAACGAGCCGAAATCGATCTTCAGCAACATCGGCACGATCATGAGCCAGATCAGCGCCGCAACCGGCAGGTTGACCTTGGCAACCTCAGCGGTCGCGACCGCAGCAAAGAAGCCTGGCATGACATGTCCCAGCGCGACGCCGGCCACGATGCAAAACGCAACCCAGAGAGTAAGGTATCGTTCGAAGAATCCCATGGGCTAGGCCACATCGTTATTGCAAAGGGAGGCGCCATCGGAGCGGCCGATCTCGCGCAGCTTGGTGCCAAGGGACAGCTTGTCGATGCTCCTCAGCGGAGGTTCACAAAGGCAGCAATCCTGTTCTTCAGGCACGGCTTCGCTCCTTTCGTTTTGGCGAGCAGCAGGCCTGAAGGCTCTCGACGACCGGCTCGCAAACTTCCGGCCGCCCGCCGCAGCAATCTCGCAGCAGGAAGACCGCGACGTCGCGGAATTCGGCAAGGTTGGCGCGGTAGACGATCGAGCGGCTGTGTCGCTCGGAGGTGACAAGGCGCGCGCGTGTCAGGATCGACAGATGCGCCGACAGCGTATTCGATGGGACTTCCAGCAGGCGAGCGAGATCGCCGGCCGCAAGCCCGTCGGGCTCGTGCCTGACGAGGGTCCGGAACGCCTCCAGACGGGTCGACTGGGACAGGGCTGCGAGCGCGAGGACTGCTTCTTCGGTTTCCATATATCCAGATTGATGGAAATATAGAAGCCTTGTCAATCTGAAATCCCGATAGTCGGCCTCGCGTCACAAGGCGCTATTGGCAAGGGTCATTACCTTCCCTTTGGATTCGGCTCCGCGGCCGAGGAGGGGCGTTTGACGGCAAGTGCCCCGGCGCCGCAGACAATACACAGTGCGCAGCAGCCGATCAGGACGGCCGCATAACTTCCCGTCCAGTCGACACTAACCGCAAAAGGCAGTGGGCCGAACGCGGCGCCGGCAATCCCGAAGACGGACGACGCGCCCCTGATTGCGCCCAGATGATCTCGGCCGAAGTATTGCGCGTAGCCGGCTGCGTTTATCGCTTGTTGCGAGCCGTACGCCGCACCGATATTCAGCGCGTACAATACACTTATGGCGCTTCCGCTGCCAAACACAGGGAGGGCCGACGCCAGCGCAAGCATGGACATCGAAAGTGGCACCAGGTGCCGCGGTTCATAGCGATCCACCAGAAATCCGGTACCGAGTGTGGCAACAGCCTGAACACCGGCGAGTAGCGACAACAGGAGCAGCGCGCTGCTGTGTGCGATCCCCGCCGTCCGCATGAGTGAGAAGTGATTGAGTAGGAGAGCGGTGCCGATGGCGTTGGTCAGAAAGCCTGCCGCACAGAGCAACCAGAATACGCCCGTACGGAGCGCCTGTTCGCGCGTAAACGATGGCTCCGCCCGTGGATGTTCTGAGGCTGGCACGAGCCCGGCGTCCGTGCTGAGGCCGAATTTTTCCGGCCGATCGCGAAACAGCGCGGCAGCGACCGGCAGAATGGTAAGTGCGACAATTCCGGCAAGCGCGATGTAGGCACCTCGCCAACCGTAGTGCAAGATCAGTACATCAATGAGTCCCGGAAAGATCATGGAGCCGGCCGCGAGCCCGAGACTGGCCGCCGCAGCGGCGATCCCGCGCCGCCGCACAAACCAGAGATTGACGACCTGTTGACTGACGAGGCTCAGGCCGCCGATGGCGGCGCCGCGCAAGAGTGCGAAACCGATGAGCAGCGTCATCGTGGACTGAATAGTCGCCATCAGAGCGCAGGCTACGGCAAGACCGCCGGCGATGATGGTCGCCGTCAGGCGAGGTCCGCGGCGGTCGATCCAGCGACCGATCAGTGGGGCCGGCAGAATTCCCGCAAGCGTTCCAAATGCATAGGCCACCGAAGCCGATGTGCGTGAGATACCAAGATCGGCTGTGATGGGTTCGAAGAAGACTGAAACGCCCGCCGTTTGGCCGGGCAGCGTCATGAACGAGCCGAAGGTGCCGGCGCCCAATATGATCCAGCCGTAGTGGAGAGCCGATCTTTGGGGACTCGCCATCCGCGAGGGATCAGCTCGCTCGGCGCGTGGTCGCCAAATCACTCTCGAATCCCTCGCAGCAATGTTCGCGCAAGAATTCCACGACTCCGTCCATGCGATCGTATTGAGCGCGGCAGGTCACCGTACGCCCATTTTTTTCCTGGGCGACCAGACCTGCGCTGACCAGCCCGCGCAAATGAAAGGCGAGCGTCGATGCCGGTACCTCGAGGCGAGTTTGGATATCGGTGATGTTGAGGCCCCGCGGCCCGGCCCGTACCAGCAGCCGATAAATGTCCAGTCGGGTCAAATTGCCCAATTCGGCCAAGCAGCGCGCGGCGATCTTACGGTTCATGCCTGTCCGCATACCTTAAACTCGAACGAATTACAACTATAAAACTAGTTATGCAGATCTATCGCAATCGAATATCCCAACGCGGCCACCGTATTTCCAATATTCCAGAAATACCGTTGACTGCGGGGGTAATTGGCGTATGATGGCGCTCCATGAAGATCGACGACGCAGCAGCACGCCTGGAGGCTCTGGGAAACCGGACCCGGCTTCAGATCTATCGGGCCCTGGTCCGGGCCGGGCACTCCGGCATGCCCGTCGGTCGCTTGCAGGACAAGCTGAAGATCCCGGCCTCGACGCTGTCGCATCACATCAAGACCTTGGTCTCGGTCGGGCTCGTCAGCCAGGTTCGGGAATCGACGACACTGATCTGCCACGCGAACTTCGACGCGATGCGGGGCCTAGTCGATTTCCTGGCGGCGGAGTGCTGCGCAGACGAAGTTGGATGCAAGACGACGCAAACGGCGGCGTGATCTTTTTTGACTCGAGTTGTTCGATGATTCTAGAAGTATGGGAGAAGCCGAATGAACGCTAAGACGGTCGCCATCATCGGGGGAGGGCCTGTCGGCCTCGCAGCAGCTGCGCACGTCCTGGAGCGTGGCATGTCACCCATCGTTCTGGAAGCAGGATCCGAAGCGGGGCACGCGGTGCGCCAGTGGCAGCAGGTCCAGCTCTTCTCGCCGTGGGAGTACAATATCGACAAGGCCGCAGCGCGTCTGCTCGCGCCAACGCGATGGAATTCGCCGGACCCGAGCGCCTATCCGACCGGCGGCGAGCTGCTCGATCGATATTTGACGCCGCTTGCGACGCGAACGCCATTGCGTGAGGCGATCCGGACATCCAGCCGCGTCACGGCCATCAGCCGCGTCGGCTTCGACAAGGGGAAGACCAAAGGGCGTGAGCAGGCGCCTTTCGAAATCCGCTACCAGAACGGCAAAGGTCCTGAAATACTGCGCGCGGATGCCGTGATCGATACGTCAGGCACATGGTTCTCGCCCAATCCGGCCGGAGGTAATGGTCTGCCCGCGATCGGCGAGCGTGAATGTGCCGGCCACATTGCCTATGGCATGCCCGACGTCCGCGGTGCCGGCCGCGCCAGATATGCCGGCAAGACCGTTGCGGTGCTCGGCGCCGGCCACTCCGCGGTGGGCACCCTGATCGATCTGGTGCATCTCGCGGACGAGGTGCCGGGGACGCAAGCGATCTGGCTGTTGCGCGGCGCCGATCCCGCCAAGGCGTTTGGCGGCGGCCGGAATGACAAGCTCGCTGCACGCGGAGAGCTCGGCAGCGCGTTCGCCGCGCTCGTTGCAGCCGGGAAGATCAGGGTCGAAACGGAATTCGGCGTCACGCATCTGTCGGACTCCGATGGCCGCCTCGAGATCGCGGCCGGCTCGGGCTGCGGTGGACGGAGCGTGATCGTGGACGAGCTGATCGTCTCGACGGGCTTTCGTCCCGACTTTTCGTTCCTGTCCGAATTGCGCCTGCGGCTCGATCCCGCCATTGAGGCGCCGGTGGCCCTGGCACCGCTGATCGATCCCAACGAGCACAGCTGCGGGACGGTGCGCCCGCACGGCGCGCGCGAGCTCGCGCACGACGAGCCGGGCTTCTACATGGCGGGCATGAAGTCGTATGGCCGCGCGCCAACCTTTCTCATGATGACGGGATATGAGCAGGTGCGCTCGATTGCGGCCGATCTCGCCGGCGACAAGAAAGCCGCCGCAAGGGTGGAGCTCGTGCTGCCGGAGACCGGCGTCTGCTCGCGCGGTGGCGTGGAAGCCGCCGGAGCCGCATCAGGATGTTGCGGTGGGCCGGCGAAGCAGGAACCAACGGCGTGTTGCGCCGCCGACGAAGCGGCAAAGAAGGCCGGCGCTTCGGGCTGCGGTTGTTCATGAATTTGGGTCTTGCAGCTGAAGCCGGAGAGTTGCCCATTGTGGTGGGTGCGCCGTGTCAGGGGGGCGGGAGGACAGCATTCGTAACTTGAGCGGCCGGTCTCTGATCGCGGTGATGTGCATCGGCCAGGTCGGCAATCTGCTGCCGCATGTGACGCTGTCCGCGAATCTGGCGCAGCATCTGATGCCGGCATGGGGGCTTTCCGCGGCCGAAGGCGGCTTGATGGCGAGCGGTTACGCGTTCGGCTACATGCTCGCCGTGCCCGTGCTGACGACATTGACTGACCGTATCGACGCACGGCTCGTCCTGCTCTGGGGTTCGATCGTCAGCGGGCTGGCGACCATCGCGTTCGGACTCTTCGCGCAAGGGTTTTGGTCCGCGACCGCGATCTGGTCCCTGGCAGGACTTGGATTTGCCGGCGCCTACATGCCGGGCCTGAAGGCGCTGACGGACCGGCTTCCCGCCGGCGACACCTCGCGCGCCGTCACGCTGTATACGTCGAGCTTCTCGGTCGGCGTCGGCCTGTCGTTCCTGATCGCGCAAGTGATCGCCGACCGTTGGGGGTGGCGGGCCGCCTTTCTTGTCACCGGCTTCGGTCCGATCGCAATGGTCGTCGCGTGTCTTCTGATGCAGGCGCAGCGGCCCGCGCCGAAGGCGGGACGGCTCTTGAACTTCGCGCCCGTCTTCGCCAACCGCGAGGCGCTCGGATACATCTTCGGTTACGGCGCCCATTGCTTCGAGCTCTACGGTATCCGCACCTGGCTGGTCGGGTTCTGGACCTTCGTCGTCGCCCACCAAGGCGCGCCGTCATGGTTGAGCCCCGTCGTGCTGAGTTTCTGCTTTGCGGTGATCTCGATGCCGGCCAGCATCCTCGGCAACGAGGCCGCCCTGAAATTCGGCCGTCATCGCGCGATCACGGTCGTGATGATCACGTCGGCCTGCGTCGCGCTGGTCATCGGGCTCAACGCGACGGCCCCGGCATGGGTGCTCGCGCTGCTGCTGCTTGCCTATGGCCTGACCGTGCCGGCGGATTCGGGCGCATTGACCGCCGGCATGTCGGCGGCGGCTGTGTCCGAACATCGCGGCGCGACCCTGGCCCTGCATTCGACGGTCGGCTTCGGCCTGTCGGCGGTCGGCGCCTGGGGCACCGGCGCCGCGCTCGACGCAGCCGGCGGCCCGCAGAGCGCGACCGGCTGGCTCTTGGCATTCATCGTCCTCGCGGCTGGGATTGCGCTGGGGCCGCTGGCGCTGCTGTGGGCACGGAAGGGCCAGTCTGTTCGGGCGCAGTCGATGTGAGGTCGCGCAATTCTACTCGGCAGTGGAAATTCGATCGAGGCATAATCGATGCCGGTGATCGGTGAGAAGGCGAGCGCCTCCCATCACGGCAGCGAGCGTTCCCAATCCCGTCCCGCCGGCGATCAAGAACATGATCAAGAGTTGATACTTGACGGCGTCGATCGGTTCGACGCCTGCAAGGATTTGACCGGTCATCATCCCCGGCAAAGAGACAAGGCCGATCGCGGCCATGCTGTTCATGATTGGCGTGAAGCCGCTTCTCAATGCGTCCCGCAGGACCGGCAGCAACGCCTGATACCTGGTCCCGCCAAGAGCAAGGCAAGCTTCGACGGCTGCTCGTTCGCGCACCAGTGTATTCGTCAGCACGTCCAGGCCCAGGCTTATTCCTGTCATGGTGTTGCCCAGGATCATGCCCAACAATGGCAGCGCATAGCGCGGATGATACCACGGATCCGGACGTAGCTCCGTCAGAAGCGCGAACATCGTGACGGTGCCGGCCGCGAGCAGCATGCATCCCGCTCCCAAGCCATAGCTCCAGATACCCGGCAGGCGTCGCTTTTGCCGAGCGACGATTTCCCGTGATGCGAACAGAACCATGATGAAGGCGGCGAGGGCGGTCCAGAGCGGCGAGACCGCGGCGAACAGGAACGTCAATACGTATCCGACGAGCACCAGCTGAAGCACCATTCGCACGGTGGCGATGGCCAGCTGCTTTTCAAGCTTGAGGCGAAGAGCAAGCGAGAGAGCGCCGTCCATGACGACAAGGAGCGCGGGCAGAACCAAATCGCCGTAGGCCAAGTGAATGTAACTCACGGCCCGTTTTCCTCGATTCCGCCCTCGGCATTCATCACAAGGACCCTCGACCCGACGCGGCGGGCCTGGGCGTTGTCGTGAGTGCTCCAGACGACACTCGTTCCATTCGAAATGCGTTCCGCGATCAAGGATTCCACGGCCGCCGTCGATGCCGAATCGAGGGCCGAAGTCGGCTCGTCCAGGAGAAGAACGCGCGACCGCAGCATCAGCGCCCGCACCAGCCCCAGCCGTTGTCGCTCGCCGGTCGAAAGTCTTTGGATCGGCCAGGGACCACAACTGCGCGGTAACCCCAGTCTCGTGACCAATGGCAAGGCATCATCCCAGCCATCGAAGTGATCTTGTACGGTCTCCGACCACCAGCCCGGCTCGGCAGCGAGGTAGGTCACTCGCCTACGCCAGGCCGGGGCGGGCATGGCCTCCCTGAGCGTTCCGTCCAGTTTGACCATTCCTTCGTTGGGATCGAGATCCGCGATCGAGCGAAGCAGCTGGGTCTTGCCTACGCCGGAGGGCCCTTGCAGGGCGACGCATTCGCCGTCCTGCAAGTCGAATGAAACGGAGATGTGCAAGCGCTTGAGCGCGCGGACCGTCAGCATATGTCAAAGCTTGCGCTGGAGCCGGTCGGCAACCCGCCTCGCGATCTCCACCGGCGCCTCGTCCGGATAAGGATGCACCGAGCTGACATTGATCTCACCGAGGACATAGCTGTCGGTCCCGTCGGGAAGGACCGGGCCAAGCATGAAGTCGGCGTCCCAGATCATTGGCAGGTCATCTCGCGCGATATCTAGCAACGAGGTCAGCTCCGGCGTCCACTCATCTTCCATCAACCGACGCAGCCGCTGGAAGCGCGGGTCTGCGTTGGACGAATAGAGCCGTGGTCCGGCCTCGGCGCGTGCGGCCGGCGAGTCGATCAGGGCTTTGACCTTGTGATAGCCGAAGCCGGCGCAGCGATCGCCCGCCATGTAGCAACGTACGACGCCCTCGCTCAGGCGAGGCTGGAATGGCTGATCGACCACGCTGCCATTTTCGTAATACTCCGCGCAGCGACGGAGAAAATCATCCAGTGTCAGTTCCTCAGGCGCGTCCTTGGTCGCGTCCAGCACCTTTATCATGGAGGAGGTCGGCAGACTCTCGACCTTCCAGACGCCTTGGCCGCCATTGCCCCGGTTGCGCTTGATCACGCGCGGACCAGCGGCGAGCCGCGTCGGTAACTCGGCGCGCATCGCCGCAGCGGTTTCATATAGCGCCGTGTCGCTTCCCCAGCCCATCGAGCGGGTACGATACAGTACCTCCTTGGTGCCCATCTTGAGAATGACCTCCGGATGAGCGCTGACCCACACGCCCCGTGCGGCGACATCGCGCAGCAAGGCGTCGAGGCCAATGCGACTTCGACCGTCCTGAATGGGGTTAACCCAGACTAGCACGCCGTCCACCGCGAGCAATTGTTCACGGACCTCCTCGGCGTAGCTTTCGTCATAGATCGCCGGCCGGGCTTCAATGCCGACGGCGGCGAGCGCTTCGAAAAGGTGCGCGAAGCGGCTGTTTTGCGCCGTCACGTCCCGCCGCGCGGCAGCGTCTCCGCGTGAGAGGATGGCGACGGTGTGTTGGTGAGAAGGGTGTCGTTCGGTGTCCATGCGCAAGCTCCACAAATGGCGTGCTGCGCAGAGCTTGGACCGAGGCCTCACGGGGAGTCTGCTTTGTCCCCACGACAAGGACAGTAGCGAGCCCGTCCGCGAGTTTCAAGACGTGGCTGGCGCGGTTCCGCGGAGCGGTGAACTCTTTGTGACGGCCGCCGGCGACTTCGGTGGGCCGCCCGAAGCACGCGCCCGTTGACAGCCCCCGCCCTCGGGTTTTTACTTGGGGCTCGGGGACGTGCGATCTCCCCGTGAGGCGACATGCCCAAGCATCGCGTCCTGATCACGAAGGGCGCAGCATGTCATCATACATCCCCGATTTCATCCGTCACACTGGCTCGACTTTTCGGCGCGGCGTCCGCGCCGGTTGCATCGCTGTGCGCACCGATGCCCGCGGCCTCCGCCTTGTGGGCATCGCGTAGGGGAGGATCGCGAAACGGACTTCACCTGGGGCAGGACAAACCAGGAGAACGATCATGCGAACACGAACAATCTTCCGCACGGTCCTGTTGCTCGCGGTCGCGGGCGGGCTGTCGAGTGTGCACGCTCTGACGCAGGAGGAACTCGTCGCCAGGATCCAGGCGGCCGGTTACGCGCAGGTGAGCGATATCAAGTCGACGGCCGAAGGCATCACCGCCAAGGCGGTGAAGAACGGCAAGGCGGTGACGCTCGTCGTCGACAGCAGCGGCCAGGTCAAAGAGCGAAACTGAAGGTGAGGAGTAGGACGATGAAAAGAAACATCTGGGCCATGGTCGGCGCCTGCCTTCTTGCATTTCGTTTCGGTCCCGTCCCCGCATACGCGCAAGACGCCGAATGGCAGAAGGTGGACGAGACATTGGGGCGCAAGCCCGCCATCTCGGACGACGTCCGCCGCTACGGTTTTCCCCGTAGCGATCTCTCCGTGACTCTGGACGGGATTTCGATCAGGCCGGCGCTGGCGCTGGGCGGTTGGCTTGCGTTCAAGCCTGCGCATGGCGGTGCCATGGTCATGGGCGACCTCGTGCTGCTCGAGACCGAGATCAATCCCGTGATGGCGAAGATGATCGCGAGCGGGCTCGAGATCACCGCCGTACACAATCATCTGCTGCGTGCGAGTCCGGCCACGTTCTACATGCACATCGCCGGACACGGCGACGCCGTCAAACTGGCCTTGGCGATCCATGATGGGCTTGCCGAAAGCAAGACCCCGCTGACGGTCACGGCGCCGGCGAGCCCGCCGCCCGCCATCGACCTCGACACCGCGAAGCTCGACCAGATCATCGGAGTGAACGGGAAAGCGAACGGCGGCGTCTACCAGTTCAACGTGAAGCGGCGCGATCCGATCACGCAAGACGGCATGTTGCTGACGCCCGTCGCCGCGATGGGCGTCGCGATCGCCATCAATTTCCAGCCAACGGGCGCGGGGAGGGCGGCCATCACCGGCGACTTCGTGCTGACCAGCGACGAGGTGAACCCCGTCATCCTGGCGCTTCGGACCCACGGCATCGAGGTAACGGCGCTGCACAGCCACATGCTGGACGAACAGCCGCGGCTCTTCTTCATGCACTTCTGGGCCAATGACGATGCCGTCAAGCTCGCCGAGGGCCTCCGCGCAGCGCTCGACAAGACGGCGAGCACGAAGGGCTGATGCATGGACAAGCTCATGAACAAGCTCATGAACAAGCTCTTGGACAAGCTCATGGGCAAGCTTGCGCTGGCATGCATGCTGGCTTTGTTAATGGGAGGGAACGCCATGGCCGAGACCTTGAATTTCGACAACACTGCTGCCGGAACTTCGCCCGACGGGTGGACTTTGACGATGACCGGCAAGGGACAGCCGAAATGGACCGTGGAGGCCGAGTCCACAGCGCCAAGCAAGCGGAACGTTCTCAAGCAATCCGGCCGCGCAACTTTTCCCCTCGCTATCAAACGCGATACGTCCATCCGTGACGGCTTCGTCGAGGTGAAATTCAAGGCCGTCGCAGGCTCGGAGGACCGCGCGGCGGGAGTCATCTGGCGTGCGAAGGATGCCGACAATTACTACGTGGTCCGGGCGAACGCGCTGGAGGACAATGTCGTGCTGTACAAGACGGTCGATGGCGTTCGAACATCACTGGAGATCGTGGGTCGCAGAGGCGGCTATGGCGTCAGCGCGCCGGTGTCATCCGGGCAATGGCACCTGCTGCGCTGCGACTTCGCGGGACGTCGGTTCAAGGTGAGCTATGACGGCAAGCAATTGTTCGAGGTGGAAGACGCCACCATTGCGGACGCGGGCATGATCGGCCTGTGGACCAAGGCAGATAGCGTGACCCTGTTCGACGATCTGACATATGGTGAGATCAAATAGGCGTTTGGTCACCTATGCCGGAGATTGTCATGAACGTTCGATGCCTGTCGGTCGCGACGGCCCTGCTGATTGCGTCCATCTACCCGGTACGGGCGGAGGAAAGCTTGGTCGCCTACAAATCGCTCGGTCCCGAACTGGCGCTCGATCTTGCGCGCGCTGCGTTGGCGAACTGCCGGACCCGCGGATACCAGGTTGCAGTTGCCGTGGTCGATCGCTTTGGCGTCACGCAAGTGATGTTGCGCGACCGCTTTGCAGGCCCTCACACGCCCTCGACGGCAGCAGGCAAGGCGTGGACGGCCGCCTCGTTCAAGACCAGCACGACCGAGCTGAATGCGATCAGCCAGCCGGGCATGATGCAGGCGGGCATTCGCAACCTTCCCGGAGCGGTCGTCATCGCCGGAGGACTGATCGTCGAAGCCGGCGGCTCCCTGGTCGGAGCGGTCGGCGTGTCCGGCGCGCCGGGCGGCGACGCGGACGAAGCGTGCGCGAAAGCCGGAATTGACGCCATACGCGACAAGCTGGACTTCTGAGGCGTTGTTCGCGAGCCGGGCGGCCGTCTGATCCACAGGGATGAGCAGACGCGCCGCCTTCACGCTGAGGTGTGACCGCTCATCGACAGGATATGACAATCACCGGTCGTCGCGCCAACCTGAGAAGTAACACCGTCGAGCCTCCCCAACGATTGTTCTCGATAAGCCCATGTCAGCGAGAAGCCGGTCGTCCTGTTCGAGAAGCTCGTCGTATTGGCGTCGCCGTGTGATGCCGTCCAGCAGCGCGAGCGTGAGTTTCCAGAACCATCCAGGGTTTGGAGAAGGAACGAAGGCTGCGTTGGATGTGCAGATTGAGCCAGTGGTGCTGTCGCAAGACATGTTTCACCTCCATAAAGGAGCGAAACAACGCTTGGCTCGAAAGCTGGTCGGGCGGTTGTATTTGACCCGATAGCTCCTGCTATCATGCTCGTCTTTGCCGCACAAGTGATCGCTGAGGGCTCGCGCAGATAGGTCGGGATCAGCTGGCGATATGCACAATGGTGTCCCCGAGCGGTCTGAGGCGGGTCGCCGCGGAAATGGATGCCGTCGCTCTGCCGATTTGGGGCAGAGTTCAATGGGTGATCAAACGGGTTGCAGACCTGTTTGGTCGGATTGTGTGAAGCTCTTCATAAGCGCAGTGATTGAGGCGATGTAATCCTGTTTCGGGGACGAATAGGAGCATGCCATGCTGCCACGCCTCAATCCCGATGCGAACGTTCTCACTGATGTCCAGCAGACGGCGTTTTCGTACGACGTTCTCGGTCGCTGGTGCTGCAGCACGTGGCACGAAGTTGCGAACAATGGTGGCGATCCCTTTGATGTCGTCGTTGTTGGTGCGGGCATGTTCGGCGGTTACATTGCCGAGAAGCTCTATCGGCGCGGCGAGGGCGTTGGCCTTCGGGTGTTGTTGCTGGATCCAGGGTCGTTCCTGGTACCCACGCACGTGCAAAACCTGCCTCGCCTTGCGCTCGGCGGGCCGGCCGAGCAGGTGGTCAACAGCAATGCAAGTGACCCGGGCCCGCAAAATATCGTCTGGGGCCATCCTTGGCACAGCAGCCAGGATTTTCCGGGAATGGCCTACTGTATCGGCGGTCGATCCCTGTACTGGGGAGGCTGGTCGCCGCGCCTCACTCCCGCCGATCTCGGCGCGCGACCGGCAGATGAGGTCGCCTGGCCGGCAGATGCGGCGAGCTATCTGCTCGCCAATTACGAGGCCGTCGAAATCGAAATGGGCGTGAAGCCCACCACCGACTACATTTCAGGGTCGCTGTTCGAAAAATTGAGCGCGCGATTTGAAGGGGTCATTGGCGCCGGCCAATCCGTCGAGGAGGCCCCACTTGCCGTCCAGGGCAGATCGCCCGAGTCGGGGCTTTTCCCGTTCGACAAGTACAGTAGCGCCTATATCCTGTTCGATGCGGTCCGCGAAGACATCGGAAAGCGTTGGCGGAATAACATTGATGCTTGGCGGCATCTGATGATCTTGCCGCGAACCCAAGTGGTCAGGCTGGCCACATCCGGCAACCGGGTGACCGAAGTTGAACTGCTGGTAGATGGTCAGCAGCAGTTTCTTCGCCAGCCCCTGATTTCCCCCGACTGCATTTTCGTGCTGGCAGCCGGCACCATCGAATCAACGCGACTTGCATTGGATTCTCTGCAGGCTCCGGCATTGGGCACGAAGCGCATGGGTTCCAATCTGATGGCGCATCTGCGCAGCGACGTCACCGCCCAGATCCGTCGTTCCGCGATTCCCGGCCTGCCTGCGCACCCGACCGAGCTGGAGATGGCTGCGCTGCTCGTGCGCGGGACAACGAGTGATGGTCACGAGTATCACCTGCAGGTCACGGCAAGCGCAGGTAGCAGCTCCGACGCGAGCCTGTTTACGGCCGTTCCCGATCTGGATCTGCTGGATGCACTCCGAGCCAACCAGGACCCGGGATGGATCGCGATTACGTTGCGCGCCATCGGGCAAATGATCGGGCATCCCAGTGCCCAACCCGGTGCTAGCAAGCAGAGCTGGATCAATCTCGCTTGGCAAAACGACCCGCGGACCGGAACGGCGCGCGCATGGGTCAATCTCGATCCCTCGGATGCCGACGTGAAGGCGTGGCAGGAGATGGAGGATGCGGGCGTGGCGCTTGCAAAAGCGGTGGCGGGGAATTCTGCGGACATCCGCAACGTCAAGGTCAACCGAAACAAGATCGGCACGACGCATCATGAAGCCGGCACATTGTGGATGGGGTCGCCCGGTCAGTCCGTCACGGATTCATTCGGCAAATTTCATCACCTCACCAACGCCTACGTTGCCGGACCAGCTCTGTTTCCGGTCATCGGATCGGCAAATCCGTCACTCACGGCCACGACGCTGGCCCGGCGAACGGCAGATGCGATCGTCAGCAGCAAAACTGTTGCTCCCGACCTCGCCTTCAAGCCGCTATTCACCGGTTCGCGCCAGGGATGGCAGATGGCCGGCGGCGGTGACTTTCTTACCGTTTTTGGATCGATCCTGGAGGCGCAGCCGAACGGATTGGGCCTGCTTTGGTACACGCGGCAGGTCTTCCGCAATTTTATGCTGAAGGTCGATTGGTTGTCCTTCAATCCGACGACCAACGTCCCGGGTGGCCGTGCCGACAATTCCGGCGTGTTGATCCGTTTCCCTGCGCTGAATGCCAGCGATCCCGGCAATGACTGGAAGCTCGCATCGGACAAGGGCTACGAGATTCAGATCGACGACATGGGTTTCAACGTCGATACCGGACAAAACTTCAGCGCGCTGCATCAAACGGGTGCCGTCTATGGACTGGCCCCCTCTTCATTAATCGCCTCGAAGCCCGCAGGTCAGTGGAATACATTCGAGATCGAAGCCACCGACGCGGCGATAAGCGTCAGCCTGAACGGGCAATTGGTCTCAAGCTACGCAATTCAAGCCAACGACGGACGCCGTCGACAGGGACATATCGGATTGCAGTGCCACACCGGCAACGTGCAATTCAGGAATGTGATGATCCGCGCTTTGCCGGACACAGGCGCTCCCATCGCGTGAGGACTGCCAAGGGCTGAATCGGTCTCGATAGCCGTGCTGCTTGTGTCACCATTTCGGTTTTGGGCGTGGTCAACTTTGCGACCCGCTGCCGGGCCGCTCCGCTCGCACCCGGGATCTGTCCGCCGAGCTTTGACGGTCCGGTGCCGCTGACGCTGGTCGGACCGCCCGTCGTCCGTTGGGGCCGGACCGGCCGCCGTCCGGCCCCGGTCACGAACCCTTGACCGGGATCAATGACTGTTTTCGGTGCCCGAGTATGGTACTGAGACCGTGTTCCGCCCGAAAGCTGATATTGATGCAGTTCGTCCGTACCATCCTGGCATTCGCCATCGCCATATCCTTGGCGGTGCTGCCGGCTGGCGTGTCCGCGGCGAACCTCGCGATGTCGTCCGATGACATGGCGACCACCATGCACATGAGCGGCGCCGGGGACATGTCGATGGACGATTGCTGTCCCGACATGAAGGGAACGGGCTCCCACACTGGCGGCTCCAAGTGCGGGATGGGCTTCTGCTGCGTTGGCGGGATCATCGCGCTCGGTGATGTCAGACCGGTCGCTTTTGAATATCTCGCCGTGGCGGCCAGCAAGATGACCCTTCCAGCCGACCAGGTTGTCTGCTTCCGCGGCGCCAGTCCTCCTTTCCGACCACCTCGAATCTGATCTCGCAAAGCCCGTGACGCGAGCGGCATGCCTGCTCGCGACGATGACTGACGTGCGCGCTTTTCGCCACGGCGATAGATCAATTCATGAGGACAGGACAATGCTTTCCAGATTCAGCACCGCGGCTCTTGCCGCCACCCTTTCGCTCGCCGCTTCCGTCGCGATGGCGGGCGCCGGCGACTACGCCTTCGATCCGGTCAATCCGCAATTGAAGAAGGGCGAAGACGTCACGCTCGCCGTTCGCTTGACGAACAAGCAGACCGGCAAGCCCGTGCCGGACGCGGTCGTCTTCAAGACCCGCGTCGACATGGCGCCGGACGGGATGGCCGAAATGGAGTCGGCGGTCGCACCGCTGCCCTCCAAGGAGCCCGGTGTGTACGCCTTCAAAACGGACCTGCCGATGGCCGGCCGCTACCAGATGACGCTATCGGCGAAGGTGCAGGGCGAACCCGAGACCGTCATCGGCAAGGTGATCGTCACGGCGACGAAGTGAGCGTTCGGGCGCTGCCCCGGCGGCGCCCGACATTCCCCTTTTCATTCACATGGATGCGCGCTCCCGGGCGCGCGGATACACGACATGAAAACGCTGCGTCTCCTGACGGCTCTTGCGCTGGGCGGCGGCCTGGCCCTGGCCGGTTACTGGCATTTGAACCGTGCGCGAGGGCTCCTCGATGCCGAGATCATATCGGCCGCGGCTGCCGCCGAGCCAACTCCGCTCTATTACCGCGATCCGGGCGGTGCGCCGCTTTGGTCTGCCGGTCCGAAGAAGGACGAGCGCGGCCGGGACTACCTGCCGGTCTATGACGACGATCAGGCGGTCCAGGCCGGACCGAAGGCGCAGCAGGCGTTTTCGCGGAAAATCCTCTATTACCGCAATCCCATGGGCCTGCCAGACACCTCGCCGGTGCCGAAGAAGGATTCGATGGGGATGGATTATGTCCCCGTTTACGAAGGCGACGACACCGACGACGGCACCGTGAAGCTGTCGCCCGGCAAGATCCAGCGCACGGGCGTGAAGTCCGAGCCGGTCGAGCGGCGCTCGATGCGGGTCGCGATGAAGGCGCCCGGTACGATCCAACTCGATGAACGCCGCATATCGGTGATCGCGATGCGCGCCGAAAGCTTCGTGCAGAAGGTCGCCGACGTGACCACCGGCACGCGCGTCAAGGCGGGCCAGCCGCTGATGGAAATCTACAGTTCGGCGGTCGCCTCCGCAGCGGCGGAATATCTCGCGACGATCACCTCCAAGACGGTCGGCGGCGTCGAGACGTATGGCCGCGGCTCGCGACAGCGGCTGGTCAATCTCGATGTTCCCGATGCGGTTATCGCGGAGATGGACAGGACGCACACCTCGCCGGTCACCATACGCTGGTCTGCGCCGCGCGATGGAGTCGTGCTCGAGCGTAGCGCGATCGAAGGTATGCGGGCCAATCCCGGCGACGTGCTGTTCCGGATCGCGGACACCTCGGTTGTCTGGGCGCTGGTCGACGTGGCCGAGCGCGATCTCGGCAGCATCGCGGTGGGGCAGTCTGTCGCCGTGCGCGCACGCGGTTTCCCCGGCCGAACCTTCACCGGGACGATCGCCGTTGTCTATCCGCAGGTGAACCGCGACACGCGAACCGTTCGTGTCCGGATCGAGCTTGCCAATTTGGACGCGATGCTGCTGCCGGACATGTACGTCGATGCCGAGATCGACACGGCCGATGCCGCGCCCGTCCTGGCGATACAGGACAGTGCGGTGCTCGACACCGGCAGCCGGCAGAGCGTCCTCGTCGACACAGGGGAAGGGCGTTTCGAACCGCGCGAGGTCAAGCTTGGTCGTCGCGGCGGCGGTTACGTCGAGGTGCGGGATGGTCTCGCGGAGGGCGAGGCGGTCGTTACCTCCGCCAACTTCCTGATCGATGCGGAGAGCAACCTGAAGGCGGCGCTGAAGGGGTTTGGCGAGGCGGCGTCCCGAGCCACCGACGCCGGCCCTAACCATGCAACGGGAGATCACAAATGATCGCCCGAATCATCGCCTGGTCGGCGCGCAATCTGCTGCTCGTGCTGTTCGGTACCGGCTTCGCTGCCGCCGCCGGCCTCTATGCCCTGGTCCACCTCCCGCTGGATGCGATCCCGGACCTCTCGGACACGCAAGTCATCGTTTACACCGAGTATGCCGGGCAGGCGCCGCAGGTGATCGAGGATCAGGTCACCTATCCGCTGACGACGGCGATGCTCACCGTGCCGAAATCGAAAGTCGTGCGCGGCTTCTCGTTCTTCGGCGTCTCCTTCGTTTACGTGATCTTCGAGGACGGCACCGATATCTACTGGGCGCGCTCGCGCGTGATGGAATTCCTGAACGGCGCCTCGTCCAGACTTCCTACCGGTGTCACCCCAACCATCGGTCCCGATGCGACCGGCGTCGGCTGGGTCTACCAGTACGCCGTGATATCGAAGGAATTGAACCTGGCGGACACGCGCACGATCCAGGACTGGAATCTGAAGTTCGCGCTGGCCAAGGCCGATGGCGTCGCCGAGGTCGCCAGCATCGGCGGTTTCGTCAAGCAGTACAACGTGGTCCTCGACCCGCAGCGGATGCGCGACCGCGGCATCAGCATGCAAAAAATACGTGAGGCGATCCGCGCCAGCAACGCCGATGTCGGCGGGCGCACCGTCGAGCTCTCCGAGTTCGAATACGTCATCCGCGGCAGGGGTTACATCAAGAGCATCAACGATCTCGGCAACATCGTGCTGAAGACGAGCAACGGCACGCCGGTGTTGCTGCGGGACGTCGCCAACGTCGAGCTCGGGCCGGACGAGCGGCGAGGCATCGCCGAATTGAACGGCGAGGGCGAGGTCGCAAGCGGCATCGTGCTGCAGCGGTTCGGCGTCAACGCCCTCGACGTCATCGAAAACGTCAAGAAGCGCTTCGGGGAGATCGCCAGCAGCCTGCCGAAATCGGTCGAGATCGTACCGGTCTACGACCGGTCGAACCTGATCTATGCGGCCATCGATACCCTCAAGCACACCCTGTTCGAGGAGAGCGTCGTCGTTGGGCTCGTCTGCATCGTGTTCCTTCTGCATGTCCGCAGCGCGCTGGTCGCGATCCTGATGTTGCCGGTTGGCGTGCTGATGGCGTTCGGCGCCATGAAACTGCTCGGGCTGGGATCGAACATCATGAGCCTCGGCGGTATCGCGATCGCGATCGGCGCCATGGTGGACGCCGCCATCGTCATGATCGAGAACGCACATAAGCACCTCGAACGGGCGAGACCCCATCAGTCCCGGGTGCAGATTCTGATCGACGCAGCATCCGAGGTCGGTCCCGCGCTCTTCTTCAGCCTGTTGATCATTACCGTGTCGTTCATGCCGATCTTCACCCTGGAATCGCAGGAGGGCCGATTATTCAGCCCGCTGGCGTTCACGAAAACCTTCTCCATGGCTGCCGCGGCCTTGCTGTCCGTTACCTTGGTGCCGGCGCTGATGGTGATCTTCGTCCGCGGCAGGATTGTCCCGGAGAGCAGGAACGTCATCAATCGCTTCCTGATCTGGGTCTATCGTCCCGTGATCAAGGGGGTTCTGCGCGCCAAGACGCTGGTCATCCTGGTTTCGCTCGTCGTGCTTGCGGTGACAATCTGGCCGGCGCGCCAGCTCGGCACGGAATTCATGCCCGCGCTGAACGAGGGAACGCTGCTCTACATGCCGACGACGCTGCCCGGCATTTCGGTCACCAAGGCGGCCGAGCTGATGCAGATGCAGGACCGCATCATCAAATCGTTCCCGGAGGTCGCTTCGGTCTACGGCAAGGCGGGACGGGCCGCCACTGCGACCGATCCCGCACCGACGGAGATGTTTGAAACGATCGTCAACTTGAAGCCGAAGGAGCAGTGGCGTTCCGGCGTTACGGTCGACGGCCTTGTCGCCGAGATGGACAAGGCGTTGCAATTCCCGGGCGTCTCCAACGCCTGGACCATGCCGATCAAGGCGCGCATCGATATGCTCTCCACCGGCATCCGCACGCCGGTCGGCGTTAAGGTCATGGGCGCGGACCTCGTCGAGATCGACCGGCTCGCAAAGCAGATCGAACGCGTCGTCAAGACCGTGCCCGGCACGTCGTCGGCCTACGCCGAACGCGGCATCGGCGGCTATTATCTCGAGATCGTTCCGGATCGCGAGGCGCTCGCCCGTTACGGCATCCTGATCCAGGACGTTCAGGACACCATCGCGGCCGCGCTCGGCGGTCAGACGGTCACGACGACCGTGGAGGGCCGGCAGCGGTTCACGGTGAACATGCGCTATCCGCGTGACCTCCGCGACAATCCCAAGGCGATCGCGAGCGACATCCTGGTGCCGATGCCTTCGGGCGGCGCCGTGCCCCTCGGCGAGGTGGCCAAGGTTGAGCCGGCACGCGGGCCGACCTCGATCCGAACGGAGAACGGCCAGCTTGCGACCTACATCTACGTCGACATCCGCGATCGCGACATCGGGAGCTACGTCGCGGATGCGCAGCGCGCCGTCACCGAAAGCATCCAGTTTCCGGCCGGCTACTACGTGATATGGAGCGGCCAATACGAATATCTGCAGCGCGCCGCCGCCCGCCTGAAGATCGTCGTTCCGGTGACGCTTACGATCATCTTCCTGTTGTTGTACCTGAACTTCCGGGCGATGACCGAGACCCTCATCGTGATGCTGTCGCTGCCGTTCGCGCTGGTCGGCGGCATCTGGATGATGTGGTGGCTCGGCTTCAACCTGTCCGTTGCTGTCGCGGTCGGCTTCATCGCTCTCGCCGGCGTTGCCGCCGAGACGGGCGTCGTGATGCTGATCTACCTCGATCACGCGCTGGTCGAGACAAGAGCCAGGTGCAGCGCTGACGGCAGGGTCTTTACCCGACGAGACCTTCACGATGCCATCATGGTGGGTGCGGTCGAGCGTGTGCGGCCCAAGATGATGACGGTGGTCGCGATCATGGCCGGTCTGCTGCCGATCATGTGGAGCACCGGAGCCGGATCGGAGATCATGCAGCGCATTGCGGTGCCCATGATCGGCGGCATGACGTCATCGACAGTGCTGACGCTCGTCGTGATCCCCGCGATTTTCGGCCTGGTGAAGGGGCGGGGGCTTCCGCCGGGTGAGCGAACGGCTCCTGCCGATGAGGGGGCCATGCGCGTTCCGCAAGCTGCCGAATAGGTGAGGACGAGGTCGTCGTTCTCGGCAATGTGTCCTGCAATAAAACACCCGCGCCGGACTGCTCCGCGCGGGTTAGCTATGTCTTCGACCGCGAATTCCTGGCGCGTTCGTCGCTCTCGAACTGCCATCGGATCGACTGCGCCGGAAGCGTATCCTTTGGGAATTTTACCGGTGAACATTTGTTGATCTGCGCCGTCACCGAAGCTGCCGCGCGGGAATACTCCGCAATGTCCAAGGGATTAATGAGCATTGGCTTGCTCCGATACGTTCCGTCCCGATTGTAGTCGAGTGAGATCCAGACCGTCGGCGGGTTCGCGGGAAACGGCCAGATCCGGGCGCGACGCCTTGGGGACTTCGCGCCGACATCGCAAGACGGCAACGCTCGATCTGACTTAATGTACGGGGCCTTATTCGGACACCGCGAGAACGGTCAGGCCCCTGGTGCGCTTGTGGGGCGTCTCGAAGTCGATCCGCTGCCCCGGCGATAGGCCGATCAAGGCCGCTCCAACAGGCGTCAGGACCGAGATCCGATTGAGCTCGATGTTTGCCTCATGCGGATAGACCAGCACGATTTCTCGGCTCGCACCCGTCTCGTCATCGCGATAGGTCACTCTCGAGCCCATCCTGATCACGCCTTGCAAATTGTTCTCGTCCGTCACCGTGGCACGTTCCATTTCTCGGGCCAGAAAATGGGCCACTCGCGGAAACAGATCCATGCTCGAATTGGCCAAGGAACTGAGGCGCCGCGATTCGTCCTCAGTGATCTTGATCGGCGGCAACGCGGGCTGTTCTCGCCGGCTCTCAGCTTCGAAATTGCGCATTGGTCGCTCCTATGCTGCAGTTGGTCCGGGGTCGTCGTCGAACGGGTTGCCTGACCGCCTCGTCCCTCTCCGGAAGAGTGGGACGACCTTTGAATCCGATGGGGTCAGGCTTTGGACCCTGACGACATTCAGGCATCCGGCGATGAAGTACGGCATCTGGTCGCCGACCTGCAGTCCGATCAAAGCTGTACCCAGCGGGGTCAACACCGAAATGCAGGCGGGATCCGACCAGCACTCCTCGGGCCAGACCAGTTGCACGGTGCGACGCGGAACGCCCCAATTCGTGCAATGGGTGACCCATGATCCGATCGTCACGAAAGGACGGACCTTGTCCGCTTCGTCCGGGACGATATCGGCGCGGTTGATTTCGCCCATGAGGAATATCCCGTCCAAATCTCCTTTTTGGACGGCGAGGCGGGCGAGCTGTTCGAGCCGCGGATAGTCTGATGAGGTCAGTGCGATTTTTGGAAGAGGCAGCACGGCGCACTCCTTCTGCTTCAAGACGACCTCTCGAGTGGAGGTCACGAAAGCTGGAAAAGAGCCCGGACGGCGCGAACACCGTCCGGCTAACCGCCTGCTTGGAGGCGGCCGGCGTGAAGAGCAAAACGCGCGGTGCGCGCATCAATGTCGATGACATAAGCCATGATGCTCTGACTATAGTGGTTCATTTCCCTGGAAACATTGCGACGAAACCGCACAGCACCTGTACACGCGAAGTATCGAGAGGGACAAAGAAGCGTCTTTGAAGTGAGGGGGTCGGACAATCACGCGGTTTAATCGGCGTCGATCGCTTGCACCTGGCGATGGAACACTGAACGGGCGCCATGACATGCGATACCGCTCCGAGGTCAGCCCAGCTGAGGACACCGAGCCGGTCGAGATGAGTGGCTGGCGGTGATCGCGCTCTGCGGATTCTACGCGTTGCTCGGCGCTCTCGCGGCCCTCGTTGCCGCCGCGACTGGCACCCTTCCACACTGGATCTGAACCGCTCGATCGCGGAGCCAGTGTCTGCCCAAATGGCGGTTTCCGGGCCAAACCATCACAAGGGCGCTAAATCTAGCAGTGGAGATATCGATCCGCCTCGGCTAAGCATTTGAGGATCAGCGCAAGCATCTCTCCACCTCGCAGCCTGGGGCAATGAACGCAAATGTTCCTGCTTGCCGTTCTCGTCCTTCCTTTCGCAGGAAGCTTTATTGCGGCACTCTTGCGGGTCAATGCACGCAACGCTGAGGCGTGGCTCGCTGGAGCGGTCGCACTTACAGCTTTTTGCCTCATCGGCGCGTCTTATCCGAACGTGGCGAATGGCGGCGTTGTCGGGTGGCGGACGGACTGGGTCGCTGAACTTGGACTCGCGTTTGTGCTGAGGCTTGACGGGTTTGCATGGGCCTTCGCCATGCTGATCACCGGCATCGGCTTTCTGGTGGTGCTGTATGCCCGCTACTACATGTCACCCAGTGATCCCGTTCCGCGATTCTTCTCCCTCCTGCTCGCCTTCATGGGAGCAATGCTGGGAATCGTGCTCTCCGGCAACCTGCTCCAACTGGTTTTTTTCTGGGAGCTGACCAGTCTCTTTTCATTCCTGCTGATCAGTTACTGGCACCACAACGCGGCGGCGAGAGATGGCGCGCGGATGGCGCTGGTGATCACGTCGACGGGTGGGCTTTGCCTCTTCGCCGGCGTGCTGCTGATCGGGCACATCGTCGGCAGCTATGACCTGGAGCAGGTGCTGGCTTCCGGGAACGCGATCCGTTCGCACGCGCTTTATGTCCCCGCACTCGTTCTGATCCTTCTCGGCGCGCTCACCAAAAGCGCCCAATTCCCGTTTCATTTCTGGCTGCCGCACGCGATGGCCGCCCCAACTCCCGTTTCCGCTTATCTCCATTCGGCAACAATGGTGAAGGCTGGAGTCTTCCTTCTGGTGCGGCTCTGGCCGGCGATGGGTGGAACGAATGAATGGCTGTGGCTGGTGGGCTCGACCGGCCTGATCACGTTTTTTCTGGGCGCGTTTCTCGCCGTGTTCCAGCAGGATCTGAAGGGGCTATTGGCCTACTCGACGATCAGCCATCTCGGCCTGATCACACTTTTGACCGGACTCGATACCCCGTTCGGGCAGATCGCGGCGATTTTCCATATCATGAACCACGCGACCTTTAAGGCATCGCTGTTCATGGCGGCCGGCATCATCGATCACGAAACCGGCACGCGCGACATCCGCCGCCTTAGCGGGCTATGGGCCTTCATGCCGATTACGGCGACGCTGGCCATGGTGGCTGCCGCGGCAATGGCGGGAGTGCCGTTGCTGAACGGTTTTCTGTCGAAGGAAATGTTTTTTGCCGAGACGATCGAGGTCCATGACAACTCCCTCGTCGATCAGGCGCTGCCGTACATCGTCACTCTCGCCAGCACGTTCACGGTTGCTTATTCGCTGCGCTTCATTCGCGACGTGTTCTTCGGCCCGCCTCCAACCGGCTTGCCACGCGTTCCACATGAGCCGCCCCTGTTGATGCGACTTCCGGCCGAACTGCTCGTGCTGGCATGCCTCATCGTCGGCGTCGCGCCGGCTCTCACTGTGGCGCCGATCCTCGATACGGCTGCCCGGGCGGTTCTCGGCTCCGCGATGCCGGAGTACAGCCTTCGTCTCTGGCACGGAATTACGCCTGAACTTCTGATGAGCATCGTAGCGATGGCCGGTGGGTTGGGCGTCTACGTCATGCTGCGCTCCTACCTGCTCTCGCACGAGGGACCGCCCTTGCTCGGACGCATCAATGGCAAACGGATATTTGACTGGGCGTTGGTGACATTGTCCTGGCGGCTTGCACGATGGCTCGCCACCAATCTCGGCACGAGGCGTCTCCAACCACAATTGAGACTGTTGGCCGGCGTGGCGTTCGTCGCTGCCCTGCTGCCCCTCTACGCCCGCGGCCTCTCGCTGACGGGACCGTCAGAGAGGGAATTCGACCTCGTCTTTGGATTACTCTGGGTGGTCGGCGGTGGTTGCGCGGTGGGGACCGCGGTCCAGGCCAAATTTCATCGGGTGGTGGCGCTGATACTGCTCGGGACCGCGGGTCTCGTCACCTGCGTCAGCTTCGTCTGGTTGTCCGCTCCCGATGTCGCGCTGACGCAGATCGTCGTTGAGACGGTTACGACGGTTCTCCTGTTGCTCGGCTTGCGGTGGCTGCCGAAACGCATTGCGCGACCAGGCCCGGCCGAGGCGCCCGACAGCATTCGGTGGCAACGTGTTCGCGACTTCTCCATCGCGCTCCTCGCCGGGCTCGGTTTGGCCACCCTTGCGCTGGCAGCCATGCAGCTCCCGGACAATCACAGCATTTCGCGATACTTCGTGGAAAACGCATACACGAAGGGGGGCGGAACCAACGTGGTCAACGTCATCCTGGTGGATTTTCGCGGGTTCGATACGCTCGGCGAGATCACGGTGCTTGCGGTCGTCGCGCTGACCGTCTTTGCGCTTTTGCGCCGTTTCCGTCCGGCCCCCGAAAGCATTCCCGTTCCCGAACAGCAGCATGTCCAGGATGCCCACGACGAGGCTCATCCCGATCGACAGAAGGGCGACACTGCCAAGGACACGCTGGCTACTGCAGCATTGATGATGGGCTTGCTGTTTCCCGTGATCGGCGTCGTGGCCATCTTCCTTCTCTTGCGCGGGCACGACCTTCCGGGCGGCGGCTTCGTCGCCGGCATCGCAATGGCAACAGCGTTCATCCTGCAGTATATGGCTCGCGGCACGGTGTGGGTGGAAGCTCGTCTTCACGTCATGCCGGTGCGTTGGATGGGTTTCGGCCTCTTGCTGGCAGGGTTTGCGGGAGTTGCCGCCTGCGTTTTCGGACACCCCTTCCTGACCTCGTACTTTGCATATGCCGAACTGCCTCTGCTCGGTCGCGTCCCCGCGGCCAGCGCTCTTCTCTTCGATATCGGTGTGTTCTCGCTTGTCGTCGGCGCGACGGTCCTGATGCTCATCGCAATCGCGCATCAGTCGCTACGTCGCTATGGCGTGTCGCTCCAGGCGGGGCAACGCGCGCCCGGTGAGCGACCGAAAGAGGAGTTGGTGTAAAATGGAGCTTAGCCTGGCCTTCGGCATAGGTGCGCTTACGGCGTCCGGAGTGTGGCTGATCCTCAGGCCGCGCACGTTTCAAGTCATCATCGGGCTTTCGTTGCTCTCTTACGCCGTCAATCTCTTCATCGTGGCCATGGGACGGGTGCGGACGGGAGCGCCGGTGCTGATCGCAAAAGAGATCGGGGATGCAACGAAACATGCTGATCCGCTACCACAGGCGCTCGTACTGACTGCAATCGTCATCAGTTTTGCAACGACGGCGCTGTTCCTTGTCGTTCTCCTCGCGTCGCGCGGCCTGGCTCGGACCGATCACGTCGACGGTCAGGAGCCTGAAGCGTGAGCGGAATCGCAAATCTGGTCGTTGCGCCCATCGTCCTGCCCCTGCTTGCCGGTGCAGGCATGCTGCTCTTGAATGGAGAGCGGCACCGCAACATCGTGGCTGCGGTTAACGTCGCCACGACGGTTGCACTCGTTTGTGTCGCGGTGATCTTGCTCGGAATGTCTGATTCGGGTCACCCCGAAATCAGGGAAGTCTATCGCCTGGGCGATTGGCCTGCGCCGTTCGGAATTGTCCTCGTTCTCGATCGGCTCTCCGGGCTCATGCTGCTCCTGACCAGCATCCTGGCGCTGGCGTCGCTCGTGTTCTCTCTCGCCCGTTGGCACCGGACAGGCGCGCATTTCCATCCGCTCTTTCAGTTTCTGTTGATGGGCCTCAATGGTGCCTTCCTGACCGGCGATCTCTTCAACCTGTTTGTCTTCTTCGAGTTGTTGCTGGCCGCTTCGTACGGACTTCTGCTGCATGGTTCCGGTCTCGCACGGGTGAAGGCTGGGTTGCACTACATCGTCATGAATCTGGTCGCGTCGCTATTGTTCCTGATCGGGGTCAGCCTGATCTATGGCGTCACCGGGACGCTCAATATGGCGGACCTCTCGGCGCGGATACCTGCAATCGCTGCGGAGAGCCGCGGTTTGCTCGAAGCAGGCGCCGGCATGCTGGCGGTGGCCTTCCTGCTCAAGGCCGGCATGTGGCCCCTGTGTTTCTGGCTGCCGACGGCCTACGCAGCCGCGAGTCCACCGGTGGCGTCGATCTTTGCGATCATGACCAAGGTCGGCGTGTATATCATCCTGCGTCTATCGCTGTTGCTTTTTGGTGAGGGCAGTGGCGCGTCAGCGGGCTTCGGCAGTGACTGGTTGTTATGGGGTGGGTTGGCGACGATCGCCTTCGGAGCGATCGGCACATTGGCATCCCAGGACACCGCCCGTCTCGGCGGCTTTTCGGTGCTCGTATCCTCCGGAACCGTGCTGGCAGCCGCGGGGACCGGGCAAGTCAGTGTCACCGGTGGAGCACTGTTTTACCTGGTCAGCTCGACCCTCGGCATCAGCGCGTTCTTCCTTCTGGCCGAACTCATCGAGCGCGGCCGCGAACCCGGAGCTGACGTGATCGCCGTCACGCGAGAAGCTTACGGAGATGACGATGCGGACCATACCGAAGAGGAAGTCGGCACGGCCATTGTGGCCACAATGGGATTGCTTGGCGTCGCCTTTATCGGGTGCGCACTGGTCATCGCCGGGCTGCCGCCGTTGTCGGGGTTCATAGCCAAATTCGCGCTGCTGACGGCGGTGCTTCGCCCCTCAGACATGCATCCGGGCGGTGCCGTTCCTGGCAGTGGATGGGCGCTCCTGTTGGCGCTCCTCGTATCCAGTTTTGCGGCGTTGGTCGCGCTGACCAGAGCAGGTATCCGCTCCTTCTGGGCCTCGCCAGATCGTACCGTGCCGCGTGTGCGCTTGATCGAGATGGCGCCCATCATGTTCCTGTTGATCATTTGCGCGGCCCAGACAGTGCTCGCCGGTCCGGTGATGCGTTTCATGCAGGCAACGGCGCAATCGCTGCACGCGCCGGCGGGCTACATCAGCGACGTCCTGGAGATCAGCGCCCAAGGCAGCCGAAAGGCGGGCGGCAAATGACGCGATTCCTGCCCTTTCCGCGGATGAGCTTCTGTCTGCTCGCATTGTGGCTACTGCTCAATCAGGCAGTCACGATCGGACATGTCCTTCTCGGTTGTGTGATTGCGCTCGTCGGCGGGCGGTTTCTCACCGTGCTGGAGTTACCAAGCACGCGCGTCAGGCGACCCGGCGTCCTTCTACGCCTGTTGGGATTGGTGGCGATCGATATCATCCGCTCCAACTTGGCGGTTGGCCGGATCATTCTCGGTTTTGGGCGCCGACAGCGAAAATCCGGGTTCGTGAACATTCCGCTCGATATGCGCAATCCCTACGGACTGGCGTTGCTGGCTTGCATCATTACCTCGAGCCCTGGAACGCTGTGGGTGAATTTCGATGCACAGAAGGGCTTGTTGATGATCCATGTTCTCGACCTGGTCGATGAAGCCGAGTGGATCCGCACGATCAAGCAGCGCTACGAACGCCATCTGCTGGAGATATTCGAATGAGCCAGCTCTTGCTGATCTACGCGCTTGTCGCCGCGCAGGTACTTCTGGTGTTGGCTATCGGCTGTGGCGCGGTTCGCATCTTTCGGGGGCCGCGAGCACAGGATCGCGTTCTGGGCTTCGACACGCTGTCCGTGAACGCGATGTTGTTGCTTCTGACGTTCGGGATTCGATCCGGCGAAACGCTCTATTTCGAGGCGGCTCTCGCCATGGCCCTCTTCGGTTTTGTCGGTACGGTTGCGCTGGCGAAGTTTCTGCTGCGCGGCGAGGTGATCGAATGAACGGCATCGAACACCTGCCGCCCTGGGCTGCGGCTCTCACGGCACTTCTCCTTCTTGCCGGCGCCGCCGTCACACTGGTCGGTTCGCTGGGCCTTTTGCGGTTCGGCACGTTCTACGAGCGGGTCCACGCGCCGACGCTCGGGACAACGCTGGGCACCGTATTCATTGCAGCTGCTTCAATCGTTTGCTTTTCGGTACTTCAGAGCAGGCCCGTGCTGCACGAAATCCTGATCATCGGGCTTGGCGTGGTAACCACGCCTATTGCCCTGACCGTATTGGTGGGCGCAGCGCGATTTCGCGATACCGCCGAAAAGAGTGCGCAGGTTCGCGGACCAGAGGGCAATTAGCGCGAGACGCGCGATTTCCTGCAGCAGGTTCCTTGACCTGCGAGTCGGTCAATCCAGGCTAAATGTCGCATTTGATTTCCTACATCGCATGCCCACCTCTAAGTGCATGATGCATGATGCTGAGTAGTAAACGGGTTCGCCGAAGTCTTTGCAGATTGGCCGCCTGATCGGAGGCAATCAGACCCGAACTCAGTCCACGTCGCGGCCGCGAGGCTCTAGCTCGCTGCCCCGCAGAGCGATGCACATGCCGCTCGCAAGCGAGCCGCACCGCAAACAGAGGCAGTGATGACTAGAACGCGACGACGCCGGATTTATAGGACCCAGCTGCAGATCCGCCGGTAACCCGGACGATTCATCTCGTCCGGGACGGTACCTCAATAGTTCTGCAACCACAGCCGGGAGTTTCTCATGTCGGTGTTTTTCGCGCTGCTCGTCCTGACCTCATGGGTCATGTTCATCTGGATTTCAGATCCCGATGGCTTCCGCGAGGCATTCGCTCGCCGCCGAGCGCCAATTCCTCACAACCCTAAAAGGTGACGTTGGGAGGTTCGCCTCCGTCACCGCGTACAACAGTTGCTTATGAGCGAGAAATATATCGTGCTCCGCATGTTCGCGGGGCGCGATGCTTGGTTGCTTCTCGGCTCCACATCGTCGGTCCAACTTGGTGGACTAAACGAACGAAGCCGACCGGCGACAGCGTCATAGGCCCTCCGCAAGGCAACCGAATTGCCGCGCTGGTCGAGCTTGCCAAGCCATCAGCCTGGCGGCCGTTCGCAATTATAAGGATTCTGATATGAATATCGTCGCTGCGACAGATTTCTCGACCCGGTCCAATCGCGCTTTGCGGCAGGCCGGCCTGCTGGCGCGCTCCCCTGATGCAAAACTGCACCTTGTTCATGTCGTCGACGAGGATCAGCCAGCGGAGCTGATCCGCATCGAAGAGCGTGAGGCACAGCGGGTGCTGGTTGAGCAGATCGCATCCATGCCGGAGCTGCAAAACGTTCAGTGCTACCCGACTGTGGTCAGGGGCCATCCCTTTGACGGGATATTGCGAGCGGCTGCAGCAGCCGACGCGGATCTCGTTGTAATGGGAGCCCATCGTAAGCAGTTTCTGCGCGACATCTTCACAGGCACCACAATCGAGCGTGTAATTCGCGGAGGAAGGTATCCGGTTCTGATGGTGAACAACGAGGCGCAGCGGCGCTATGAACGCGCTCTGGTGCCGGTTGATATGTCGGATACATCCGCCGATGCAATCCGCGTGGGCCTGTCCACCAGACTTTTGACAGAGGGCGCAACAACGATCCTTCACGCCTTCTCGCCGATGACGAAAGCGCGATTGGTCCGCTCCGGTGCGAGCGCGGCCGTCATCAGCGGATATGTCGATAGCGAGCGTCTAAAGGCAACGGAGGAGCTGACGAAGTTTCTGGTGGCGAACAAGCTCGGCACGCAGCGATGGTCTCTCCAGGTCGCCGAGGGCGGGCCCATGCAGGTCATCACCCGTGCTGTTTCGGAGAGGCAGTCTGACATGCTGGTGATGGGGACGCACGGGCGATCTGGATTGGTTCGGGCGTTGATCGGGAGCGTAACGGAAGAAGTCCTGCGTTCGGTGAGTGTGGACGTTCTCGTTGTTCCTCCGGTCGGCTCTGAACGTACAATGCCAAGCCGGCCGATCATCGCCGAACCGCAGGCGTGACGCGTACCGCGGCTCATCGCTCGCCGGCGAACCCTTCTTTTTTCCGCGAGACCACGGCTCCCGCTCTGTCGGGATGATCGATAGACTAGCGCCGCCGTCGTTCGCTGTCGCGCGCAGCCGGCTTTGCTGCTTGTGGTTTAGTTGAGCCCCGCGTGATCTTCAGCGGATCGCTGGCCGGAAAGGTTTGCTGCAATTGCCGGTCCAATTCCTCGTCGAGTTCCCGCTTCTCCCGCTGCTTCGATGTTTCGTCATGCTTTGGCATTGCTCAATCTCCGCGTTTAGCACTTGGTGACCGGCCGTCCGTGACCGAGGACAGTTGGCGCCAAAGCGAGCGGAATTGAGGATTTGGAATCAGTAAGGATCTCGAAGGAACAGCCCGGTGCTCGGGACACCCGCGGCGCTTAGTCTCGCCTGCTGCGGGGGGAGTGAGGTGCTTCTCCGATCATGGCACCTGCGCTCCGCCAAGAGAAAACCCGCGCAGGAATGCTCCGCGCGGGTGAACTTTCGATGATGCCATTCTGCCAGTGTTTTGCCCGACGAGTCAAAGCCGAACAGCGCGACGGGCAGGGATGTATCGGTCCGGCAAACGCCTATTTGGCGCAACAAAAAAGGCTAATGATTTCAATGCCCTCGCTACTGTGCATGGGGTTGTTTTTCGATTTTTTGTTTTTGCGCCGCCGAGGCGGCACGCCTCAGCGCCGTCCGCGCGGCGCTTCGGCCTTGGCGGGCGGCTCGGTCTGCGGTCCGCAGCTCGCGGCCGCGAGTGAGCCTTGCGCTTGCGGCATCAGGCCGGGCTCGGGGGCGAGCGCCTTCATCACGATCAGGCCAGTGGTGCTGGGGGAATCGATGATCAGGCGATCGGCGGCGGTGATCTCTTCGTCCTCCGGCAGCTCGTTGTGCTGCGGCTCGGTCATCAGGTCGAGCTCGATTACCTTCTTGCCGGCCGAGCGGTCGTTGATGGCGTAATAGGCGATCTCGTTGCGGGTGTAGAACGACACCGAGGTGTAGGCCTGGCTGACGGGGACCGTCAGCTTGATCGGCCCGTTCGACAGATCGTAGCGGCAGATCGCGAGCGCAAAGGCCGGGTCCATGAACGGCATCGGCGAGGTGCTGGGATCGGCGAGCGGAAGCTGCGTGACCGCGTTGAGCTTCGTCATCGGCGTCAGCCGCGAATAGGCGTCCTGGGTCGCGATCCGCGGCAACGCCAGCACGCTGACGAGATGGACCACGAGGCCCAGCACCACGCCGGCAACGATGGTGAACAACAGCCGGATCATGAGCAGCCCGCCGTCGTGATCGTGGGCATCGGCGCGTCGCGCTGGGTGCGGGTGGCAACGCCGACCGGGGTGTCGTAGAGCCGCAGCATCAGCGCGTAACGCTCGATGCCGCCGGTCGGAAGCCAGTTGCCGGCGCGCGAGCGCGAGGCGATGCGGATCTCGAACGAGCCGTCGGACTGCCGCACGATCTCCTGGCTGGTGAAGCCGTAGCGCTGCAGCGAATTCGGGACGAGATGACCCTTGCGGTCGTAGAGCGTCAGCGTCCAGAATCGCGCCGGCGGCGTCACGCCGGAGACCACGACGTCGCAGCGGCCGTCGAGCACCTTCTTCTTGTCGTCGGCGGTTGCGGTGAAGGCGACGCCATCGCCGGTGCCGATCGGCAGTTCGCCGTTGCGCACGATGGTGGCGCGCGAATAGGGATCGACGTCGGCGGTGCCGGTGCGCGGACGCGCGGTCCACGGGCCGATGGTCAGCGCGCCGATCTCGGTGCCGCGCGTCGTCGTCATCCAGGTCGCGCCGACGCCCACCACGGTTGCGAGCAGAAGGGCCGTCAATGTGATCAGGATCAGCCGCACTTGTTTCGATCAGTTCTTGTTTCGATTAGTTCTTGCGCGGGGCGGATGCGTTCGCATTCTCTTCCGCATAATTCTGCGGGAAGGCGAGCGCGCTCGTGGACGATGCCGGCTTGGCTTGTTTGGGATCGGTGGCCGCTGATTTGGTCGCGGTCCGGGCCGCGTCATCCAGCAGCTTCTCGACCCGCACCAACACGTCGGCGCCGCGCTTGGTCAAGACGGGCGGCGGACCGGGCTTGGTCTCCAGCACCTTCGGCGCGGCATTGGCCTGCGCGTTGGCGATCCGCTCGGGCGGCAGCTTCTGGCCCATGCCGATGCCGGCGATTTCCCGCACCTCGACGCCCTGATGCGCCGCGAGCATGATGTCGTGCCAGGTCTGCGCCGGCAGCGAGCCGCCGGTCATGCGGTTGGTCGGCGAATAGTCGTCATTGCCGTACCAGACCGCGCAGGTGAAATTGCCGGTGTAGCCGACGAACCAGGCGTCACGGTAAGCATTGGTCGTGCCGGTCTTGCCCGCGGTGGGAATGCCGTCGAGGGCGGCGCGCCGCGCGGTGCCTTCGCTGACGACGTGGCTCATCATGCCGGCCATGTCGGCAGCCACCGAGGCGGGAATGGCCTGGCGCGGCTTCGGCCCGTCGCGATCCCAACGCCAGACCGGATCGCCGGCGCCGGTGCGCACTTCCAGCACGGAATGCGGCGTCACCGCCTTGCCGCGGTTGGGGAAGGTCGCATACGCCACCGCGTGCTCGAGCACGGTGACTTCGTCCGAGCCGATCGGCAGCGACGGCGTGTCGGGCAGCGGCGCCTTGAGGCCGAAGCGGCGCGCGACCTCGACGATCTTGGCGCGGCCGATCTTGGCCGGGTTCGGCGCCTTCGGCTGCTCCTTCTGGCCGATCGCGATCGACAGCTTGACCGGCACCACGTTGATCGAACGCGTGATCGCCTGCGTCAGCGTCACCGCGCCGGAATAGGAATGGCCATAGTTCTGCGGGCACCAATTGCCGATGCAGACCGGGCCGTCGACCACGATCGAATTCGGCGTGAAGCCGTTGAGGAGCGCGGTGGTGTAGACGTAAGGCTTGAACGACGAGCCCGGCTGGCGGTAGGCGTCGGTGGCGCGGTTGAACTGGCTGGCGCCGTAGTCGCGGCCGCCGACCATGGCGCGGATGCCGCCGTCGAGATCGGAGACGACCGTCGCGGCCTGCGTCGCGTGATAATCGCGGCCGAACTGGCGCAGCTGGTTCTCGACCGCGTCCTCCGCGGCCTTCTGCACATTGGTGTCGATCGCGAGCCGGACCACGAAGACGCGCTCGGTGTAGGATTTCGGGAAGGTGTCGACCAGCTTGCGCATCTCGTCGAAGGCGTAGTCGAGATAGTAATTCGGCGACGCCTCGTAGCGGCGGTCGACCGCGAAGGCGGGATTGCGGCGGGCGCCGAACACCTGGCCCTCGGTCATGAAGCCGGCGTCGACGAGATTGTCGAGCACGACGTTGGCGCGGGCGCGGGCGGCGGGCAGGTTGATGTGGGGCGCGTATTTGGTCGGCGCCTTGAACAGGCCGGCGAGCATCGCGGCTTCGGCGAGCGTCACGTCACGTGCCGATTTGTTGAAGTAGAAATGCGCGGCGCCGTCGACGCCGAAGGTGCCGCCGCCCATATAGGCGCGGTCGAGATACAGCTTGAGGATTTCGTTCTTGGTCAGGCGCCATTCCAGCCAGACCGCGAGGAAGGCTTCGTTGACCTTGCGCTCGATGGTGCGCTCGTTGCTCAGGAACAGGTTCTTGGCGAGCTGCTGGGTGATCGAGGAGCCGCCCTGGCGGACGCCGCCGGCCTGGGCGTTGGTGACGAGCGCGCGCGCGGTGCCGGCGATGTCGATGCCGAAATGCTCGTAGAAGCGGCGGTCCTCGGTCGCGAGCGTCGCCTTGATCAGCACGTCCGGAAAATCTTCCAGCGGGATCGAATCGTTGTGCTTGATGCCGCGGCTGCCGATCGGGTTGCCGTAGCGGTCGAGGAAGGTCACCGCGAGGTCGGACTTCTTCAGCCAGTCCTCGTCCGCGGTCTCGCGGAAGGCGGGGATGGCGAGGGTCAGCATCACAACCAGGCCACCGAGGCCGAGGGTCGCAGCCTCCGACAGCGGCTCGATGAACACCCAGCGCTTCCAACGCCCGACATAGAAGCGGTCCATGAAGGTCGAGTAGCGCTCGTAGAGCTCGCGGATGCCCTTGGCCGAGGAGAACAGCGAGGAGTCGATGCGCGCATCGAGATCCAGGAAGAAATTCCGGATCCGGGCCTTCCAATGCGGTGGTATGATCTGGCGCACCTAGAACCCTTGCGGCTTGGTTCGAAAGCGTTCAAGCACCCGGCCGGGGCGGCATCGAGACGTCTTGCGGGAGTGTTGCGGCAAACCCAAGGCGCCCGGCCAGCGACGGTGGGGACTTGCTGTTCCTTCTAGCCGAGCAGGGCCTATAAACCAATGGTCACGCTTGCGATTTTGAACAACAGGCCTAATTGACCCCGGTTCATTACGGGCCTCACGCGGGCGTTGCTTGCGGCCCCACGGCCGCACGCCCTAGATGGCACCAGCCGTAGCTCTTTCGAACTTTTGTTGAGGCGCATGACCGCAGCTCCCAAACGACCTTCAGGCCAGGAAGGATTCTTCTGGAAAACCAAGACGTTGGAAGAGATGTCGGGGCCCGAATGGGAGAGCCTGTGCGACGGCTGCGGCCGCTGCTGCCTGAACAAGCTCGAGGAAGAGGGCACCGGCGACATCTACTTCACCCATGTCGGCTGCAAGCTGCTCGATGGGGTGACCTGCGGCTGCAAGGACTATGCGAATCGTTCCGACAAGGTTCCGGACTGCGTCCGCCTGACCCCGGCCAATGTCCGCGCCCTGAACTGGCTGCCGCCAAGCTGCGGCTACAAGCTCGTTGCGGAAGGGCGCGACCTCTATTGGTGGCATCCGCTGGTGTCAGGCGATCCCGACACCGTGCATGAGGCCGGGGTCTCCGTACGCGGACGGGTCGAAGGCAGCGAGGTGGAGATTCCGGACGACGAGCTCGAGAACCACATCGTGAAGTGGCCGGCGCAGCTGCCGAAACGAGCCCGCCTGAAGCGACGTCCGAAGGACTGATCCGCCAAGGGGTTTGAAGAGGGGATTCGGATCACGTCTTCGGGAGGGCCGTGGGATGGGATGCACCCATGCGCCGCGGTGCCTGCCTGAGAAGAACTTTGCTGTCTACATTGGACTGCATAGAACGAATCCTTCGCGGCGTTGCGCCGCCTCATGGCTTCCGATCGAGATGAACAAGTTCGAGCGGCAGAGCAGTTCTGCCGACACCCAGACATTGCCCGACGACATCGCCGAGGAATTGTCGCGCCTTCCGAGCGAGGTCTTGAGCGTCGATGACGCTCCTTCGCTCGCGCCGCCGGCGCCATTGTCGCAGGACGAGGTCCGCACCATCGTCATCAGCCTGATGCTGACGATGTTCCTGGCCGCACTCGACCAGACCATCGTCGCGACCGCGCTGCCGACCATCGGACGCCAGTTCCACGATGTCTCCAATCTCTCCTGGGTCATCACAGCCTATTTGCTCGCCTCGACCGCGGTCGCGCCGGTGTTCGGCACGCTCAGCGACATCTACGGCCGGCGCGTGATGATCATTATTTCGCTCAGCCTGTTCGTCGCGGGCTCGGTGCTGTGCGCGATTGCGCCGAACCTGCCGATGCTGATTCTTGCACGCGGTCTCCAGGGGCTGGGTGGCGGCGGCATCATGCCGGTGGTGCAGACCGTGATCTCCGACGTCGTGAGCCCACGCGAGCGCGGCCAGTACCAAGCCTATTTCTCCAGCGTCTGGATGGTCGGCGGCATTCTCGGCCCGGTCATCGGCGGCGTGTTCGCCGAGCATCTGCACTGGTCGATGATCTTCTGGATCAATGTGCCGCTCGCGGCCGCAGCGATTGCGCTGCTGTTGCCGAGGATGAAGAAGATCCCGGTATTCCACCGCAAGCGCAAGGTCGACTGGCTCGGCGGCGTGCTGCTGATGGCCTCCGCCGTCGTCTTCATGCTGGTGCTGACGTGGGGCGGCACGCGCTTTCCGTGGCTCTCGCCGACCGTGCTTGCGATGGTGGGCGGCGCCGTCGCGCTCGCGGTCACCTTCGTGTGGCACGCACGCCGCGCCGACGAGCCGTTCCTGCCGCTGCCGTTGCTCGGAGGATCGGTTGTGCCGTTCGGGCTGACGGCCGGCGGCTGCGCGCTCGGTGCGATCACGGGCCTCACCGTGCAGCTGCCGCTCTATTACGAGGCGGTCTATCACCTCAGCGCCAGCGAAGCGGGTCTTGCGCTGATTCCGCTCGCGGCGGTCTCGACCGTCGGCGCGGCCGTCGCCGGCCGCACCATGGCGCGCGCCAAGCACTACAAGCGGGTCGCCATCGTCGGAACGTCCTGGGCCGCGCTGTGCGGCCTCGCCCTCACGTTGACGACGCTGCCGCTCTGGGCGCTGCTGACGCTGATGGCTGCGTTTGCGCTTGGCCTCGGCACCACCTTTCCGGTCTGCGTGGTCTCGGTGCAGAATTCGGTCGCCCGTCCGCAGGTCGGCACCATCACCGGCGCCTTGAACTTCTTCCGCTCGCTGATGTCCTCGTTCACGGTCGCGGCCTTCGCGGCCATCCTGCTCATTGCACTCGGCGCCGACGTTCCGCTCGCCGGCGAGCATCACGGCGCCGTCAATGCGATCCCAGCCGACGACATGCGGCATGCGTTCCGCTACGTCTTCGGCGCCGCGACGGCGCTGATGGCCGGCGCCGCGCTCTGCCTGATCATGATGGAGGAGCGGCCGCTGGCCGGTCCGTCCACGACGCAACCCGTCGAGATGGCGGAGTAGGGACCGCTAGCCGCGGCCTCCGTCCGGAAAGCTGCTGTTTCGCGGCAATCGAATCGTGAACTCGGTGAACGCGCCGGGCTCCGTCGCGACGTCGATGGTGCCGCCGTGCTGCTTCACCACGATGTCGTGGCTCATCGACAACCCAAGGCCAGTGCCTTCGCCGGCCGGCTTGGTGGTGAAGAACGGATCGAACATCTTTTCCTTCACCTCGTGCGGAATGCCGGTGCCATTGTCGCGGATGCGGATCTCGATGCTGTCGCCCCGGTCGCGTGTCGCGGCGATCACCTCCGGCTCGTAATCGGCGGCGCCGTCATCCGACTTGCGCTTGGCCACCGCGTGGAAGCCGTTCGAGATCAGGTTCAGCAGCACCCGGGTGATCTCCTGCGGAAACACTTCCGCCTGCCCGGCCGCCGGATCGAGCTCGCGCCTCAGCGTCACGTCGAACTGTGGCTTCTCGGCGCGGGCGCCGTGATAGGCCAGGTTGAGGCTCTCCTCGACCAGCGCGTTGATGTCGCTCAGCCGATGCTCGCCGCCGCCCTCGCGGGAATGCAGCAGCATGTTCTTGACGATGGAGTCGGCGCGCCTGCCATGCTGCACGATCTTCGCGAGATTGTCCTTCAGAAGCCCGGTCAGCTCGTCGACCTCGCTGCGGACCTCGTCCGCGAGCGGGACAGGCGCGAGCGCCTCGTTCAGCTCGTCCGTCAGCTCGGCGGAGAGCGATGCAAAATTGTTGACGAAGTTGAGCGGGTTCTTGATCTCGTGCGCGATGCCGGCCGTGAGCTGGCCGAGTGAGGCCAGCTTCTCGGTCTGGACTAGCCGGTCCTGGGCTGCGCGCAAATCGTCGAGCGATTTGGCGAGGTCCCTGGTGCGATCCTGCACCTCGTTGAACAGGCGCGTGTTCTCGATGGCGATCACGGCCTGGTCGGCAAAGGTCTTGAGCAGGGCGATCGCCTTGTCCGGGAAGGGACCGGCCTCCGGACGCGTCACGCCGATGGTGCCGATCGCGACGCCGTCGCGCAGCATCGGGATCACCAGGATGCTGCGATAACCTCTGGTCCGCGCCAGCTCTCTCATGGCGTCCGTGAGGTCGGGCTCGTTCTGCATGTCGCTGCGGAATGCGAACTCTCCGCTTCTTGCCACCCGGCTGTGAATGCCGGACGCCGACAGCGGCGCCGGGAACGAGCTGAGCAGCTCTTCGTTGCCGGCTTCGTTGTCGGTGCTGAAGGCGGCCAGGTGCAGCAGGCCGTCGATGACGCGCGTGACGGTGGAGGAATGTCCGCCGACCAGGGATTTGGCGCTGTCGGAGATCGCCTGGAACACCGGCGTCACATCCGCCGGCGAGGCCGCGATCACCTTGAGGATGTCGGCGGTCGCGGTCTGCCGTTCCAGCGCCTCCCTCGTGGTATTGAACAGGCTGACATTCTTGATCGCGATCACCGCCTGGTCGGCGAAGGTCTGCAACAGTCGCACATGATGCTCGCCGAACGCGCCGGTCGCGCGCCGCGTGGCGATGATGACGCCGATGGCGTCACCGTCGCTCATCAGGGGCGCGAACAACATGCTGCGGTAACCGCGGGCGCGCGCGATGTCGCGGGCTGCCGGTTCGACCTCGGTGTCGGGCAATTGCGCCGCCGCCCCATCGGCCACGAGCCGGTAGGGCGGGAACTGCGCGAATGGCACCGGGAACGAGGACTGCAGCACGCGATCGCCGGCCGGATCGGTCGGCGTGAACGCCGCAAGGTGCGCGGCGCCGCCGATGTAGCGCAGCACCGCCGTGGAGAAGCCGCCGATCAGCCGGTTGGCGTTGGCGGCGATGGCATCGAACACCGGCTGTACGTCGGACGGCGAAGCGGCCATCACTTTCAAAATGTCGGCGGTGGCGGTCTGACGCTCCAGCGTCTCGCGTGTCTCGTTGAACAGGCGCGCATTCTCGATCGCGATCACCGCCTGGTCGGCGAAGGTCTGGAGCAGCTGCACGAGGTCGGCTGCGAACGCGCCGGGCTCGGCGCGGGTGACGCTGATCATGCCGACTGGCGTCCCCCGGTTCATCAGTGGCATGAACAGCACGCTGCGGAAGCCGCGCAGCCGCGCGAGATTCCGGTTCAGCTCCGGGACCTCCGCGGCTTCGCTATCTGGAAACTGGATCGTCTCGCCGCCACGCACCAGCGCGAAGGTCGGAAAGTCGGCAATCTTGCGCGGGAACGACGCCTTGAGCCCTTCGTCCGCCTCGGGATTGGTTGGTGTGAACGCCACGAGGTGGAGCTCGTCCTCGATGAACTGAAGCACGGTGGCGGAGAAGCCGCCGAGCAAACGCCGGGAGCTTGACGCGATCGCCTCGAAGACCGGCCGGGCATCGGAGGGAGAGGCTGCGATGGTGCGCAGAATCCCGGCGCTGGCGCTCTGACGATCGCGCGCGATCGCGAACTCGCTGCGAAGCTGCGCGTTCTCGGCCGTGGCCGACTGCAACAGGCGCGCGAGTTCCTCGATGTCGTTGGAAGGGGTGGTCATTCGCATTCCGGCTTGATGCCGCGACATGCGCGGCGCCCAGGCGGATTATCACATCTCCTGCGGCCGGAGCCAGCGTCCGCGACAGCGAGTTTGCTGTCGGAATCCAGCCCGCTTCACGTGCCCGGCCGCGACACCTCGGTCTCCTTGCTGGTGATGAACTCCAGCAGCACGGGAACGTCCTCCTGCGTCTTCTGGATGCCGCGCTTGATTGCGGGGATGATGTCCTCAGGTTTCGTCACCCTCTCGCCATAGCCCCCGAAGGCGCGCGCCATCGCGGCGTAGTCGCCGGAAATGTCGGTCGAGCGATATTTCTCGGTCGAGACCGGCATCACCTTCAATTCGATCGCCATCGAAAAATTGTTCAGCAGGATCGACATGATCGGAATGCGCTCGCGCACCGCGGTCTCGAAATCCATGCCGGTGAAGCCGATCGCGGCGTCGCCCCAGACATTGATGCAGAGCTTGTCGGGCTTTGCGAGCTTTGCGCCCATGGCCAGCCCAAGGCCGTAGCCGAGCTGCGTTGTCTTGCCCCAGCCGAGATAGGTGAGGGGCTCGACCGACTTCCAAAACGGCGAGAGCTGGTCGCGGGGGCTGCCGGCATCGTGGGTGATGATCGTGTTGCCGATGTCGACGGTGTGCTGCAGGTCCCACAGCACGCGATAGGGGCTCAAGGGCGCATCATTGCTGGTGAGCTTCGGCATCCATTTCGCCAGCCACTCCTTGTGCGAGGCCGCGATCTCCGCCGCGACCGCCGATGCGTCGCGATCCGCGGTGACGGTCTTACCGATCTCCTCCAGCAGCGCGTCGAGCACGAGCCCGGCATCGCCGACGAGGCCGATCCTGGCTTCCACGTCCTTGTTGAGATGGTTCGGGTCGAGTGTGGAGTGGATGATGGTTTTGCCTTTCGGCATCGCAACGCCGAAGCTTGTTTCAGTGAAGGAGCAGCCGATGCCGAAAATGACATCGGCCTCGGCCAGGAACTTCGGCACCGCGCGCGGCACCGCAAGGCCGCCAGAGCCAAGCGAGAGCGGATGCGTCTCCGGGAAGGACGATTTGCCTCCAAGGCTGGTGGTGACGGGAATGGCGAGCCGTTCGGCCAGCCGTTTCAGTTGCGGCCAGGCCTGCGCGTAATGCACGCCCTGGCCGGCATAGATCACCGCGCGCTTGGCGTTGACGAGCAGGTGGGCGGCCTCCTTCACATGAACAGGGTCCGCCCCATAGCGGGTGCGCAGCACAGGCGTGTAGTTCAGCGGCTCCGGCACCTCCTCGTTCCACATGTCCGCGGGGATCTCGACGATGACAGGCCCGCCGCGGCCGTTCTTCAGCTTGGTGAAGGCGCGGCGAAAAATGTTGGCGACTTCCGCGGCGAGGATGATCGGTTCGGACGATTTCGAAAACGCCTTCATCGCCGCGCTGGAATTGAAGTTCGGCTCGATATGCGCAAGCCGGCGCTGATAGCCCATCGGCAGCACCAGCACGGGAACGGATTCGCCGTAGCATTGCGCGACACCGCCCATCGCATTCTCAGCACCGGGGCCATGCTGCATGCAGAACGCGCCGATCGAGCGTCCCGATGTCACCCGCGAGATCGCATCCGCCATGTGGATGCCGACGCGCTCCTGCCGCACCATCACCGGCCTGATATCGGCCTTGGCCGCATGCTCGATCAGATGGTTGACCGGATAGCCGCAGAGGATCTCGATCCCCTCGCGCTTCATGATTTCCGCAATCGCAGTGCCGAGCTTCATGGCGTCTCTCTCCCTGGCGAGGCCGGTTGATCCGGCTGATTAGGGGAGAGAGGATCAGGAAATTGGCGGAGGGTAAAGCACGGCGCGATGCCCGAGCAGGTAGGGTCAGCCATGCAGGACGGCCGTGCCGCCCCTTCTGTCAGGTCGATGCTTGACGCAGGTCAAGCCGGCCGCCGGTCGTCGCATGGCATGATGGCCGCGGTGGTGATGATGATGACACACCACATCTTTCCATGAATTCCCGGGGACCCGGATGAGCTTCCAATATCTGTTGTTTGATCGCTGGCGATGCAGGGGCTGACCGCGTCCGAAGCGTTGGCCCGGCTCAAGGCCGAAGGCTTCAATGAGTTGCCTCCGACGGGCGGGCGCACGATCGGGGGCCTCATCCTCGACGTTCTGCGTGAGCCCATGCTGCTGTTGCTGCTGGCCGGCGGGGTGATCTATTTTGTCCTGGGCGATCTCGGCGAGGCCTTGCTGCTCCTCGTCCTTGCGTCGATCTCGATTGTCATCACCATCGTGCAGGAAGCGCGCACCGAACGCGTGCTCGAATCGTTGCGGGATCTGACCAGTCCCCGCGCGCTTGTGATCCGCGCAGGCGAACGCATCCGTATTCCCGGCCGCGAGGTCGTTCGCGGCGACCTGATTGTGCTCTCCGAGGGGGACCGCGTGGCGGCCGACGCCAGCGTCGTTCAATGCGACGATCTGCTGCTGGATGAATCGCTGCTGACGGGGGAGTCCGTTCCGGTCCGAAAGCAGGCAAGTCCCGCTCTCGAACAGCCGCGCACGCCGCATGCCGGCGGTGACGACCAGCCGTTTGTGTTCTCCGGCACGCTGGTGGTGCGGGGCAGCGGCGTGGCCGAAGTCCTGTCGACCGGAATCCGGAGCGAGATCGGCAAGATCGGACAATCGCTCAGTGCCTTGGTGACGGAAACGCCACGCCTGCAGCAGCAGACCACGCGCCTGGTGACGATGTTTGCCATTGCCAGCGCCTTCGTCATCGCGTTGACCGTACTCCTCTACGGAATCTACCGCGGCGGCTGGCTGGAGGGCGTGCTGGCAGGCATCGCGCTTGGCATGTCGATGCTTCCCGAGGAGTTTCCCGTCGTGCTGACGGTGTTCCTCGCCATGGGCGCCTGGCGCATCTCACAGGCTCGCGTGTTGACGCGGCGCGCCTCGGCGATCGAATCGCTGGGCGCAGCAACCGTGCTCTGCACGGACAAAACGGGCACGTTGACGGAGAACCGCATGACGGTCGCGCGCCTGGTGCTGCCCGGCGGCACGCAATACACGCCTGGCGCCGCGGCGCGCCCTGAACCTGGGTTCGATCCGCTGATCGAAACCGGGGTTCTGGCCTGCGTTCCGGAGCCGTTCGATCCCATGGAAAAAGCGTTGCATTCGCTCGGACCCGGCACAGGGACCGGCCGACAGCTCGTGCAGAGCTACGGGTTGCGTCACGACCTCCTCGCGATGTCGAACGTATGGCGGGGAAGCGGTGACGAATGCGTTGTCGCAGCAAAGGGGGCACCGGAAGCGATCGGCTCGCTGTGCGCAATGAGCGCGGAAGAGCTGTCTGAATTGCGGGCACGTGTCGATGCTCTCGCTCGGGAAGGGCTTCGCGTGCTTGGCGTGGCGCGAGCGGCTTGCGCGGAGACGTCTCTTCCCGAGACACAACGCGGCTTTGCTTTCCGCTTCTGCGGCCTGACCGGTTTTGCGGATCCACTGCGGCCGCAAGTCGAGGGCGCCGTTGCCGAATGCCGCTCTGCAGGCATTCGTGTCGTCATGATCACTGGCGACTATCCGGCGACCGCATCTGCGATCGCGACGCGGGCGGGCCTCGATCCCCGGCGCGTCCTGACCGGAGCGGATGTCGAAAGCATGACCGATGCCGAACTCGCCCGGGCGGCGCGCGAACAAACCGTCTTTGCCCGAATTGCGCCGGCTCAGAAACTGCGCATCGTCAATGTGCTCAAGGGCGCCGGCGAAATCGTCGCCATGACGGGCGACGGCGTCAACGACGCGCCCTCGCTGAAGGCTGCCCATATCGGCATTGCCATGGGCGGGCGCGGCACCGACGTGGCGCGCGAAGCGTCTTCGATCGTTCTGCTCGACGACGATTTCGGCTCGATCGTGAAGGCGATTCGGCTCGGCCGCCGGATCTATGACAACCTTCGCAAGGCGATGAGCTTTATCCTCGCGGTGCATGTTCCGATTGCGGGGCTTGCGCTGTTGCCGCTGCTGACCGGGATGCCGCTGCTGTTCGGGCCGGTCCACATTGCGTTTCTCGAAATGATCATCGATCCCGTCTGCTCACTGGTTTTCGAGGCCGAGACCGAAGAGCGCGACGTGATGCGGCGGCCGCCACGCGCGCCGGACGAGCCGCTGCTGCCAAGGTCCCTGCTGGTCTGGTCGGCGCTGCAGGGCGGTCTTGCGCTGGCCCTGACCGGCGGCATGATGGTGATGGCGAATAGCTACGGCATGCCGGAGAAGGAGGTGCGGGCGCTGACGTTCTTCTCGCTGGTGCTGGTGATCGTGAGCCTGATCTTCGTCAACCGCTCGTTCTCGACATCGCTTGTCGAAGCCTTCACCAGGCCGAACCGGACACTGGCCGTCATTGTCGTGTTCGTGACCGCCGTGCTCGCCCTGAGCCTTGCTTGGCCGCCTGCTGCGGAGCTGTTTCGGTTCGGCCCGCTGCATGCCGACGATCTCGCCGTCACGGTGGCGGCGGCGGTGGCTTCCCTGGTGTTGCTGGAACTGTCGAAATACCCGTTGCGCCATCGCTGGCCTGCCAGAGCCCCTAGCCCGCACGAAAGTTTGCCCTGACAACGGCAGACAAACGTCTATTTGCAGTTCTTGCAGATCGTCAGCTTTCTCTTCAACAAGTCGTCTTCCTGATCGACCGATGACCGGCTGGCGCTATCCGGATTGGACCTGGAGCCCTTTGCTGCGCGTGACCTCACGGGCGGCATCTCCTGACTTGACGTATCGTTGTCGTCGCTGACGCCTGCGCTGAAGCCATCGTAATCGGCGGCCGGATCAGGCGCGGGCGAGGCATTGGGCGGAGCAATTGAAACCGGGGGCCTGATCGAAGTCTGTCCTGTCGCGCCGTCGTGCGGCCATGTGCCGGCAAACATGAGTCCGAGAGCCAAGAGCGCCGCGCTTCTCATTCGCATCCTTCAATCAGCTCTGGTTCATCGATTGGCAGGTTGGCTCATCGAGCCACGGTATGCCGAAGACTATCAGGACTCGCATTGCCGTCAAAGCGCCGTAGCGCATCCTCGTCATTGCTTCGTCGCAAGGACTCCCCGCAGTGACGCGATTGGGCAGGGGGCTTTGTCGCCAAACGTCATCGTGTCCGGCTATTCGTCCCAGCGTCCAGCTATCCATTCTCCTGCAGCGCCCGCCGCAGCCTTCGGATGATGACGCCGCGGGCGCGGTCGTCGGCGGCGGCTGCGACGCGGTCGTTGATGTCGAGCATGAGTTCCGACATCTCGTTGTGCCAGTCGAGACGGGTTACGGCTTCCGGCGTCAGCCTGCGTCGATGGTCGACATCGAGCACGCGCGGATCGGGGGTCGAGAGCTCATAGACGTCGTCCAGCATCGGCTGATAAATCTTCCCCGCCGGAAGGATACGTTCGGCGACGCGCTCGGCAAGACCCGCAATCGCGTTCTCTTCGCCATGGATCAGGAACAGGCCGCGCGCGATCGGACGGCGCGCAGCGATCCAGCGGGCGATGCCGGCGCCGTCGGCATGTCCGGAATATTCGTCGATCATCCGGATCCGCGCCGCGACCCGGATCTCCTCGCCCTGGATCCGCACCGCCTTGGTGCCGTTCTGGAGGAACCGGCCGAGCGTGCCGTTGGCCTGGAAGCCGGTGAGCAGCACGGTCGCATGCGCGTTCCACAGCCAGTGCTTCAGATGATGGCGGATACGGCCGGCATCGCACATGCCGCTGGCCGCGATGATGATGTGAAAGCCGGAGAGCCGCATGATCGCCTTGCTCTCGGCCACCGTCTCGGTGAACTTGAGATGCGGCGAGTTAAGCAGACGGTTGGCATCGACGGTCTGATCGAGGCTCGTCGCGTTCTGCCGGAACACCTCGGTTGCATGGATCGCGAGCGGAGAATCCAGGAAGATCGGCTCTGCCGGAATCTCGCCGCGCTCCATCAGATCGACAAGGTCGACGATCAGTTCCTGGGTGCGCTCGACTGCGAAGGCAGGGATGAGCAGGGCGCCCTTGGCGGCCGCGGCATCGCGGACCTCGGTCGCAAGATGCTGCCGGCGCTGCTCCGGCGTCGTGACGGCACGCACGCGGTCGCCATAGGTTGACTCGGACATGACGTAGTCGAGGTCCGACGGCGCCTGCGGATCGGGCTGGAGCAGCTTAGCCTCGGGGCCGACGTCGCCGGAGAGCAGCACGCGCAATGGGCGCGTTGCACCCGCATCGGCAAATTCGAGCTCGATCGAGGCGGACCCGAGCAGATGGCCCGCGTTCCAGTAGCGCGCGCGAACGCCGGATATCACGTCGATCCAGCGTTCATAGTCGACGGGACGGAACGATTGCAGCGTTGCGAGCGCGTCTGCTTGCGTGTAGATCGGCTCGACCTCCTTCCGGCCACGCGCCGCGTTGCGCCGGTTGAGTTGTGCAACTTCGGACTCCTGGATGTTGCCGGCGTCGGGTAGCATCCAGGAGCAGAGGTCGATCGTGCCCCGCGTCGCCAGGATCGGCCCGCCAAATCCCTCGCGGACGAGCTTTGGCAGCAATCCGCTGTGGTCGATATGGGCGTGCGTGAGAAGCACCGCATCGATATCGGCGGGCCGGAAGGGAAACCCGCTGTAGTTGAGCTCCTTGAGCGTCTTCTGCCCCTGGAACAGACCGCAATCGACCAGGAAGCGGCCAGAGGCGGTCTGGAAAAGATAGCTCGAGCCAGTCACGGTGCGGGCGGCGCCGCAAAATCGAACGGTGATGCTCATGTTGTCGTCTCCGGCAAAGGTGTCTGGCTCAGTTCGGACCGCAGGGCGGCCGCGAGAGTCTCGTCGAGCGCGATCGCGTTGGTCGGATGCGGCACGCTGTCGGTCGAGCGGATGGAGCGGATGCCGGCGTCGCTGAACGCCGCGACCATTTCGGGCGGAAAGAGGGCATGCGTCACGATTGCGTCTATGCCGGTCGCACCTGCGGCCTCGAGCGCCTTCGCCGCAACCATCAGTGTGGCTCCGGAAGAGATGATGTCGTCAACCAGCAGCGCCGGGCGACCGGAGAGCAGGCCGGGATCGGCAAACTCGATTTGCACGGAACGATCGCCGTGACGCATCTTCCGGGCAACGGTATGCTGCAATTGGAGCCGCCGGGCGAGATCGCTCACCCATGGCTCGGATTCGGAATCGGGGCCGATCACGACGGTGGCCGGATCGACTCCAGTCTTTGCGAGGGTGTCCGCAATCGCCGGCATAGCGGACAGATTTTCCGCCTCGATGCCTGGAAACACGAGCTCGATCTTGGCCGTGCGGTGCAAGTGCGCGTCGACCGTGACGACACGATCGACGATTCCTGCAAGGAGCCGGCCGACGGCGTGCTGGCTGATCGCTTCGCCGGGATGAAACGCCGCGTCCTGCCGCATGTAACACAGATACGGCGCCACCAGGACCAAGCGCTTTGCGCCCGCGCGTCGCAGTGCTTCACAGGCCAGCAGCAAGGCGATGAGCTTCTCGTTGGGCTGGTCCAGCGCGGCGTAGAGGATAACCGTGTCCGCGAGCGGGCCGATCGTGATACGCAGTTCGCCGTCTGGGAAATGGTGAAGATCAATGTCCTCGCAGGCAAGCCCGAGCTTCGTCGCCAGCCGCGCTGCCGCACCCGTGGCCGAGGGCAGGCTCTGGAACCCGATCGTGCTCACGGCGCGGTCCCGCCTTGGAGGGTATCCCGATCTTTGATGGCGTACCCGGCGTCGGCAGCGGTCGCAGTCGCCGCGAGATCGTACTCCGGCTGGTCGAAGGTGTAGACGCGGTAGAGCGGCTCGCCCTGCTCGACCCGGTCGCCGATCTTCTTGAACAGCCGAATGCCGGCGCCCTTGTCGAGCGGCGCGCCGGCGGTGCGTGCCAGGCGATTGAGTCGCAGGCAGTCGATCTCGGTGACGACGCCGTCGTGCGCGGCCTTGATGTCAAACGAGAGATGGCCGAGCTCGGTGCTGCAATTCGAGGGGCCCTGGGCGTCGATGATCCTCTGCATCTGCTTCAGCGCCGCTCCGTTATCGAGCAGCTCGCGGGCCCGCGCATAGCCTGCGCCGCCGCGCAGCTTCGGATCGTGTTCCAGAAGATGGGCAGCGAGGCGCAATGATTTCTCGCGCAGGTCGCGCGGGGCATCCGGGTCATTGCCGAGCACGGCCATCACGTCGTTGGCCTCGAGCACCGGCCCGATGCCGTTGCCGATCGGCTGGCGGCCGTCGGTTGTGATCACTTCGACCGTGCGACCGAAGCGGTCGCCGACGAATTCGAACATTTTTCGCAGGCGCATCGCTTCGACGGCGCTGGTGACCTTCGCCGTCGGTCCGACAGGAATGTCGATCAACAGGTGCGTCGAGCCAGCCGCGATCTTCTTGGACATGATGGATGCGACCATCTGCTCGCGGGTATCGAGACTGAGCGGGCGTTCGACCGAGATCAGGACGTCGTCGGCGGGCGATAAATTCACGTGTCCGCCCCAGATCAGGCATCCATTGCAGGTCGAGACGATCGCCTTCATCTCCTCGACCCCGACATTCACCCGCGCCAGCACCTCCATCGTGTCGGCGGTCCCAGCCGGCGAGGTGATGGCGCGCGAGGACGTCTTGGGGATCGGCAGGCCGTGCGCGGCGACGATGGGTACGACGACCATCGAGGTGCGATTGCCGGGAATGCCGCCGATGCAATGCTTGTCGACGACGATCGGGTCCGGCCACACCAGTTGCGTGCCGGCCTCGGCCATCGCAGCGGTAAGAGACAGGAGTTCATCACTCGTGATGAAGCTCGCCGAGCCGATCAGGAATGCGGCGATCTCCATGTCGGAGTAGCGGTAATGTGCGAGATCATCGATGATCGCGCCGATTTCGGCGCGACTCAGCGTTCGTCCGCGAATTTTGGCGCGCACCGCCTCCAGGCTCTCCGGAGGGGAGGCGGGCGTGACCATGACCAGCGTGCCGGCGGCTTGCGCGAAACGCCGGAACGCAGGCTCGGAGAGGCCGATCTCGTCGGGGGCGGCCAGTGCGTCGTCGTCAGTGATCAAGAGCGTCGCGAGCAGCACCTTGCCGTCGAGACGAAGCTCGACCCGACTGAACCCGCGAAAGATGTCCGCACGCAGCGCCTTCGACCGCCTGGAAATGACGACGACGTTCTCGCGGCCGGTATCGAGATTGACACGGCGGATCTTGAGTTGGGGACGTGAGAGGTCTGGATGCATGAAGGGGCCGGCAGGAAGGCGGGGGCTCCATGTTTACCGGCCGCTGTATTCATGCACTTGACGCAGATCATGTCCGACGCCCTGGCCGGGCATCGAGCTCGGGTCGCCTCGCGGTGACGAGCAGCAGGCGGGCTGCAGACTGCGATCTCGAACGCACGCCAGGAATATGGTTCATAAATGGTAATCGTCCGCCGCGCACTCCTCAGTCGCCGTGAACGTCAAAGAGGAATTTAACGCTTGGGCCCTAACTTGCGCTCGCCATGAGTGACCAGGCCGTCCACAGCGAGGTTCAACCGTTTTCGGCGCGTGCGGCGCTCCCCTGGCTGGTGAGCCTTGGCGTCTATGTCCTGCTGCTGATCCTTGGACCGCGGCTGCTCAATGATCCCGATAGCTATTCCCACATCGAGGTCGGGCGCTGGATCATCGCGCACGGCACGCTGCCGGCGAGCGACCCATTTTCTTTTTCGAGGCACGGCGCCCCCTGGATCACCTTCGAATGGCTCTCGGAGATCATCTACGCCGGAGCCTACGCGCTTGCCGGCTGGCAGGGCGTCCTGGTCCTCGCCGCCGCGGCGATAGCGCTCGCCTTTGGCCTGTTCACGTTCTTCCTGCTGCGCGAGCTTTCGCCGGCCCAGACGCTGCTCATGGTGATCGTGGCCGTGATCCTGTTGGCGCCGCATATGCTGGCGCGGCCACATGTGCTGGTGCTGCCGCTGATGGTGACCTGGGCGGCTGCCCTGGTACGCTCCATGGATCGTGGAGGGCCCCCGCCGTACTGGGCTCTTCCGCTGCTGGTCGTGTGGGCCAATCTGCACGGCAGTGTGGTGCTGGCGCTTGGACTGATCGGCCCTGCGGGGCTCGAGGCGCTGCTGCGCGAGAAGCGCAGCGAATGGCCACGCGTATTCCTGCGTTGGCTCCCATTCACCGCGCTCGCGGTCGCGGCGTCCTGCCTGACACCCCACGGGCCGGAACCGCTGCTGATGCCGCTGACCACGCTCGGCCTCGGCCCCGCGCTCGGTTGGATCGCGGAATGGCGGCCGCAGGATTTCAGCCACATAGGTATCTTCGAGTTGCTGCTGCTGGCCGGCATCTTCGCGCTCTCGCGTGGCGTGACGCTGCCGGTCGTGCGGGCCTTGGTCGTGATCGGCTTGCTGCATTTCGCCCTGGCCCAGATCCGCAATGCGGATCTGCTGGCCATGCTGGCGCCGCTCTATCTGGCGGCTCCGCTGGGGCGGACGTTCGGCGGACGGATTGCGGAGGATGCTGCGGGCTCGTCGCGCGGTCTGAACCTGGCCGCGCTCGGTGTATTGATCGTGGTGAGCGGGGCGACGCTGGCCCGTGATATACGGCCGGCTCCGGCCATTACCCCCCAGGCTGCCATCGCTGAAGCCACGCTCGCCACGGCGGGGCCTGTGCTCAACGATTATTCCTTCGGTGGCTATTTGATCTTTGCCGGCATTCCCACCTTTATCGACGGTCGCGGTGAACTGTACGGGGGAGCGTTCATCAACCGCTACAATCGCGCCCTGGCGCTGGTCGATCTCGGCGACTTTCTCAAGTTGCTCGACGAATACAACATCGCCGCGACGCTGCTCGCGCCGGGGACGCCGGCGATAGCGATGCTGGACCGGCTGCCCCAATGGCAGCGCGTCTACAGCGACGACGTGGCGGTCGTGCACAAGCGGCGAGATATGCCGCAAAGATAGATCAAGCGGTCCCGTAGGCGGCGTATTGGCCGCCGAGCGGCACGCCGCTCAGGGTCGCTTCGAAGCGCCGCGCCGGCTTGGTGTTCCAGGGCAGCAGCAGGAAATGGCGCGCACCGATCTCGCGCAAGCCGCCGGCAGCCATCAATTTTTGGGTTGTGCCGGCCCCGAGCAAGATGGCGTCCCGGTCGAACTCACAACGCGCGACGGCAAGGCGGGTCAGCGGGTTGTATGGATTGTGCTCGATGACGCAGACGAGTCCACCGGGGCGGGTCACGCGCCGCATCTCCGCGATGAATTGCGCCCATTCGGTCGGCACGACGTGGTGCAGCACGCAGACGGCCGTGACCAGATCGAAGCTGGCATCGTCGAATGGAAAGGTGCGGCCGTCAAACTCACGGTAGTCGACCCTGCCATTATCGGCGCGTGCCTGCGCTAGGCTGGCCGACGAAACGTCGATACCGCTCAAGCGGCCGACCATCCCGTGCAGCAGCGGATGAAGGCTGCCGACGCCGCAGCCGACGTCCAGCATGTCGGGCCTCTCCGTGTCGAGCCGCTGCGCGATCAGATTGCCCAGCAGATCGGCCTTGGCGCGCATGAAGAAATGATGCGGCAAACCGGAGAAGGCGATCGAGGATTGGACCACGTCACGGTAGTTGTCGTGATAACCGTCGAAGAGCTCGGTCATGCGCTGGGTCACTCGTTGACGGCGTGGATCGCGGGCGCGGCCGCCGCCTCGTTGCCGTCGAAGCCGGCGCGCGTCTGCACCACGTAGAGCGGGCGACGTTTCACCTCGGAATGGATGCGGCCGACGTAAAGCCCCACGATGCCCGTCATCAGCATGTTCATTCCACACAGCAGGGACACGACGACGATCGTCGAGGACCAGCCGGTCACAAGATGACTGTCGTTGCTGAGCCACAACAGGATCACCCAGCCGCCATAGAGCAGGGCCAGACCCGAGACCGTCAATCCGCACCAGATTGCGAGCCGCAAGGGCAAATCGGAAAAGCCAAGCGCGGCGTTCATCGCGAGCCGCACCATCTTGAACAGCGGATATTTGGTCTCGCCCGCTGCACGCTCGAGGCGGTGAAAGGTGACCTCGGCCTGCCGGAAGCCGAGCCAGGCGATCATGCCGCGTACGAAGCGGTCCTGCTCCGGCATCTGCCGAAGCGCGTCGAGCACCTTTCGATCGATCAGGCGGAAGTCGCCGACATCGGCGGGGATGCCGACCGAGGACATTCTGCCGAGAAGCCGGTAGAACAGATGCGCGGTTGCGCGCTTGAATCGGCTTTCGCCGTCGCGCGAGAGGCGGCGGGCATGGACGATGTCGTTGCCTTCCTGCCATTTTGCGATCAATTGCTCGATCACTTCGGGCGGATCCTGCAAGTCGGCATCCATGACGATGATCGCTTCACCCTGCGCGACGTCCATGCCGGCGGTGATGGCGATCTGATGCCCGAAATTTCGCGACAGGCCGATATAGCGAAAGCGCGGGTCTCGCGTGGCGAGCGCCTGTAGCACGATCGAGCTGGAATCACTGCTGCCGTCGTCTACGAAGATTGCTTCTGCCGGCCCGTCGAGCCGGGACAAGACCAGGTCGAGCCTGCGCAGCAGCACCGGCAACACGGCTTCCTCGTTGAACACGGGGATGACGAGGCTGTAGCGGATCGACTGGAAATTGGCCGCCATGCGAGAGAGTCCAACTCGTTGCAGGAGCGGAAGTCTATGCCGGCGGTGGTTAAGGTCGCCTTGCCACAACCATTAAGGATATGGGGCACCGGGGCTGGCTTCGAAAAGGCGGTGCGAATGGTGATGCCCGATTAACCACGCTGGGCAGCCGCGGCTTTGGCCCAGGACTTGCGACTTAGGACTTGCGGTGGATTTTGTAGAGAACAAATCGCTCCGAAGTATCCAGCGATTCCAGCAGATACGGCAGCGGGTTTGGGGCCTGCGGCCCGAGGACGTAGAGATAGTCGTAATCCTGGTGCCAGGTGCGAACGAACGGCGGAACGCCAGCCGGCGGCCGGCTTGCCGCAATCGCGGCAAGCACGCCGAGCGGCACCGGGCCCCCGTAGGGAATGGCAAGACGGCGTACGTCCTCGCGGGCTCGCACGGGCTGCTTGCCCGCTTCCGTGAAGAGATTGGGCACGAACGCGCTGGCATAGTGCACGGCGAGCGTCGGCGCATAGTACATCGGATATGAGGTGAGGTCGGCGAAGGGCGGGTCTCCATTGTCGTCCGTGCTGGCGACGAGGATGCGCGAGCCGCGATCGATCTTGTGGAACGACTGGATGATGGCCGCATAGTCGGTGCGGTAAGGCAACCACACTGCGAGCACGACGGCGAGATTGATCAGTATGACGCCACTGATCGCTGCGAGCGCTGCCATTCTCCATGCCCGGCTGGGCAGCGTCAGCGAGCAGAAAGCCGGCAGGATCAGAGCCGCAGCGGGGATCACGCGCAGGTCGACGAACGAGGTTCCGAACAGCTTCGAGGGAATGACGACGTAGAGCAGCGCGAAGCCGATCGCGAGCCAGATTCCGGCTGCTTCGAGCTTGAGGACGCCGCGTCTTGCGGCGAAGAACAGCGAGATCATCAGCGTAAGCCCGGTCGCCGCCGCGACCGTCAAATTGTAGCCGTTCATGATGCGCAACGGCCAGATCGGCTTGAATCCGAGAAACCAGCTCGTTCCTTCGCTTCCGATCGATCCCGCCGTCATGCGCATGATCCCAAACAGGGCAAGCGCCGGTATGGCCAACGCGGCGAGCCGCGCGGCGGCGACACCGTACGATATTCGCCCATGGCGGATGCGCGAGAGCTCGTAAAGGCCGAGCGTCGCGCCGTAGATGCCGAGGGAGAAGAAATGCGCCGCAAACAGCGCAGCGACGAAGGCCATGTTGACGACGAAACGCAGTGGCCATGGGCGTTCGGCGAGCATCAGGTAGACGGCGATCCCGCAGAGAGCGAGGCCCAGTCCGAACTCGAAATTCACGAAGCCCCAGCTGAACGGCAGACAGTAAAGGAACGCGAGCGCCGCAAAGCCGGCGAGATGGACCCGTCCCTTCCGGGCCCATTCGAGCAAGAGCGCGCCCCCGACGATCAGCAATTGACTCAGGAGCAGAAACAGCCGCGTGGCGTTCTCGACGCCGATCAGCCGCGCCATTTGCGGGACCAGCAGATCCATTCCAAGGTTGGGATAGAATGCCCAGACCACCTCGTAATGCGGATTGGCGTTGGGAGTGCCGTTCTGGCTCAGAATATACATCCGGGCGAGGTGATTGGGATAGTCGACCATCGCGGGGATAGGGGTCAGCAGCACCGGAAGAAACGACACGGTCGCCAGGACAGCAAGAACGGTGATCGCTAGCGATCGGTCCGAGCCAAGACGAGCCCGGATTGTCGAGGTCGGCTTCTCGGAAGGAATCATGTCATCGGGCCGCTGGAGTTCGAGCTTACGCTCTACGACGGCGCAGCCGCCGGACACAACGCCATAATGCGAACTTCGCGAAAATCAAGCTGGGGTCGCCGCCGCATCGGAAGGAGGAGCCCGTCATCCAGCGCGCTGCACGCGGACTCGTGCCGATGAGATTGCGGCGCGCCGGCTATGCCGGCTACTTCACCGCCGCGCTGATCGAGTTGAATTTGCCGCTCAGGAGTGCGCCGCCGGTGTTGTTCACAGCCGTGATGATCGCGAGCGCGATGCCGGTGGCGATCAGACAATACTCGATGGCGGTGGCACCATTTTCGTCGGCAAGAAATGACTTGAGCAAAGTCATCGTCAACTCCTGTTCATCCGTCCAACGTAGGCTGGTGCCGTTTTCGGAATGGTAAATTGATTCACTAATCTTTCGGGGCGCGTCAAAACGCAGGTAGATGGTCCTCACCTGCCGTTTGATATGGTGTCATCGATTGACTTAAGGTTTCGTCACCCAATTCGGACGCATTTGGCGATATCGTCATCCCGTCTCAGGACGAGATCTGGCGTTCCGGCGCGGCCTTGTCGGGGCGTTTCAGCACCGTTGCCAAGCGTCCGACGAGATAGCTCACCACCCACGGCTGCGCCCGCGCGGACCTGCCGGCGAGGCGTTCTTCCTCGGCCGTGTCGTTGACGATGCCGATGTAGTTCTTTCTGGCGTCCTGCTGCTGCACGAGCCTGCAAATCCCGGGTTCGATCGAGGCGCGACCATGCTGCGTGAAGCGGGAACCGTCGGTTAATTTTGTCTTCCGTACGATTACGTATCGTTTCGTCCCCGCGCGGCAGGCGGGTGCAGAAATCGATGGTCAGCTTAACGGATTGTTGAGCCTGTTAGGGTGCCGGGCTCACTCGCGCCGACCATCCGCATTCAGCGCCCGCAACACGGCGATGCGGGCGAACATCATCCAGCCGCCGCCGGTCTCGGCCGCGTTGATCAGGGTTTCGATCGCGGTCTGCCAGTGGCTCGCATGCTGCGTATCCTCGGGCAGCCGCATGATGTAATCGGCAGCTTCTTGCAGCGTCCGCAGCTTGCGCCCGCCACGTAACGAAATGGGGTCGTCGAACGCGGTCGACCAGGGCATGTCAGGTCGGCCGATCGACGAGGGGAGGCATCACGGCTTCGTCGCTGTGCGATGCTTCTAGCCGGCCTTCTTCGCCCGCGCCGGCGCGCGCACTGGCTTGTCGGCCTTCTTGGGAGCGGCTTTCGCAGCAGCGTCCTTGCCGCCCTTGCCGGCGATCGGCAGCAGCATCTCGCGCTGGCCTTCGACGCGCTTCTTCGGCTTCTTGCCCTTGACGGCGTCTTTGGTCACGTCCTTGGTCACCTTCGCCGCGGGGCTTGCGTCCTTCTCGTTCGCGATGCTCTTCTTCAGCGCGTCCATGAGATTGATGACGTTGCCGCCTGTCTTGGGCGCGGCCTTCGCGGCGATGGGCGCACCGCTGCGCTTCTTGTTGATGAGGTCGATCAGCGCGCTCTCGTAATGGTCCTCGAACAGCTCGGGCTCGAACGCGCCGGACTTCTTCTCGACGATGTGCTTTGCGAGGTCGAGCATGTCCTTGGTCAGCTTCACGTCCTGGATGTCGTCGAAATAGTCTTTCTCGCCGCGCACCTCATAGGGGTAGCGCAGCAGCGTCCCCATCAGGCCGCTCCCGAGCGACTCCAGCGCGATGATGTGCTCGCGGTTGGTCAGCACCACGCGGCCGATCGCGACCTTGTCCATGCTCCGGATCGTCTCGCGGATCACCGCAAAGGCGTCGTGGCCGACCTTGCCATCGGGCACGAGATAATAGGGGCGGATCAGATAGCGGCTGTCGATGTCGGTCTTCGGTACGAATTCGTCGATCTCGATCGTGTGGGTGGACTCCAGCGCGATGTCGTCGAGCTCGTCCTTGGTGACCTCGATATAGGTGTCGGTGTCGACCTTGTAGCCCTTGACGATGTCCTCCGAGGTCACCTCGTCACCGGTCTGGGCGTCGACCTTGAGGTACTTGATCCGGTGGCCGGTTTTGCGGTTGATCTGGTTGAACGAGACCTTCTCGGTATCCGAAGTGGCCGGATAGAGCGCGACCGGGCAGGTCACGAGCGACAAACGCAGAAAACCCTTCCAATTGGCGCGGGGGGCCATGGGCTACTCCAAACGCAACGGGGACAGAAGACGAAGATACCATCGGGGAACAACGAATCATAGCAAGGCGGATCGGTGAATCTTGCAACTGCGTTAACCGGCCACCCGGCGCGCGGTTGCAACCTGATCGGGCCGCAAAGGCCGGAACATCATATCCCATCATGCGTTGGCACGAGACATTCCGCCGCGAGGAGTCGCGGCCATCGACGACAGCCAGAATTGAGGTCACCATGGCAACCACGCGAGACCAACGTCAGATCGTGGAAACTCCGACCGAGGCGCGCCAGGGCGAGCCTGGGCCGTCGGTGGCGGCGCTGCTCGCCATATCCACCGGGCTCGCAATCCTGATCCTCGCGGTCATCTGGTTCGTGTTCTTCCGGACCTGATCGGGCAGATCGACCGGACGGTTCGCACCTTCCGACTCGCCGCGTAACGCGGCACATTGCGCCCGCCACGCCGCCGGTTCGTCCGGTGGCCTGGCGGGCGCAACGCGTTTAGCGCGAACAGGTCGGATATGACCAAAAAGTAACGCGGCCGGTTCCCCGTGTTCATATTCAGTTCACGCCGGAATTGCTCATCTGTGCGGGTGTTCATGCGGCCTAATTCTGGAGAGAAGCGTGCGCCTGCTCGTCGTTGAGGACGACCCCGATCTCAATCGCCAGCTCACCAAGGCGCTGACCGACGCCGGCTATGTCGTCGATCGCGCCTTCGACGGGGAGGAGGGGCATTATCTCGGTGACAACGAGCCCTACGACGCCGTGGTGCTCGACATCGGCCTGCCGAAGAAGGACGGCATCTCGGTGCTGGAAGCCTGGCGGCGCAACGGCCGCACCATGCCGGTCCTGATCCTCACCGCGCGCGACCGCTGGAGCGACAAGGTCCAGGGCTTCGATGCCGGCGCCGACGACTATGTCGCAAAGCCGTTCCACCTGGAGGAGGTGCTGGCGCGCATCCGCGCGCTGCTGCGCCGCTCCACCGGCCACGCCCAGAGCGAGCTGAGCTGCGGCCCCGTCACGCTCGATACCAGGACCGGCCGGGTCAGCGTATCAGGCAATCCCATCAAGATGACGTCGCACGAATATCGGCTTCTGGCCTACCTGATGCATCATTCGGGGCGCGTCGTGTCCCGCACCGAGCTGGTCGAGCATCTCTACGACCAGGACTTCGACCGCGACTCCAACACCATCGAGGTCTTCGTCGGCCGCATCCGCAAGAAGCTCGACGTCGACATCATCCAGACTGTCCGTGGCCTCGGCTATCTCCTGACGCCGCCGACCCCCGGCACTTGAAGCGTGGTGTCTCGAACGATCTTGTCTAGACGTATCTTGGCTTGACGGGCGGCTCGGCAGGGGCCTTGTTCGGGTCATGAGTTCCGATGCCATGCCACCCCGCGCCTCCGGGATCATTCCGATGCCCGCCAGCTCGCTCGCGAACCGCCTGTTCCTGTCGGCGACCGCGTGGCTCGTGGTGATCCTGGCCATCACCGGCGTGGTGCTGTCGTCGGTCTACAAGAACGCCACGGAGCGCGCCTTCGACCGCCGGCTCAATCTCTATCTCCGCACACTGATCGCCGAGGTCGCCACCCCCGACGAGCCGCCGGACCGCCAGTTCCAGTCGCTCGGCGAGCCTCTGTTCGAGCTGCCGCTGTCCGGCTGGTACTGGCAGATCACGCGGACCGACACCGAAAAGCCGGAGGTGCGCTCGTCGCGCTCGCTCTGGGACAAGAAGCTGCCGAAGCTGGAAGAGCAGGGCACCGAGCTTACCGCCGCCGGCATCCGGATCGCTTATGTCGACGGTCCCGAGGGACAGAACCTGCGCATGGTGGAGCGACCGGTCGATCTCGGCGCAGACGGCAAATTTCTTGTCAGTGTCGCCGGCGACGACACCGAGATTTTCGACGAGACGCGCAGTTTCGACTACTACCTTGGCGGCACCTTCACCGCGCTCGGCATCGTGTTGCTGCTGACGACCGTGTTCCAGGTCCGCTTCGGTCTCGCGCCGCTCAAGCGCATCTCCGAATCCATCGCCGACATCCGGTCCGGGCGGGCCGAGCGGCTCGAGGGCGAGTTCCCGGTCGAGATCGCGCCGCTAGCGCGCGAGACCAACGCGCTGATCGACGCCAATCGCGAGATCGTCGAGCGCGCCCGCACCCATGTCGGCAACCTCGCCCACGCCATCAAGACGCCGCTCTCGGTCATCGTGAACGAGGCCGGCGCGCATGCCGCCGATCCGTTCGCGGCCAAGGTGATGGAGCAGGCAGACGTGATGCGCGACCAGGTCGCCCATCATCTCGAGCGCGCGCGCATCGCCGCGCGGGTCTCGGTCGTCGCGACGGTGACGGAGGTTGCACCGGCCATCGAGGCATTGCGGCGGACCATGGAGAAGATCCACCGCGGCCGCGGCATCGTGGTCGAGGCCGAGGCCGATCCGTCGGCGAAATTTCGCGGCGAGCGGCAGGATTTGGAGGAGATGGTTGGCAATCTCGTCGACAACGCCTGCAAATGGGCGGCCTCGCGGGTCTTCATCGAAGTTCTGGTGGAGGTGGCGCATCAGGCGAGCGCCGGTCCGCGGCTGCATATCATCGTCGACGACGACGGCCGCGGCCTGTCGGAGGCCGAGCGTACTCAGGTCTCACGGCGCGGCCAACGGCTCGACGAGTCCAAGCCCGGATCGGGGCTGGGGCTGTCGATCGTGACCGAGCTCGCTGCGCTCTACGGCGGCAGCGTCTCACTCGGCCGTGCGCCGACCGGGGGCTTGCGGGCGGAGCTGGTCCTCCCCGGGGTATAATCCCTTGTTCCGACGCGACTATTGGACTTGCAGCAGCATACCCATCGGGACGAAACCAGGTATTCGGAGCGACTTCCTAAACGGCTTCTTAAGTGGGCTCACCTATGATCGAGCAGGACGGAACCCACGTCCGCCAATTTATCGTTCATTACCCGGGCGCATGAGCCAGACATCGATCGAGCGGCTGAGGGACTATCTCGCACAGCTCCCGCCGCAGGCGCAGGCGCTGCTGATGCGGGAGTTCGAGCGCGCGCTCGAGCGCGGCCAGGACACGGCCGTGGCGACCCTCGTGCTCGACCAGCTGCGCAAGATCGTCCGTAAGACCGAAGCCGACGCCGCCCCACCGCCGCGTACGGACGATCTGTCGCGGCTGCTGTTCCAGGTGCTGGAACCATTCCTGGTCGAAGCGGGTGCCCCGATCCGGGCCGGGCAGATCCGCCGCTCTTCGCTGGCTCCGATCTGGCAATGGCTCGGCCGCGACGGTGCTCCGGCCAAGCTGAGCGAATTCGAGGCGGCGCTGGCACGCATGCCGGCCGACAGCGCAGGGCAAGTCGAAGCGCTGGCCTCGAAGCTCCAGGCGGTTGCCGCGGATGCCATCTTCGAGCTGACGGGGCCGGGCGGGGGTGACAAATCGCGTGCGCTCGCCCGCGTCGGTCCGCCCAACGTGATCGAGGATCTCTATTCGACCGGGGCGGTCCTCGCGGTCCGCGAGGCTATCGCCACCCTGAACGAGAAGCTGCCGCGCTCTTTGCGCGCCTTCAGCGACGCCCAGATCGCCTCCGTGACTGCCGCGCTCAACATTCCCGTCCTCCAGACGCCGCAGATGCTGCCTTTCGCGCTTTCCATCGTCATGCAGCGGATGACCGCGCCGTGGCAGATCATCCGCCTCGCCATCAAGATTGCCGCGTCCGACGACGAGATCCGTGTCGCGGCAACGCCCTATGGCGTCGCCGTCACGATGGCGCTGCATGATCTGTCCTGCGTGGCCGCCATCCTGCGCATGGACATCAAGCGCGGCCATTTCGACAATGTCGCCGGCAATCTCAAGACGCTGCACGACGGCGTCCGGGGCCTGCGTACCGAGCTCGACCTGCGCAACGATTCCGCCTGGGGCAAGCAGTTGACGTCGATCCGGGCCGACATCTCCAACGCGCTGCAATCCGAGATCGACAGTGTGCCTGGCCGCGTCCGCCGCATCCTGCGCCAGCGTGCCGAGAAGGACATTCCGCCGGGCGCGCGGATCGACAGCACCGAGGTCGAGGAAACCGTGGCGCTGATCGATTTCGTCGCGACCTGCCGCAACTATGCGAGCGAGCTTGCGATCAACGAGGTGACACTGCGCACCTATTCCGACCTCCAGCAATATGTCGAGCGTTCAACCGAGCAGTTGGTGCAGTCGCTACGCGGGGCCGATCACAAGGTCCGCACCTATCGGCAGCAGCAGGTGCAGGCCGCGATCCGCTTCTGCCAGGTGCTGTTCGGCGATGATTATGCCTCGCTGATGAGCCGCGCCGCGGAGAACGCGGCCACGGGCGAGCGCAAATCGTCGCGCGCGAGCTGATCCAGGCGCATATTTCAGCAGTCACAATTTCAGGTTGACGGTACCCATGTCGGGCCCTACGGTTGCCGTGCAAATTTTTGATATTTCTATCTGTGGGCGCATGAAATCCGTTATCAGTTCCATCGAAATCGAGAATCGCGTCGTCGTTGCCAAATATCAAAGGCTGATGGTCGGCGCGAAAGTGGTGCTGGTCGAGAAGGCAAGCGGTCGGCAGCTTCCTGAGACGGTGACCAGGGTTGCATCGCCCGTTCCGGTCGGGGCGTTGCGCATCAGATTGCCCGACGCTATCGAGCCGGGAACATACTTCCTGAAGGCCTTCAACGGGCATGGCGAGGACGCCGCTCAAAGCGCGGACTTCGAGATCGGCTAAGCCGTTGGATTTTCACCATTTCGGGACTGTGCGCGGTCGCGCCGAATTGACAATTGTCAATTGCCGCATCGTCCGGCCGTGGTGTAAAGCCACCTGTGGGCGCGGCTTGCGCGCTGCCGGAAGCTTGCCAGATGACGCTATGGTTCGTGTTCGCGCTGATGACGGTCGCGGCGATCTTCGCCGTGCTTCTGCCGCTCGGCCGTAGCGGACGCGCGCAAAATCAGGGCAGCGAGGTCGCGGTCTACAAGGACCAACTCGCCGAGATCGAGCGTGATCTTGACGCAGGGCTGATCGCAGCGCCCGAAGCTGAGGCCGCGCGCGTCGAGGTCAGCCGCAGGCTGCTCGCCGCAGCCGGCAGCGAGCCCGCAACGGCGCCGAAATCCAGCCTCAAATGGCGCCGCGCGGCGGCCGTGCTGGCGCTTGCCGGCCTGCCGCTGGTTGCGATCAGTGTCTATGTGCCGCTCGGCTCGCCCAGGCTTCAGGACTTTCCACTGGCGCAGCGGGAGCGCGGATCCGGGTCCGGCATGGCGCAGTCGCTCGAGAATCTGGTCGTCCAGGTCGAGCAACATCTGGAAAAGAATCCGACCGACGGGCGCGGCTGGAACGTGATCGCGCCCGTGCTGGAACGGCTTGGCCGCTTCGACGACGCCGTGCGCGCCTATCGCAACTCGCTCACCTACAATGGCGAGAGCGCAGAGCGCCGGTCCGATCTCGGCGAAGCGATCTCGGCCGCCGCCGGTGGCGTCGTGACCGCCGAAGCCAAGACCGAGTTCGAGCGCGCGCGCTCGCTCAGCGCCGACGACCCCAAGGCGAACTATTTTCTCGGCCTCGCCGCCGAGCAGGACGGCCGCAAGGACGACGCCGCCAATATCTGGCGCGCGCTGCTGGCGAAAGCGCCGGCGGATGCGCCGTGGCGCCCTCTGGTGCAGACCTCGCTCGCGCGGGTCGGCGGCGGTGGCGCTACGATGCCGGCGCTGTCGGATGAGACCCTCGCAGCTTCCAAGGACATGAAAGAGGGCGATCGCAATGCGATGGTTCGCGGCATGGTCGAACGGCTCGCCACGCGCCTCAAGCAGAACGGCGACGACGTCGAGGGTTGGCTGCGCCTGGTGCGCGCTTATCTCGTGATGGGTGATCGCGACAAGGCGGTGGGGGCATCGACCGATGCCCGCCAGGCGGTTGCCAACGATGCAGCGCGGTTGCGCCAGCTCGATGAAGGCCTCAAGACGCTCGGGCTCGACGGATGACCATGTCAGGACGAGACGGGCAGGGAATGGATACGCCATGACGCGCAAGCAGCGACGTATGACCATCATCGGCGGCTCGCTTGCCGTGCTCGCGCTTGCGGCCGCGCTGGTGCTCAACGCGCTGCGCGACTCCATCGTGTTCTTCTCGACGCCGACCATGGTCGCCGAGAAGCACGTCGCGCCCGGCAAGCGGTTTCGCCTCGGCGGCCTGGTGCAGCCCGGCTCGCTCCAGCGCGGCGACAATCTCGCGGTGACCTTCGAGGTCGCCGACGGCGGCGCAAAGCTTCCGGTCGCCTTCAAGGGCATTTTGCCTGATCTGTTCCGCGAAGGGCAGGGCGTCGTCGCCGAAGGCGCGCTCGACGCCGATGGCGTGTTCAAGGCCGACACCGTGCTCGCCAAGCACGACGAAACCTACATGCCCAAGGACGTCGCCGATGCCCTGAAGAAGCAGGGGCACTGGAAGGATGACTACGGCGCCAAAGCTTACGATGGCGTCAAGCCTTCCGATGGCGTCAAGCCCGCGGCCACGACCGCGCAGGGCAATTCGCAGGGAGCAGTGCGGTGATTGCGGAGTCAGGACATTACGCGCTGGTGCTGGCGCTCGGACTGGCACTGATCCAGTCCATCGTGCCCCTGATCGGCGCGCGGCTGCGCGATGATGCGCTGATGAATGTGGCGCGCTCCACTGCGCTGGCGCAGCTCTTGTTCGTCGGTGCGTCGTTCATCGCGTTGGTGATGCTGCACGTAGAGTCAGATTTCTCCGTCGTCAACGTCTACGAGAATTCCCACTCCATGAAGCCGCTGCTCTACAAGATCACCGGGGTGTGGGGAAACCATGAAGGCTCGATGCTCTTGTGGGTGTCGATCCTCGCGCTGTTCGGCGGATTGGTCGCGGCCTTCGGCAACAATCTGCCGCTGTCGCTGCGCGCGCATGTGCTGGCCGTACAGGCGTGGATCGCCAGCGCCTTCTATCTCTTCATCCTGGTGACGTCCAATCCGTTCCTGCGCATCGCCAACCCGCCGATCGAGGGACGCGATCTCAATCCGGTGCTGCAGGACATCGGTCTCGCCGTGCATCCGCCAATGCTCTATCTCGGCTATGTCGGCTTCTCGATCTCGTTCTCCTTCGCGATCGCGGCGTTGCTGGAGGGGCGAATCGATGCCGCATGGGCGCGCTGGGTGCGGCCGTGGACGCTGGTCGCCTGGATCTTCCTGACCCTCGGTATCGCCATGGGGTCGTACTGGGCCTATTACGAACTGGGTTGGGGCGGCTGGTGGTTCTGGGACCCGGTCGAGAACGCTTCGCTGATGCCGTGGCTTGCCGGCACCGCGCTGCTGCATTCGGCCCTGGTAATGGAGAAGCGCAACGCGCTGAAGGTCTGGACCATCCTCTTGTCGATCCTGACCTTCTCGCTGTCGCTGCTCGGCACCTTCCTGGTGCGCTCGGGGGTCATCACCTCGGTGCATGCCTTCGCGACCGATCCAACCCGCGGCGTGTTCATTCTCCTGATTCTCTGCCTGTTCATCGGGGGCAGCCTGTCGCTGTTCGCGGGGCGCGCGACCTCGTTGAAGCAAGGCGGCCTGTTTGCGCCGATCTCGCGCGAGGGTGCGCTGGTGCTGAACAATTTGCTGCTCACGGTCGCCTGTGCGGTGGTGCTGTTCGGCACGCTCTATCCGCTGGCGATGGAGATGCTCGCCGATTTCAAGATGTCGGTCGGTGCTCCCTTCTACAATCTCACCTTTGCTCCGCTGTTCACGCTGCTGCTGCTCGCCGTGCCGTTCGGGCCGTTACTGGCATGGAAGCGGGGCGATCTGCTCGGCGTGACGCAACGCCTGCTGGCGGCTGGCGTTGCCGGGCTTGTCGTCGCCGCTATGGTCGGGGGCTGGGCGCGCGGTGGCAGCGCGCTGGCGCCGCTCGCGATCGGGCTTGGCGTCTTCGTGATCGCCGGTGCCGTCACTGACATCGTCGAGCGCACCGGCCTCGTGCGGCTACCGTTCGCAACGGCGCTGCACCGGGCCCGCGGCCTGCCGCGCTCCGCCTGGGGCTCCGCGTTTGCGCATGCCGGCCTCGGCATCGCCCTGATCGGGATCGTCTGCGAGACCACCTGGAACAGCGAATATATCGCGACGATGAAGCAGAACGACGTCGCCCATGTCGCCGGCTATGACGTCAAGCTGGACGGCCTGTTTCAGCGCCAAGGGCCAAACTTCCACGAGATGATCGCCGAATTCAACGTCAGCAGTGACGGCGAGAAGCTCAGCGTGATGACGCCGTCCAAGCGCAGCTTCACCACTCGCGGCTCATCGACCACCGAGGCCGCCCTGCTGACGCGCGGCGCCAGCCAGCTCTACGTCTCGCTCGGCGACGCCACTGCCGAGGGCGCCATTGCCGTGCGCATCTATCACAAGCCGCTGGTGCTGCTGATCTGGTGGGGACCGGTGCTGATGGCGTTCGGCGGCGTGCTGTCGCTGTCGGACCGGCGCCTCCGGGTGGGCGCGCCGAAACCGGCGCGGGCCAAGCAGCGCCTGCAGCCGGCGGAGTGATCCAATGCGTCGGATGATGGCCGCGTTCGTCGCGCTGATGCTGCTGGCCTTGCCCGCGGCGCATGCCGTGCAGCCCGACGAGATCATGTCGGATTCGGTGAAGGAGTCGCGTGCACGCGACTTGTCGCGCGAGCTGCGCTGCATGGTCTGCCAGAACCAGTCGATCGACGATTCCGATGCGCCGCTGGCGCGCGATTTGCGGCTCCTGGTGCGCGAGCGTATCGCGGCCGGCGACAGCAATTCGCAAGTGCTCGATTTCCTGGTCGCGCGCTACGGCGAGTTCGTGCTGCTCAAGCCGCGCTTCGAGCGCCAGAACATGCTGCTGTGGCTGCTCGCGCCGCTGCTGCTGCTTGGCGGCGGCCTGGCGCTATGGCTGCAAATCCGCCGGCGCTCGCGAAATGGTGCAGATCTACCGGCTCCGCCGCTCACGCCCGACGAGGAAGCGCGGCTCGCCGCATTGATGGCGGATGAAGCCAAGTCTTAAGCTGCTTCAAGCCTTTGGCTAATTCAAATTGTCCTGGTTACGCAATGATACGTAGCTGCTTGCCACAGCATGTTTCATGCTCTGTTGACCTTTGTCTGAAAGCTTGTCGCGAGATTCGATTCCAGACTTTGAGTCCTCAATTATGTTCGCGAACAGCAATCTGACGATCCGCTTCCTGGTCGGCGCCGTCGTCGCTGCATTATTGTTCCTGCTGGGCATCGGAGGCGGCACTGGCTTCGGCGCGGTGCTCTATCTCAACAACGAGATCACCAGCCTGTCGTCGGACTTCGCCGCGCTGAGTGGTCCCGCGCACGACCACGCGATGCAGATTTACCAGCAGGCGCAGACCGCGTTCTCCTATTTTCTCGTCGCTTGCGGCGTGATTGCCGTTGTCGCCATCGCAATCTGCCTCATCACCTGGTTTGCCGTGCGCAACGGCATCCTGAATCCGCTGGCGGCGATCGTTCATGCCATGCGCGAGGTCGCCGACCAGAAGTTCGAGACGTCGGTTCCGGGTCTCGGCGGCACCAACGAGATCGGCCTGCTCGCCGGTGCATTGGAGGTGTTCAAGACCAATGGTGTGGAGCGGCGCCGCCTCGCCGAGCAGCAGCTCCACGAAGCGCAGCACCAGGCCGAGCGATCGAAATTCCTGGACGCGCGGATCAAGCGCTTCAACGATCTCGTCGCCAGCGTCGTGGACAGCGTGGCATCGTCGGCCGTGCATCTCGAGAGCAACGCCGAGACGTTGTCGCGGACGGCCAACGACACCAGCACCAAGGCCAATGCCGTGGCAAGCGCGGCGAGCCAGGCCAGCGGCAGCGTGCAGACGGTCGCGGGCTCGGCGGAGGAGATGACGAGTTCGATCGGCACGATCAGCCGCCGCGTCACGGACGCGACCCAGCGCGCCGAGGGCGCGGCGACGCAGGTCGAGAAGAGCCGCGACACCATCCACACGCTGTCGGATGCTGCCGAAAAGATCGGCGAGGTCGTGCAGCTGGTGCAGGCGATCGCGTCACAGACCAATTTGCTCGCGCTCAACGCCACCATCGAGGCGGCACGGGCTGGCGAAGCCGGCAAAGGATTTGCCGTGGTCGCCTCCGAGGTGAAGAATCTAGCGCACCAGACCAGCAAGGCGACGGAGGAGATCACGTCCCACGTCGCCAGCATCCAGGACATCACCGCACAGACGCGCGGCGCGATTGACGGCGTCTCGCAGACCTTGTCGGAAATCTCGTCCATCATGTCCGGCATCGAGATCGACACCGCCCAGCAGCGCACCGCCACGCAGGAGATCACGCGTAGCGCCCAGGACGCCGCGCGCGGCACGCTCGACGTCTCCAATCACATCGTCCAGATCACCTCGACGTCCGCCGAGACCGGCCGAATGGCCGCCGAGGCGCGGGATTCCGCGGTCGATCTGTCGCAGCAGGCCGAGACTTTGAAACGCGAGGTCGACGAATTCATCGTCAGTGTGAGGGCGAGCTGAGAGCCTTGAAAAGGGCCTGTCCGCGCCACCGCCGGAACCAGATTAAGTTCCTGTAAGACCAGGACTTTCGAGCTGCGATAAACTGCCGCATCCGCATCCGCGTTCATTACAAAAGTTTAACCCCGCCGCCAGCGCACGGTAAGGCGGCAGCCCCCATCTTCAGGTCCGTAAGGTGCCGCCGTCAGGTACCAAATGGATTTCAAGGCCCTGGAGATCTCTGCATGACCGACCGTTCCGACCTCTCGAAACTCCCGTCCTACCAGCAGCCCCGCCGGTCCGTTTTCTCGGCCCGCAAGATCGCGCTGATGGCATCGGTCGTCGCCGGCCTCGGCGCCGCCGTCTACGGCTTCGGCCCGTCGACCTCGCCGGCCGACCTGTTCTCGAGCCCGGCGCATGCACAGGTCAACAACGAGGTCCGCAAGGTTGAACGCCCGATCGGCTTTGCCGACATTGTCGAGCGCGTGAAACCGTCGGTGATCTCGGTGAAGGTCAACATGAAGGAGAAGACCGCGAGCAACGATAGCGGCGACGATGAGTCGTCGCCGTTCCAGCCGGGCTCGCCAATGGAGCGGTTCTTCCGCCGCTTCGGCGGTCCGGATGGCATCCCGGGCCTGAAGGGTGGTGGAGGTCGTGGCCGCGTCGTGCAGGGCCAGGGCTCCGGCTTCTTCATCTCTGCTGATGGCTTTGCCGTGACCAACAACCACGTGGTCGACGGCGCCGACAAGGTCGAGGTCACGACCGACGACGGCAAGACCTACACCGCCAAGGTGATCGGCACCGACCAGCGCACCGACCTCGCCTTGATCAAGGTCGAGGGCAGCTCGAGCTTCCCGTTCGCGAAGCTTGCCGACGGCAAGCCGCGGATCGGCGACTGGGTGCTCGCGGTCGGCAATCCGTTCGGGCTGGGCGGCACCGTGACCGCGGGCATCGTCTCGGCCAGCGGCCGCGACATCGGCAACGGCCCCTACGACGATTTCATCCAGATCGACGCGCCCGTGAACAAGGGCAATTCCGGCGGTCCGGCCTTCGACACCAACGGTGAGGTGATGGGCGTCAACACCGCGATCTACTCGCCTTCCGGCGGCAGCGTCGGCATCGCGTTCTCGATTCCTGCGAGCACCGTGAAGAGCGTGGTGGCGCAGCTCAAGGACAAGGGCTCGGTCAGCCGCGGCTGGATCGGCGTGCAGATTCAGCCGGTGACATCCGACATCGCCGACAGCCTTGGCATGAAGAAGGCCGAAGGCGCGCTGGTTGCCGAGCCGCAGGCGAATGGTCCGGCGGCCAAGGCCGGCATCGAGTCCGGTGACGTGATCACGTCGGTTAACGGCGAATCGGTCAAGGACGCGCGCGAGCTCGCCCGTACTATTGGCGGCTTGGCGCCTGGCGCGACCGTGAAGCTCAACGTGCTGCACAAGGGCCAGGACAAGGTGGTGAACCTCACCCTCGGCCAGCTGCCGAACACGATGGAGGCCAAGGCCGACATCGACAAGGACAGCGGCAAGGGCGCGAGCCGCGGCACCGACGTGCCCAAGCTCGGCATGACCGTGGCGCCCGCCGATTCCGTGGCCGGTGCCGGCAAGGAAGGCGTCGTGATCACCGAAGTCGATCCGAAGAGCGCTGCGGCCGAACGCGGCTTCAAGGAAGGCGACGTGATTCTCGAAGTCGGCGGCAAGAGCGTAAGCACCGCCGGCGAAGTCCGCGACGCCATCAACACGGCGCGGACCGACAACAAGAACAGCGTCCTGATGCGGGTGAAGAGCGGCGGCCAGTCGCGCTTCGTCGCCGTGCCCATCGCCAAGGGTTGAGCAAGGGCCAGGCCTCAGGAGGCCCACGAGATGAAGGGTGTCGCCGGCATCAGTCGCCCCCGCCGACGGCGCCCTTCGGGGGAGCAGCGCAACGTTTGCTTCCCCTGGCTACCTTCCGGTGGAATACGCCCCCCTCCGTCGGAAGGCCTAGGGCGGTGAAGTCCCCCCAGCTTCACCGCCCGCCTTTTTCTCCATGCCAGAGTCTCTCACTCGGCTTGCATGCGATTGCCGCTCGCGCCATGTTTAGAGAAGGTTCACTCCCTTGACCGTTGCCGAACGCACGATGCGCCTCCTCATCATCGAAGACGACCGCGAATCCGCCGACTACCTCGTGAAGGCGTTTCGCGAGGTCGGCCACATTGCCGACCACGCCGCCGACGGCGAGGAAGGCCTCGCCATGGCCGAGAACGGCGATTACGACGTGCTGGTGGTCGACCGCATGCTGCCCAAGCGCGACGGCCTGTCGGTGATCGGCGCGCTCCGCGACAAGGACGATTCGACGCCGGTGTTGATTCTCTCGGCGCTCGGCCAGGTCGACGACCGCATCAAGGGTCTGCGCGCCGGCGGCGACGACTATCTGCCAAAACCCTATTCCTTCGCCGAGCTATTGGCCCGGGTCGAGGTGCTGTCGCGCCGCCGCGGCGGTCCGGCCGAGGACACGCTGTACCGCGTCGGCGATCTCGAGCTCGACCGGCTCTCCCACCGCGTCGCGCGGGGCAAGGACGAGCTGACGCTGCAGCCGCGCGAATTCCGCCTGCTCGAATATTTGATGAAGCATGCAGGCCAGGTGGTGACCCGCACCATGCTGCTGGAGAACGTGTGGGACTATCATTTCGATCCGCAGACCAACGTGATCGACGTGCACATTTCGCGGCTGCGTTCCAAGATCGACAAGGGTTTTGAGCGGCCGCTGCTGCACACGATCCGCGGCGCGGGATACATGATCCGTGACGGCATTCGGTAAACTCGTCCGCACCACGGCATTCCGGCTGACGCTGGTCTATTTGCTGTTGTTCGCGATGTTCGCGGCCTCGCTGCTGGCCTATTTCGCCTGGAATACGCGGCGGCTGATCACCGAGGAGATCACGCAGACGGTCAATGCCGAGACGTCGGAGATCAACGAGATCTACGGCCGCCGGGGCTTGCGCGCTCTCGTGCTCGCGATCGAGTACCGCGCGCTGCGGCCGGGCGCTAACCTCTATCTGGTGACGACGCCGACGGGCCAGTCGATCGCCGGCAACGTCGGCTCGCTCGCGCCCGGCGTGATGGCGACGCGCGGCTGGTCCGAGACCGCCTACCGGCGGATCGAGGATGCCGATGATCGGGACCATCTTGCGCTCGTCCGCGTCACCGAATTGGAAAACGGCTTCCGGCTTCTGATCGGACGCGATCTGGCCGAGCGGCGACGGCTGTTCGGCATCGTGGCGAAGGCCGCGCAATGGTCGATCCTGATCGTCGTGGTGCTCGGCCTTGGCGGCGGCATCTTCGTGGCGCGCAGGGTGCTCAGGCGCATCGACGCGATGAGCGGCACCGCCCATCGCATCATGACCGGCGATCTCAGCGAACGCCTGCCGGTGGGGCGCAGCGGTGACGAGCTCGATCGCCTGGCCGAAAACCTCAACGCCATGCTGGAGCGGATCGAGGCGTTGATGGCGGGGCTGAAGGAGGTCTCCGACAACATCGCCCATGACCTCAAGACGCCGCTGACGCGCCTGCGCAACCGTGCCGAGGAGGCGCTGGCGAAATCCGGCGGCGAGGCCGACTACCGCGCCGCGCTGGAGCGGACCATCGAGGAATCCGACGGGCTGATCCGCACCTTTAACGCCCTGCTGATGATCGCGCGCGCCGAGTCCGGGCAGGCGCGCGGCAACATGGATGATTTCGACGCGGCTGATGTCGCCAACGGCATTCACGAGCTCTACGAGCCGCTGGCCGAAGACGACGGCATGACCTTGAAGGTCAGGTGCGAGCCGACGCCGGTTCACGCCAACCGCGAATTGATCAGCCAGGCCCTCGCCAATCTTGTCGAGAATGCGATCAAATACGGCAAGCCGGCCGCGCAGCCGGCGGGAACTGTGGTCAGCATGGAGGGCAGGCAGATCACGATCGAATCGAGGCGCGAGGGCGATCAGGTCCTGCTCAGCGTCACCGATCGCGGTCCCGGCATCCCCGAAGCCGACCGCAAGCATGTCGTGGAACGATTCGTGCGGCTGGAAGCCAGCCGCACGCTGCCTGGATCCGGCCTCGGCCTCAGTCTCGCCTCCGCGGTCGCGACATTGCATGGCGGTGAGTTGAGGCTGGGTGACGCCCAGCCCGGGCTTGTCGCCACGCTAGTGCTGCCGGCGCGCGCGGGGGCCGGCGACAGGGTTGCTCCGCCAATGCCGGATGTGCCACAGAAGGTGGCATGAACCATTCCGCGCCGGGAAACGCGGACAAGCATGGTGAGAGACTTGCCGCACGCTTCGCGGAGGCTCCCCATATTGCCGCTTCCGTCACCGACCAAGGACGTTTTGAAAGCTGGCTGGCCGAGCTCGAGCCCGCGCAATTCACTCGTCTTGAAGCGCTGCTGGCTCACCGCTTCGCGCGGGACATCCTGGCCGGCATTGCGGAATTCTCGCCTTATCTGTTTGAGCTGGTGCGCGCTGATCCGCAGCGTCTGATCCGGCTGCTGGAATGCGATCCGGATGCGCATCTCGCCACGCTGGTCGCGGAGGCGAGCGGCGCCGTGCTCGCGGCATCCGACGAAGCCGAGGTGATGCGGCTGCTGCGCCGCATGAAGGCGGAGGCCGCGCTCCTGATCGCACTGTGCGACATCGGCGGGGTCTGGCCGGTGATGCGGGTGACCGCAGCGCTCACCGATGTCGCAGTGTCCTCGGTGCGGGCGGCGCTTCAATACCTGCTGCGGCAGGAAGCCGCGCGCGGCAGGCTCTCGCCGCCCAATCCCGAGGCGCCGGAGGAGGGCTGCGGGCTGATCGTGCTTGCGATGGGCAAGATGGGCGCAGGCGAGCTGAACTATTCCAGCGACATCGATCTCATCGTGTTTTTCGATCCCGACAATACGACGCTGGCCGCGGACATCGAACCCCAGCCATTCTTCGTGAGGGTGACGCAGGGGATGGCACGCATTCTCCAGCAGCGCACCTATGACGGTTACGTCTTCCGCGTCGATCTGCGCCTGCGTCCCGATCCATCCTCGACGCAGGTGGCGATTTCGCGCGAGGCCGCGCTGAATTATTACGAGCGGGAAGGGCGCACCTGGGAGCGCGCCGCGATGATCAAGGCGCGCGCCTGCGCCGGCGATCCCAGGGCGGGCGAGGCGCTGCTCGCGGAGATCGCGCCCTTCGTCTGGCGCAAGCATCTCGACTTCGCCGCGCTTGCCGACGTTCACGACATGAAGCGGCAGATGCAGACCTATCGCGGCCAGAGCGAGGTCGCGGTCGAAGGCCATAACGTGAAGGTCGGGCGCGGCGGAATCCGCGAGATCGAGTTCTTCGCCCAGACCCAGCAATTGATCGCCGGCGGCCGGCATCCCGAACTGCGCGTGCGGCCGACACTCGCCGCGCTCGGCGTGCTTGCTTCCAGCAACTGGATCACGATTGCGGCGCGTGACGAGCTGACCACGGCGTACCAATTCCTGCGCCGGGTCGAGCATCGCCTCCAGATGATCGCCGACGAGCAGACCCATACGCTGCCCGAGGACAAGGAGGCGGTCGAGCGTTTCGCCTGGTTCTTCGGCTATCCGGATCGCGAGGCCTTTGCCCGAGACCTCTTGCGCCAGCTCGAGATCGTTCAGGGCCACTACGAAAAACTGTTCGAGGGCGACGATCCGACCGGGACGGCCAAGCTGCCCGCGCTCGACTACAGCGCGGGTCCCGACGATCCGCGGCTGCTTCAGTATCTGGCCACGCTCGGCTTCAAGAAGCCTGCCGCCGTCGCGCAGACCGTGCGTGACTGGATCACCGGCGAGTACCGCGTGTTCCGCGTCGAGGCGACGCGAAACGCATTCGTCGAATTCGTGCCGGCCCTGATCGACGGTCTCGCTCATGCCGAGGAGCCGGATCGGGCCGTCGTGGCGTTCGACCATTTCCTTGGAGCGCTTCAGCGCGGCGGCCGGCTGATCACGCTGCTCGGCCAGAACCGCGATCTCGTTGCGCTCGTGGCCCTGGTGCTGGGCGCGGCGCCCCGGCTCGGCGAGATGCTGGCGCGGCAGCCGCAGCTCATGGACGGCCTGATCGATCCGCGCTTCTTCGGCGCCATGCCCGACCGGCAGGAATTGTCAGGGCGGCTCGCGAGCACGGTGCAGGATGCCGGCTCTTACGAAGAGTTCCTCGACCGCCTGCGCCTGTTCGGGCAGGAGAGCCTGTTCCTGATCGGCACGCGCATTCTCTCCGGCACGGTCTCGGCACAGCAGGCGAGCACGGCCTTTGCCGACGTCGCCGAGGGCATCGTGCATACCGTGCATGGTCTCGTCGCCGACCGCTTCGCCGCCCAGCATGGCCGGATCAAGGGGCAGGAGAGCGCAATCATCGCGATGGGCCGGCTCGGCAGCCGGGAGATGACCGCGTCGTCCGATCTCGACCTGATCCTGCTTTACGATTTCGACAGCGACAATCCGGACTCCGACGGTGCGAAGTCACTGCAAGGTGCGCACTACTTCGCCCGCTTCACCCAGCGCCTGATCAGCGCGTTCACGACGCGCACCAATTACGGGGTTCTTTACGAAATCGACATGCGGCTGCGCCCCTCGGGGCGGGCCGGCCCTGTGGCCTCGAGCCTCGTCTCGTTCGCGGACTACCAGGCCAACGAGGCCTGGACCTGGGAGCACATGGCGCTGACGCGGGCGCGCGTCGTGTCGGCTTCGCCCGAATTCCGGGAGCGGATCGAGCGCGTGATCCGCGATGTCCTGACCCGTCGCCGCGATCGCGCAATCACCGCCAACGACGTTGCCGACATGCGGCGTGCGATTGCCCAGGAGAAGGGCGAGGCCGATTGCTGGGATCTCAAATATGCCGCCGGCGGCATGGTCGACATCGACTTCATCGCGCAATATCTCCAGCTCGTGCATGCGCACGAGAAACCGGAAATTCTCGACGTCGGCACCACGCAGGTGCTGGACAATGCATGCAGGCTCGGCGTGCTCGCGCAATCGGAGACCGAGATATTGCGTGCCGCGGCGCGGCTCTATCACGACCTGACGCAGATCCTGCGGCTCTGCGTCAGCGACCGGTTCAAGCCGGAAACCGCCGGCACCGACCTCTTGCGCGTGATGGCACGCGCCGGCGACGCGCCGCATTTCTCCTCGCTGGAGGCGCGCGTGAAGGAGACGCAGAGCGAGGTGCGTCGTGTCTTCAGGGCGCTGCTGGAAGGGACGTCGTCGGCTTCAGCGAGGTGAGCGCCTCCCGCACGTTCGGCTCCAGGCCCGCGCCGCCGGCATCGAGATGGGCGAAGATCGCGCGCTTCATCCGCGGATCCCAGAACTTCTTGATGTGGTCGGCGATGCCCGGCACGGCCTTGTCGTGGCCCTGGCTCCGGAAGAACGTGCCGATCTGGTTGGCCATGTAGATCAGGCGGTCAGGCGACATCGGCAACCTCCGTGGCATGACGGGCGACAACCCGGCCGCCATGCGAAAACACTTCGAACCCGTCCTGCCGGGCAATGGCAATCAGCGTGATGCCGGCGGCCGCCGCGGTGCGCACCGCGAGCGCGGTCGGCGCAGAGACTGCGACCATCACCGGCGCGCCGATGGCGGCAGTCTTCTGCACCATCTCGACCGAGACGCGGCTCGTCAGCAGCACGATGCCGTCGCTGGCAGCCGTGCGGCTGCGCGCCAGCGAACCGGCGAGCTTGTCGAGCGCGTTGTGGCGGCCGACATCCTCGCGCAGCGCGACGATACCGCAGGCAGGCGACCAGAACGCGGCGGCATGAACGGCGCGGGTTTGCAAATTGATCGATTGCAGCGGTGCGATGGCCTGCATCGCCGCCATGACCTGCTCGAGCGTAAACGTCTGTCCCTGCGGCACGACGGCCGCAGGCCGCACCGCCTCGGCAATCGAGTCGATGCCGCAGAGGCCGCAGCCGGTCGGACCGGCGATGTGGCGGCGGCGCTCGCTGATGCGCGCGGCATTTTCCGGTGCCAGCCACATGCGCAGCTCGATGCCGTCGTCGAGGCGGACGATTTCGAGCGACTTGACGTCATCGACGGATTTGATGATGCCTTCGTCCAGGCTGAAGCCGACCGCGAAATCTTCGAGGTTCTGCGGCGTCCCCATCATGACGGCATAGGTACCGCCATTGTAGGTCAGCGCCAGCGGCGTCTCCTCCGGGATCAGCCGTGCGCCTTCGGACGCGACACCGTCGCGCCAGATCTCGCGGTCGATGGCCTGGACCGGCACGTGCATGCCGCTACTCCGCGGCCTCGGCCGGCGCGATGCGGCGGGAATGCCGCGCCTGCGCGTCGTAGGCCTTCTGCCAGTCGGACGGGCCGTTCGACGGCGAGATCTGCACCGCCGTGACCTTGTATTCGGGGCAGTTGGTCGCCCAATCCGAATAGTCGGTCGTGATGACGTTGGCCTGCGTGTCCGGATGGTGGAACGTGGTGTAGACGACGCCCGGCGCGACGCGATCGGTGATCTCCGCACGCAACGTGGTCTCGCCGGCGCGGCTCTTCAGCCTCACCCAGTCCCCGTCGCGCACGCCGCGCTGTTCGGCATCATGCGGATGGATCTCCAGCCGGTCCTCGGCATGCCAGACCACGTTCTCGGTGCGCCGGGTCTGCGCGCCGACATTGTACTGGCTGAGGATGCGGCCCGTGGTGAGCAGCAGCGGATAGCGCGGGCCGGTGCGTTCGTCGGTCGCGACATATTCGGTGACGACGAACTTGCCCTTGCCGCGGACGAAGCCGTCGATATGCATCACCGGCGTGCCCTCGGGCGCCTTGTCGTTGCAGGGCCATTGCACTGAGCCGAGCTCGTCCAGCTTGGCATAGGAGACGCCGGCGAAGGTCGGGGTCAGCGCCGCGATCTCGTCCATGATCTCGGAAGGATGGCTGTAGCTCATCTCGAAGCCCATGGCCTTGGCGAGGCCGATGGTGACCTCCCAGTCGGCGAGGCCGTTCTTCGGCGTCATCACTTTGCGGACGCGCTGGATGCGGCGCTCGGCGTTGGTGAAGGTGCCGTCCTTCTCCAGGAAGCTGGAGCCAGGCAGGAACACATGGGCGTAGTTCGCGGTCTCGTTCAGGAAGAGGTCGTGGACGATGACGCATTCCATCGCCGATAGTGCTGCTACCACATGCTTGGTGTTGGGATCGGATTGCAGGATGTCCTCGCCCTGCACGTAGATCCCCATGAACGTGCCTTCGACCGCGGCGTCGAACATGTTGGGAATGCGCAGGCCCGGCTCGGGATTGAGCTTGACGTTCCACAGCGCCTCGAACTGGTCCCGCACGGCGTCGCCCGAGATGTGGCGATAGCCGGGCAGCTCGTGCGGGAACGAGCCCATGTCGCAGGAGCCCTGCACGTTGTTCTGGCCGCGCAGCGGGTTCACGCCGACGCCGGGGCGACCAATATTGCCCGTGGCCATCGCGAGGTTGGCGATCGCGATCACGGTGGTCGAACCTTGGCTGTGTTCCGTGACGCCGAGACCGTAATAGATCGCGCCGTTGCCGCCGGTGGCGTAGAGGCGGGCGGCCTCGCGCAGATCCTTCGGATCGACGCCGGTGAGGATAGCGGTTGCCTCCGGGCTGTTGTTCGGCTGGGCGACGAACGCCGCCCATTCCTCGAACTCGCTCCAGTCGCAGCGTTCGCGCACGAAGGTTTCGTCGACGAGACCTTCGGTGACGATCACATGCGCCAGTGCCGTTATCACCGCAACGTTGGTGCCGGGCATCAGCGGCAGGTGCAGCGCCTTCACATGCGGCGATTCCACCATCTCGGTACGGCGCGGATCGATCACGATCAGCTTGGCGCCCTGGCGCAGCCGCTTCTTCAGACGGGAGGCGAACACCGGATGGGCCGAAGCGGGGTTGGCGCCAATGATGACGACGACGTCGGTGTCCTCGACCGAGTCGAAATCCTGCGTGCCGGCAGAGGTGCCGAACGTGGTCGAGAGGCCATAACCGGTCGGGGAGTGGCAGACGCGGGCGCAGGTGTCGACGTTGTTGTTGCCGAAGCCGGCGCGGATCAGCTTCTGCACCAGATAGGTCTCTTCATTGGTGCAGCGGGACGATGTGATGCCACCGATGGCGTCGCGGCCGTATTTCTTCTGGATGCCGCGCATCCTGTCGGCGGCAAACGAGAAGGCCTCGTCCCACGACACTTCGCGCCAGGGATCCTCGATCCGCTCGCGGATCATCGGGTTGAGGATGCGTTCCCGGTGGTTGGTGTACCCCCAGGCGAAGCGGCCCTTGACGCAGGAATGGCCGCGATTGGCCTTGCCGTCCTTGTACGGCACCATGCGGACGACTTCCTCGCCGCGCATCTCGGCCTTGAAGGCGCAGCCGACGCCGCAATAGGCGCAGGTGGTGACGACCGAGTGTTCTGGCTGGCCGATCTCGATCACGGATTTCTCGGTCAGCGTCGCAGTCGGGCAGGCCTGCACGCAGGCGCCGCAGGAGACGCATTCGGAGCCGAGGAAGCTCTCGCTCATGCCGGGCGACACGCGGCTGTCGAAGCCGCGGCCGGAGATCGTGAGCGCGAAGGTGCCTTGCACCTCCTCGCAGGCGCGGACGCAGCGCGAGCAGACGATGCACTTGGAGGGATCGTAGGTGAAGTACGGGTTGGACTCGTCCTTCGGCATCCAGGCGGCGTTGATCTCGCCATTGGACTTGCCAGGTGTCCTGGCGAAGACGTGGTTCTCGCCCTCATAACCGTAGCGCACGTCGCGCAGGCCCACGGCGCCGGCCATGTCCTGCAACTCGCAATCACCGTTGGCACCGCAGGTGAGGCAGTCGAGCGGATGGTCTGAGATGTAGAGCTCCATCACGCCCTTGCGCAGCTTCTTCAGCCGTTCGCTCTGGGTGTGCACAATCAGACCGGACATGACAGGCGTGGTGCAGGAGGCCGGCGTTCCGGCGCGGCCCTCGATTTCGACGACGCAAAGGCGGCACGAGCCGAACGCATCGACCATGTCAGTCGCACAGAGTTTCGGGATCTGGTGGCCGGCATCCATCGCCGCCCGCATGATCGAGGTGCCCTCGGGCACCGTGACCTGGTTGCCGTCGATGGTCAGTGTCACCATCGTTTCCGATTTCGAGCGCGGCGTACCGAAGTCGATTTCTTCGATCAGAGACATTGTCGTTCTCCTATTCCGCGGCCTGAAGCGTGCTCGGGGCCGGGACGAAATCCTCCCGGAAATGCTTCAATGCGCTGAGCACGGGGTAGGGCGTGAAGCCGCCGAGCGCGCAGAGCGAGCCGAATTTCATGGTGTTGCAGAGGTCTTCGACGAGAGCGAGGTTTTCACTCACGCGCTCGCCCTTGATGATCTTCTCGATGGTCTCGACGCCGCGGGTCGAGCCGATCCGGCACGGCGTGCACTTGCCGCAGGATTCGATGGCGCAGAATTCCATGGCGAAACGCGCCTGCTTGCGCATGTCGACACTGTCGTCGAACACGACGATGCCGCCATGGCCGATCAGGCCGTCGCGCGCGGCGAAGGCCTCGTAGTCGAACGGCGTATCGAACAGCGCGCGCGGGAAGTAGGCGCCCAAGGGACCTCCGACCTGCACCGCGCGGATCGGGCGGCCCGTGAACGTGCCGCCGCCGATGTCCTCGACGAGCTCGCCGAGCGTGACGCCGAACGCCGTCTCGAACAGCCCGCCGTGGCGGATGTTGCCGGCGAGCTGGATCGGCATCGTACCGCGCGAGCGGCCAATGCCGAAATCGGCATAGGCCTTGGCGCCTTCGGCCATGATGAAGGGGATGGCGGCGAACGACAGCACGTTGTTGATGACGGTCGGCTTGCCGAACAGGCCGTGATGGGCGGGCAGTGGCGGCTTCGCGCGCACGAGGCCGCGGCGGCCTTCGAGGCTTTCCAGCAGCGAGGTCTCTTCGCCGCAAACGTAAGCGCCGGCGCCGACCCGTACTTCGAGATCGAAGCTGTGTGCGGAGCCGCCGATGTTTGCGCCGAGATAGCCGTCGCGTTGCGCCGCCACGATGGCTGCATTCATCGCCTCGACCGCGTGCGGATACTCGCTGCGGATGTAGATGTAGCCCTTGGTCGCGCCGACGGTGATGCCGGCAGTCGTCATGCCCTCGATGACGAGGAAGGGATCGCCTTCCATGATCATGCGGTCGGCGAAGGTGCCGCTGTCGCCTTCGTCGGCGTTGCAGACGATGAACTTGCGGTCGGCCTTCGCCTGCGCGACGGTCTTCCACTTGATGCCGGTCGGGAAGCCCGCGCCGCCGCGGCCGCGCAGGCCAGACGCCGTCACCTCATTGAGGATCGCTTCCGAGCCGAGCGACAGTGCGCGTTCAAGGCCCTTGTAGCCGCCATGGGCGCGGTAGTCGTCGAGCGAGCGCGGGTCGATCACGCCGCAGCGCGCGAAGGTGAGGCGGGTCTGGCGCTTGAGCCAGGGGATCTCGTCGGTGGCCCCGAGCCGCAGCAGATGCGGCGCGTTGCTCGCGAGCGCGTCGAGCAGGGAGGGCACATCGGTCTCGGTCACAGGGCCGAACGCGATCCGGCCCTGCGGCGTCGCGACTTCGACCAGCGGCTCGAGCCAGTACAGGCCGCGCGAGCCGGTCCTGACGATCCCGACGGCAATGCCACGCTTGGCTGCAGCCTGCTCCAGCGCCAGCGCGACCTCGTCGGCGCCGACCGCAAGCGCGCCCGCGTCGCGAGAGACATATAGACGGATGCTCATCGCTGCGCCTCCGCAACGAGCGCATCGATACGCTTTTCATCGAGTCGGCCGATGAGCCGGCCGTCGAGCATCGCGGATGGCGCGGTCGCGCACAATCCGAGGCAGTAGATCGGCTCCAGCGTGACGCGATCATCGGCCGTGGTGCCGCCCAGCAACACGCCGAGCTTCGCCTCGGCACGCATCGCCAGCGCATCGCCCCCCGCCGCCTGACAGGCCTCCGCGCGGCAGAGCTTCAGCACATGGCGGCCGGCCGGCTTGTGGCGGAAGTCATGATAGAACGTGAACACGCCATGCACTTCGGCGCGGGACAGATTGAGCGCCTGCGCCACCATGGGAATGGCTGCCGCCGGCACGTAGCCGAACGCCTCCTGGAGCGCGTGCAGGATCACCAGCGTCGCGCCTTCCTGCTCGCTGTGTTCGGCGATGATCTCGGCGCCGCGCGTTTCGTCCCAAGGCTCAAAAACCGCTGTCATTCTTCGTTCTCAACCGGAGCGTCTGCTCAGCGCAAACTATTTGGAATCATTCGAAGATCAATAAAGCTGTCTCATGCTGCGATTGCGGATTCCGATCGATTTGTGATGGCAATCATTCGATTTGAAATTGCGATTGGACCCGTCCGCGGGCGGTTTTTGCGTGTTGAACGGGGTGGGGCATGCTAGCTTGCATGCCACCACACAATCCGAGGGGATGAGCGTTTGCTCGACAAGCTTGAACTGTTGCTGGCGCTGGCGAAGGAGCGGCATTTCGGACGCGCGGCGGAGGTCTGCGGCGTGACGCAACCGACGATGTCGACCGGGCTGAAGCAACTCGAGGAGATCCTCGGCGTGATGCTGGTCCAGCGCGGCTCCCGCTTCCAGGGTTTTACGCCGGAAGGCGAGCGGGCGCTCGATTGGGCGCGGCGGATCGTTGGTGATGCCCGTGCGATGCGTGACGAGATCAACGGCCTGAAGCATCAACTCTCCGGCGAGATACGCATTGCCGCAATCCCCACCGTGCTCGGCATGGTCGCCGCGCTGACGACGCCGTTCCGCGCCAGGCATCCCGAGGTGCGTTTCCGCATCCAGTCGACCACGTCATCCGAGGTGTTGGGGTTGCTCGAGAACCTCGAAGTTGATGCGGGGCTGACCTATATCGAGAACGAGCCGATCGGCAAGGTGCGCACCATCCCGCTCTACAGCGAGAGCTATCGTCTGCTCACCGCGCCGGATGGAATGTTCGGCGATCGCGAGACGGTGACGTGGCAGGAGGTCGGACAGGTGCCGCTGTGCCTGCTGACGCCCGACATGCAGAACCGCCGCATCATCGACCGCGCGTTACGTTCGGTCGGCGCCGAGGCGACGCCGACCTTGACCTCGAATTCGCTGCTCGTGCTGTTCACGCATGTGAAGACGGGGCGCTGGGCCAGCGTGATGCCGGCCAAGCTCGCCGAGACGCTCGGCCTGTCCGATACGGTGCGCTCGATCCCGATCACCGATCCCGATGTCAATTACAGCATCGGCATGGTGATCCCGCAGCGTGATCCGATGACGCCGTTGATCGCGGCGCTGGTCAATGTCGCGCGGGAAGTGGCGCCGTCGCTGCAATCGTAGCCATCAGGCCGCGGCCGATATTCCTGACGCCGACTTGATCGCGTTGCGGGGCAGGGTGACGCGCACGACGGTGCCTACCTCCAGTTTGGAGCGCAGCCGCATCGAGCCGCCATGAAGCTGCGCCAGCGAGCGGGCGATCGCCAGCCCCAGTCCCGAGCCGTGATAGGTCTTGGTGAGCTGGCTCTCGACCTGCTCGAACGGGCGGCCGAGCCGCGCCAGTGAATGCGGCGCGATGCCGATGCCGGTGTCGGCGATCATCAGCACGATCCTGTCGTCGAGCTGTCGGCTGCGCACCACGATGCGTCCGCCGTCGGGCGTGAATTTCACGGCGTTGGAGAGCAGATTGACGATGATCTGCTTGGTGGCGCGGCGGTCGGCGACGACGGAGATGGATTTCGCGATGTCGGCGTCGAGCGTCAGGTGCTTGTCCTGCGCGCGGCCGGTGACGACCCGCAAAGATTCCGCCAGCGTCTGCGCCAGGTCGAGCTCTTCCATATCGAGCTTCATGCGGCCGGCTTCGATCTTGGACATGTCGAGGATGTCGTTGATGACTTCGAGCAGGTAATGCCCGCTGGTCAGGATGTCGTGGCAGTATTCCTGGTACTTCTCCGAGCCGAGCTCGCCGAACATGCCCGAGCCCATGATCTCGGAGAAGCCGATGATCGCGTTCAGCGGCGTGCGCAGCTCGTGGCTCATATTGGCGAGGAATTTCGACTTGGTCTGGTTGGCCTCCTCGGCGCGAGTCTTCTCGCGCTGATATTTCTCGGCGAGATCGGCGAGTTCGCCTGCCTGGCGCTCCAGGGCTGCCTGCGAGCGCTTGAGATCGATGACGGTGGCGCGCAGGCGTAGATCGTTGTCGACCAGCTTCTGTTCGTGCTCTTTGATGCGGGTGATGTCGGTGCCGACCGAGACGTAGCCGCCGTCTTTGGTGCGGCGCTCGCTGATGTGCAGCCAGCTGCCGTCGTCGAGCTGCGCCTCGAAGGTGCGCGCGCCCGGGCCCTGGCTCGCCGTCTCGTTGTGCCGGGTGCGGACCTCCGGCATGCGGCCGACCTCGAGCACGGTCTCGTAGGAGGTGCCGGGGATGACGGCGGAGTCGGGCAGCTTGTGCAGGCGCTGGAAGTGCGAATTGCAGAGCACCAGGCGGTCGCTCGCGTCCCACAGCACGAAGGCTTCGGGAATGGTCTCGATCGCGTCGCGCAGGCGCAAATCGGCTTCCACCGTCCGCTCGGCCAGGCTCTTCTGCTCAGTGATGTCGACGGCGATCCCGATCAGGTGCACGCTGGAGTCGGTCGCGCCGCTGGTCTTTTCGCAGCGGACGCGCAGCCAGATCCAGTGGCCGTCGACATGCTGCATGCGGAAGGTCTGGTCGATGTGGTCGATCTTCTCGGAGATGAGCTGGTCGGCGATCTCGAACAGGTCGATGTCGTCGGACTTCACCAGCGCGTTGACCTCGCCGAAGGTGAGGAGCTCGTTGCGGCCGTCGAGGCCGAGCATGGAAAACATCGACTGTGACCAGAAGATGCGGCCGCGTGACAGGTCCCAGTCCCACAGCCCGCAGCGGCCGCGGTTGAGCGCGGTGTCGATCCGGCCGCGCACGGCGTCGTTGATCAAATCGCCCTCGCGGGCACGGGTGGACTGCCAGTGGAAGGCGAAGCCGAGGATCAGGACCACGAAGCCGGTGGTGGCCGACAGCGTCACCGACAGCGCGGCGTCCGAGCCCCAGATCGGCTCGTTGCGCTCCTGGATCACGGTGACGAAGCCGGGCAGCGACTTGATCTGCCGCGAGGTCGCCATCGCGGCGTTGCCGTTCGGCAGCGTCATGTCGGAGATGTTGCCGTCCCGCGGCGGCGCCGCCAGCAGCTGCGCCGTCGTGATTGCGTCGAGCAGGCGGTCGTTGCCCGAGGGATCGCTATCGACCGGGATGCGGGCGAGGATGCGGCGGTCGAGTCCAGCCGAGGTGACGATGACGTGGCGGCCCGAAGCGGTGCCCCAGGATGGAATGAGGTCAGGCAGCAGCGCCGGCAGGCTTTCGATGTTCTTCAGCCGCTCCTGGCGCGCGGAGGTGAGGCGGTCGATGCGCTCGGCGAGCAGGTCAGCGAGCGCCGAGATGTCGTGGCGGATGACCAGGCGCTTCTGGCGCGTCTGGTCGACGACCTGCACGAACGCACCGAGGCAGATCGTGATCAGGAACGCGATGATGAGCGTCGGCACGGCACGGCGCAGCGCAGGCTCCGCGATCAGGAGCCGATGATAGGCAGGTCTCGCGATCGATTGCGCCAATCCTTTGATCGAATCGGATTGGACGCACGCGTTCGCGGCGTCTGCACGCGACATGCCTAAAGCCCCCTGGAACCTGCTTGCAACTTGATTTTGGAAGCAGCCCCACATCGCTTCCGAATCATGGTCGATTTGAATCCAGATTTCGCGGGCTGTCGAGAGTCAACGAATCGTTAACGCGAATTTATTCTTATCCAACGCGCAGTTTGTGCGTCGCGCGTCCGCAAACTTACGTGCGCGGCGAGTCCGAAACGAGAACGTGTGACTCCTCGCACATTCTCTGTCACGCGCGCGGCGGTTCGGCGTGACTGATGACGCGCTTCACGCTCGGGAACGCGCGCCGCAACGCGCGTTCGATCGCGTCGACATGCTCGTGCACCCTGATCACGCTCATCGACGGCTCGGCGCGGCAGTGGAAATTGACGATCTCACCGGCGTCGGTGTTGCGGACGCGGACATTGTGGATGTCGTGAATCTCGCCGCCGGCGGCATACTCTGTCAGGGCGGCGGCGATGGCCTGCACCCGTTCCGACGCGGCGTCGACCCCGAACGGCAGTTCCGGTTCCAGCGGCTCGATGTGGACGTCGACCTCGACGTCCGCGCCGAACTCTTCCTGAATGTTGCATTCCAGCGTGTTGGCGACCTCATGGGCGGCGTCGAGCTGCATCCCGGCGTCGACCTCGAGGTCGATGCTGACGATCAGCTTGGCGCCGAGATCGTGCACGGTGACGTGGTGGATGGCGAGGCCCGAATTGTGGGCGATGACCATGATGCGGTCGCGCACGGTCTCGTTGTCGCGCGCCACGGGGACCGCGGTGAAGGTGAGGTCGGTATCGCCGAAGGCCTTCTCGACGGCTGCTTGCGCGTTGCGCTTGATGTCCTCGACCCGGTCGATGGGGTAAGTCCGCGGTACCTTTGCGATCGTGTCGATAAACGTGGTGGCACCGACCATGCGCACGCGGAGCCGCTCGATGTCGATCACACCCGGTACGCTGCGGATCGCGGCCGTGGCCGCCTCGTGCGCGCCTTCCGGAGCGCGGTCCACCAGGGTCTGCACGGTCGAGCCGGCCATGCGCAGGCCGAGCAGGGCGATCATCACGGCCACCGCGGCTGCGGCAGCCGCGTCGCCCCACCAGAAGCCGAGGCCGGCGAGGATCAGGCCCACGATCACGGCGAACGAGCCCATCACGTCGGAGGCGAAATGCAGCGCATCGGCGGCGAGCGCCTGGCTCCTGGTCTCCCGTGCGGCACGGTGCAGGGCACGGGCGCGCCAGAGATTGACGGCGATGTCGATCACCAGCACCACGAACGGCACGGCCGAAATGGTCGGCGGCGCGGTTCCCTCGCGCAGCCGGCTGTAGGACTCGACCAGGATGCCGCCGGCGAGCACGTAGAGCAGGGCGGTCACGCCCAATGCCGAGACGCTTTCGAGTTTGCCGTGGCCGTAATGATGCTCTTCATCCGCCGGCTTGTCGGACACCCGCACCACCGCCCAGGTGATGATGGTGGCGACCAGGTCGATCGAGGAATGCAGCGCCTCGGAAATCAGCGCCAGGGAGCCGATCGCGATGCCGACCGCGAACTTGGCCGCCGCCATGCCGCCACTGGCGAAGATCGAGATCGCTGCGACCGAGGTCTTGTTGTGCTGGGAGCTCATGGCGGGGGATTTAGCAGGCCACGGGTGAACATCAAGCGACGATCCACAGGCGTAGACGCTAGTGAGTTGCAGGAGCGGGATCCCCCTGGTTTTGTAGGGGGCAAAGGCGCGGAGCGCCGTGCCCACCATCTTTCGGGGACGCTGACGCATGCTGGGCACGCTTCGCTTTGCCCACCCGACTAGACTTGGGTCTTTGGCCCCAGGAATGTTACGGCAGCGTCACCACGATCTTGCCGAGGTGCTTGTTCGCCTCCATGTGGTCGAACGCCTTGTCGATGTCGTCGAAGGCAAACACCTTGTCGATCGGCAGCTGCAGTTTTCGCGACTCGACCGCGCCCCAGATGTCCTTGCGGACCTCCTCAAAAATCTCGCGGACCTCCTCGATGGTGCGGGTGCGGAAGGTGACGCCGACATAGTCGACGCGGCGGGCCGCGTGCAGGTCGAAGTTGAAATCGGCATGGGTGCCGCCGAGCCGGCCGACATTGACGATGCGGCCTTTTACTTCGTCGCGGCGAGGTTCTGGTTGGCGACCTTGCCGGAGACCTGGTCGACGATGAGGTCGACACCCTCGCCGTTGGTCGCCTTCAGCACTTCGTCGACCCATGTGGGATCGGAGGAATCGACCGCGAGGTCGGCGCCATACTCTTTCAGCCGGCCGCGGCGGGTGGCATCGGTCGAGGAGCCGATCACGAGTCTCGCGCCCTTGAGCTTCGCAATCTGCATCGCCATCAGGCCGACGCCGGAGCTTGCGCCCTGGATCAGCACGGCTTGCCCGGGCTGCACGCCGCCGATGGTGACGACGGCGTTGTGCATGGTCGCGAGCGCGACGGGTAGGGTGGCGGCTTCCTCGAAGTTCATGTTCGAGGGCGCGCGGAACAGCCGGCCGTGATCGGCCAGCGTGTATTCGGCAAACGCCGCGCCGCCCGAGCCCATGATACGGTCGCCGACCTTGACGCCCTTGGCATCCGGTCCGAGCGCGGCGACCTCGCCGGCCCATTCCATGCCGAGCACGGTGCCGGCGCCGCCGGCCGCACCATGGGCGTGGCCCTTGCGCATGCCGGTGTCGGCGCGATTGAGGCCACAGGCGCGGACCCGGACCAGCACCTGCGTGCCTTCAGGCTTTGGTAGAGCGACGTCGGAAATCGTAGCGCCACCAGGGCCGTAGACATAAGCCTTCATGTATTGCTCTCGCTTCTTGCAGTGATTATTCCGCAGCTTGCGCTGTCGGATGAACGATCATGCCTTCGAGCCGGCTGCGAATGATGGCCTCCGCTTCGCGCACGATGCGGGAGATCAGTTCGGCGCAGGTCGGGATGTCCTGGATCAGGCCCTGGACCTGACCCGCCGACCAGATGCCTTCGTCCGAGTTGCCGGTCGCGTAGACCATCTTGCCGCGCGCGCCCGCGACGAGCTCGCGAATGTCCTCGAACTTGGCGCCTTCCTTCTCCATCGCGACGACCTTGGTCGAGATCTCGTTCCTGGCGACGCGGGAGGTGTTGCGCATGGTGCGGAAGATCAGCTCGGTCTCGCGCTCGTCATTGGCGACGATCTTCTCCTTGATGAGCTGATGAATGGGGCTCTCTTTGGTCGCCATGAAGCGCGTGCCCATGTTGATGCCTTCGGCGCCCAGCGCCAGTGCGGCGACGAGGCCGCGGGCGTCGGCAAAGCCGCCGGAGGCGATCATCGGGATCTTGATCTTGTTGGCAGCGGCCGGGATCAGGATCAGGCCGGGGGTGTCGTCCTCGCCGGGATGGCCCGCGCATTCGAACCCGTCGATCGAGATGGCGTCGACGCCCATGCGCTCGGCCGAAAGCCCGTGGCGAACGCTGGTGCATTTGTGCACGACCTTGACACCGTGCTTCCTGAACTCGTCGACGTGCTCCTGCGGCTTGTTGCCGGCGGTTTCGACCACCTTGATGCCGCTCTCGATAATGGCGGCGCGGTATTCAGCATAAGGCGGCGGCTTGATCGCGGGCAGGATGGTGAGGTTGACGCCAAACGGCTTGTCGGTGAGATCGCGGCAGCGGGCGATCTCCTTCCTGAGGTCCTCCGGCGTCGGCTGGGTCAGCGCCGTGATGAAGCCGAGCGCTCCGGCATTGGCGACGGCGGCGACCAGCTCGGCGCGCCCGACCCATTGCATGCCGCCCTGGACGATCGGGTGCTCGACGCCGACGAGTTTGGTGAACCGTGTCTGCAGCATGATCTGTTTCCCCCGCCTGCGCGGCGCTCTGTTATCGTTTGATGGCGGCAGGATGCCGCCCGGGTCGGGAAAAGTCTATTGGGACGGCGTGCGGTGGAGGCGGGGCGATCATGCGGGGAATGGGGGGATTCCGCAGGATGGATAATTGAGGTGGTAGCACCGGGGTTGCGCGAGGGTGTTTGTGCGCCGCTGCTTCAATGGCGGAGGATGAGGAGCTTTCGGAGACCATCAACTTGCATTTCCGTCGCAAGGCATGCCTCCGCCCTCTCGCGGCGCATTCGCCCGAGCTTTGGCCGATCGCATCACCCTCGTCGTGACAAGGGCGCAGGGAAGGCCGGGCGCCGGCTGGCACCCGCAAGTCCGTGCGCCAAAGGAATGCACACGGGGTGGACCACAGGTTCGCCGGATCGCCCGGCCTTCCCTGCGCGATGGTTTTAACGTGTCCTTCGTGCTCTCCCCGGGGAGCGATGCACTTTTGCCCCCGTCGCCATGCAGATGACTGATGCGCGCGCCCGGTTGGACCGCCACATCACCGCAGGACTTGACGCACAGACCCCGGGCGTCAGGACCACACGACTTGTTCGTCCGCGCACGTCCTCGCTGGGACTTCGGGAGCTGGCGTGTGCTCGCACCCGAAACCATGCGAAGACGCTGTCGGCGCCGTGTCGTAGGCGCGAAAGCCTGTGCTCACGGTTTCCCGCCCTGCAAGGCTCGCCGCGCCCGACGCCGTCGCGTCCATCGCTGCCCAACCCGCGGTTCGTGACGATCGCGATCCGCCCCTTGTCCCGGGTCAGGGTATCGCGTACGTACGACAAATCCGAATTTCGGTAAAGTGGAATATTTTGGCGGACCGGGATTGACACGCGACGCGGGAATTTGCGCGGGTGTTTTGCCCGACGGGCAAGAAAGCTTCAGCTACTCCGCCGACAGCCGCACCATCTGGCGGCCGCCGTTCATTTCCTTGAGGCTGTTGACGAAGTTTTCGGGGCGCTGCCAGCGGTAGGGGACCTTCAATCCCATATACTCGGCGATGTCGCCGATGAAGCCGGTGCAATTGGTGGTCTCGGCATTCCAGATCGGCGAGCTCGCCTGCAATTTCTTGATATAGGCAAACACGCGTTTGGCGTCGGCTTCGTTCAGATAGACGCGGTAGTTCGCGGTCAGATAGTCCGGGTCGAGATCGCCATAGCTCGCGCCGGTCTCCGCCGGCACCCAGGTGAGGTGACCGAGCACATAGGCCCAGGTGTCGCCGGCCGGCGTGAGCCCTGCCACCTCGACGGCGCGCTCGCTGGTCTTGCCGTACCAGACGAAGGCGTGGCCCCAGCTCGCGGCCGTGCGGGCGCGGAAATCGACGTAGTACGGACCTTTCTCCGCGCGTGCGACCGCGCGTCGATTCGCTTGCGGCGCCAGCCGTGATGCGGTCTCGGTCGTGGCAAGCGCGTTTGCGTCGGCAACGCGCTTGTTCGATTCGTGGGCCGAGGCCGAGGGTGTCGTGCACGCGAGCATGGCCGCGAGCGCGAAGCCCGCGAGGATGCAGGGTCCCGATCGATCAGGTTTGTTCGTCACGCTATGCCTTCGACTGTCGGCCACTCACGCAGAGTCTACGCTTGTTTCTGCGTATTTCGCTGCGTGTCAGTAGCGCGCCGCGACGGGGCCGGGCGCCTTGCCGATCGGGGCCTTTCCAACCGGGCTCTTGCCAATCGGCATCTTGCCGATCGGCGCTTGCTCCGAATAGACGGGAACGGGCTGGCGGCGCGGCAGATCCGCAGCGTTCGCAGCCGTCACCAGAGCAAGCGTAGCACCCACGACAAATACAATCTTCTTCACAGTCATACCCCTAGAAGGTTTGGTCCAAACACGGCACCGCCGTGCCCCCAGACACGCCTCACAGAAGGGCGGCCGAATGCGACCACAGTGCGGCATCGGCGCGACATGTTGGCGGCATCTGCCGAGCGCGCCGAAATGTGATGTGTCTGAATGTTCGCCTTCGCGCCGCTCGTTGGTCAGTGATCGGCGCTGAGGCGGAAATGCATCTCGATCTTCGCCGGTGACGCATCGCCCGCCACGCGCCAGGGTGAAAAGCCAGGGGTGGGATCAGGATCGGAGGGGAGATCGATAGGCCAGCTTTGCGTCGGCGAACCCGGAAGCGTCAGGCTGACGGCGCGGTGACGCGTTTTGTACGTCAACGACGTGGAGGCAATGATCGCTTTGCGCTCGCCTTCATGCGCGCGCCAGTTCGGAGGCAAATCGGCATTGGCATAACCTGTCGCTTCCTCGACCTCGATGTGCACATCCTCCGCCTTGTCCGGCAGCGTCATGCCGGCGGGAAGGCGAAACTCGATGTGGAGCGTCATGTAGCCGTGACTGAGATAGGGCGAGCGGATGAGTTCGTACCAGCCCCAATAGCCAAGGATTGCCGCGATGAGCAGAACGGTGAGAGCAAAGGGCGCAGAGAGCCGCGTGGTGTGGTGAGGCGTAGTGTCGGAGGTTTCCGTGGGCGGCTGTGGCGTTGCATTCCGGACCAGGCCGAAGCGCACGAACAGCCAGATGCCGGCGATCAGGCCAACCACACTGCCGATCGGACCGATGTCGAAGAAGGCGCCCATGGCGATGCCGCCATCGCGGTCTGGCCCGGCCAGCGCGATCACCAGTGCGGCAAGGGCGGACCAGCCGGCGAGCGCGCCAAGCAGGGCGGAGAGGAGGCCGAGGATGAAGCGCATGTCCGGATTGGTCGCGCGGATCGGGATCGCGGTTCGAACCATCCCGACGGATCGGGTGCCTTCACCCGATCCGGTTCAGGCTGTTCCGGATCGTCGAGAAGATGCCGCCGATGTCTTTTCGCAAGCCGTCGAGCGCGTTGAAGTTGTCAAAGATGCGGGCGATGCGGTCTTCGACCTCGCGCTTGCTCTTGGTCAGCGCATCGACGCGCGAGGCGAGGGTGACGTCGCCGCTCGCCTCGATCTCGCCGACGGTTTTGGCGACGAGGTCGCGCGTGGTGCCGACGTCCGCGATCAGGGCCTCGATGCCGAACACGGGAGCCTTCAGCGGGACGAGGTCGGCCTGCGACTTCGACAGCTCCGTCTTGAAGGCGTTCAGCGTCGTCAGCGTCTCCTGTAACGCGCCGAGGCGCTGGCGCGACTGGAGAACAAAATCGTTCAGCGCATTCTGGCGGTCGGCAAGCGTTTTGCCGTCGGCGTCGGTCTCGACAGCGGCGAGGGAGCGGTCGAGCTGGGCCCGGCGCTGGCCGAGCTCTTCGAAGTCGAGCCCGATGCTTTTCAGGATGTGGAAGCTGTCGTCGATGCGGGCCAGGCGCTGCTCGATCTCGATCTTGTTCTTCGACAGCGTCTCGACGCGGGTGCCAAGCGGCGCTTCGCCGCCGGTTTCGAGCTCGTCGACGCTCTTGGCGAGGCGCTCATGACTGAGGCCCAGCTCGCCGATCAAGGCATTGAGGCCGGCGTCCGACGCGCGCAGCGGCACCAGCTCGGCGTGGGACTTCGCCAGATCTTCCTTGTACTGGTTCAGGGTCGCAAAGGTGTCCTGGACCGCGCCGACCCGCGACAGCAGCGTCGATACGTCGCGCGCGATGTCCTTGAGCCGGTCGGCGAGATTGTTCTTGCGGTCGTCGGTCTCGAGGTCGTGCAGTGAGCGTTCGATCTGGTTCTGGCGGTCGCGGATCTCGGTGAAAACCGGCTCGACCGCGCGGCGCTGCTCGGCGACCTTGCCGACCATGTCGCGCAGCTCCTGCTGGCGGCGGCGGATTTCGGCGAGCTGGTCGTGCATGTCGGTGGATTCGTTGCGGCCTCGCTGCAGCAGGGCGCGCTGCTCGGTCTCGCCCAGCTTGTCGTGGAGGGCGGAGACGGCCTCCCGGGGATCGCTCTCGATCAGGTGCTGGACGGTGGCGTCGAGGTGGTTCTGCAGGGCGTGGGCGACGACGACGTCCTCGCGGGTCTTCTTGAGGCGGTCGCGCAATGTGTCGAGGCGCCGGTCCTGGCGCGAGAGCCGCCAGGCGGAGGCACCGATCAGTGCCAGCGCCAGAGCCAGGATCGCGCCGGTCGCAATCCGCTGCGGGACAGGCAGGTCTCCGAACCAGGCAGGCAGGTGGCCGACATCGTAACCGAGCGCCTGCTGGGCGAAGATCGCGATGGCAGTGAGCAGAACAAACCAGGCAACCAGGAAAAACAGCCACATGGTGACTTCCTCACGCCGGCGCACATTATCGCCATAATTGCTATTGGAGAGCGGAACCGAGATCAAGGGCAGCGGGCGCTTACCAGAGGTTTCCGGCAGCGCGATCCACGGCTGAATGCGACAGCCGATCGGTGGAGGGCGGTGGAGGGTTGTCGGGGTTTCCCGAGGCGGGTGGGGCGCTGGCACCCTCCGCCGTCATTCCGGGGCGCGCGCAGTGCGAGCCCGGAATCAATTTATCTGCAGTCTCTGCCGCCGGTGGCTTCCGCCCGATGGATTCCGGGCTCGGCGCTACGCGCGCCCCGGAATGACGGATTGCGCTACAGCCGAAACTCGTTGGTCAGCTCGCCAATGCCGTCGATCGCGACGGTCACAATGTTCACCGGCTCTTTCATCACGCCGACGCCGACCGAGGTGCCGACGGCAATGAGGTCGCCGGGGAGCAGGGTCATGTCGTGGGAGATCCTGCTGACCAGCTCCTGCGCGGTGAAGATCATGTCCGATATCGGATAGTTCTGCCGCTCCGCGCCGTTGAGGATGGTGCGGACCACCAGCTTTGCCGGATCGAGACCGGTGGCGATGACGGGGCCGAACGGGCCGTAATCGTCGATGCCCTTGGCCCGCGCCCATTGCGGGAAAGTGGGATCGCTGGTCAGGATGTCGTTGGCAGTGATGTCGTTGACGCAGGTGTAGCCGAAGATGAAGCTGTCCGCTTCCGCCGGCGACACCCGGGCGCAGGTCTTGCCGATGACGATGCCGAGCTCGCCTTCGTACGTGGTCTTGCCATCGTAATAAGACGGACGGCGGATCACCGCGCCTGGCGTCGTGATGCTGGTGGTGGCCTTCAGGAGGTAGAGCGGCTGCGGCGGCTCGGGCTGGTTGAGCTTGGCCGCGAGCGCGTGAAAATTGTTCCAGAGCGCGACGATCTTGCTGGGCGCGCAGGGCGCGAGCAGTTCGACCTCCGACAGCGCCAGCGTCTTGCCGGTTGCCGCATGGCGGCCGAACATGTCGCCCTCATGCACGCTGATGCCTGACGAATTCAGCGTGCCGAAGCCGGTCGCACCGCTCTTGCGGAAGCGGAGCCATTGCTTGATCTCGCCAGCCATCACGCCACCGCCAGTGCGCGCGGATCCGATCGTGTCGAGATGCCGTCGTAGAGGCCGGCGATGCGGGCGCGCTGGGTCACCATCGCCAGCACTGAATCGAGCGCCGGGGTGGCGATGCCGGTGAGGCGGCCCATCTCCTGCACGACGGTGACGAGCGGGTCGATCTCCATCGGGCGGCCGCGCTCGAGATCCTGGAGCATCGAGGTCTTGTGCGCGCCGACCTTGCGGGCGCCTTCGATGCGGCGCTCGACATCGACTCGGAACTTGACGCCGAATGTTTCGGCGATGACTTGCGTCTCCATCATGATCGCGCGCGACAGCGCGCGGGTGGCCGGATCGGTGCAGATCACGTCGAGTGTTGCATGGGTGAGTGCGCTGATCGGGTTGAAGCAGACATTGCCCCACAGCTTGAGCCAGATCTCGTCGCGGATGCGGTCGAGCACCGGCGCTTTCAGCCCGGCTGCGACGAAGAGATCGGCGAGGCGTTGCACGTCCGGGGTGGTCTCGCCGGAAGGCTCGCCGAGCGGAAAGTTGTTGCCGTAGACGTGACGGATCACGCCGGGCGCCTCGATCTCGGTGGCGGGATAGACGATGCAGCCGATGGCGCGCTCGGCGCCGATTTCGCGCCACTGCCGTCCGCCGGGGTCGATGCTCTCCAGCGTCGAATTCTCGTACTGGCCGCCATGCTTGTAGAAGTACCAATAGGGGATGCCGTTGACGGCGGTGACGATGCGGGTGTGGGGGCCGAGCAGCGGCTGCATTGTCTCGATCACGCCGGTGATCGAGTGCGCCTTCAGCGTGATGATGATGTAGTCCTGCACGCCGAGCTCGGCCGGGTCATCTGTGCAGCGCGGATGCACGTTGTGCTTCTCCTCGCCCGCCAGCAGCGTCAGGCCGCGCTCGCGCATCGCGGCAAGGTGCGCGCCGCGTGCGACCAGGCTGACGTCCGCGCCCGCGCGCGCGAGCTGAACCCCGAGATATCCGCCGATTGCGCCGGCGCCGTAGATGCAGATCTTCATGGAATCCTCGCGAAGCAACGGAAGCCGGATTTCGGGACGAAAGATCCGGTCCGGCTCGGAAGGGTCCGAGCCGGGTCCGGTAGTCGCAGGGGAAGTGAGGCGCTTTAAGCTGCTTGCGGCGTGCCGTTGAGTGCTTCGTCGATGACGGCCGCGATGTCACGCATGCTGATGACCGAGACGAGGCTGTAATCGTCGATGACAGGCAGGTGCCGGATGTGATTCCGGTTCATCAGATGGCGGACGTGCTCGATCGTGTCGCTCGAGGTGCAGGACACGAGTTGCTGCACCGAGACGAGCTGCGAGACCTTGACGTTGACGGCATTGACGCCGTGCTCGGCGACCGCGCGCACGACGTCGCGCTCGGTGAACATGCCGACCGCGGTGTTACCCTCGGAGCGGACCACGTCCTTCACCACCAGTGCGCTGATATTGTTGGCGCGCATCAGCTTGGCGGCGATACCCACCGTTTCGTTCATTCGCACCGTGACAACGCGCGGTGTCTTCTTGCGCAGAATGTCTCCGACCAGCATTGCAACCTCCCTGGGTGAATGATGTGGCGAGTGTGGTATACATAATGCCAATCGTCAAGCATTCGGTTTGGCTGATCCGAAAATTCTTGCGGCAGCAATGCTGACATTTGTCGTGAGCCAAAAAGAAAGGGGCGCATCGCTGCGCCCCTGTCTCACCCGTGCAAGGTGCGTGTTCGTTATGCCGTCTCGGTCTTGGCGTTCCCCGTCGCGGCGTTGGCGCTCTCGGCTTCCTTGCCGAGGATGAAGGAGCGGCGCATCGGCTTGATCACGAACAGCGCCATCAGGGCCGCCGTCGCGTTCAGCGCCACCGCGACCACGAACACGGCCTTCCAGCCATACGTGGCCGAGATCACGCTTGCGAGCGGAACGAGCAGGGACGCCGTCCCCTTCGCCGTGTAGAGCATGCCGTTGTTGGTGGTCGCGAACTTCGAGCCGAAGGTGTCGCCGCAGGTCGCCGGGAATAACGAGTAGATCTCGCCGAACACGCCGAAATAGACCGCGGTGGCGAGCACGAAGACGACAGGCACGTGGCCATAGGCCGACAACGTCAGCAGCATCAGCGCGGCGGTGCCGAAGGCGATGAACATGGTGTGCTCGCGGCCGATCGTGTCGGAGACGAAGCCGAAGAAGGGCCGTCCGAAACCGTCGAAGATGCGGTCGAGCGAGATCGCGAACGTCAATGCGGCCATCTGGAAGCCGGCGAGCGTGACCGGCGTGTCGGCGATCTTGAAGTCGTGCGCGATCGGAGCGATCTGCGCCGCGGTCATCAGGCCGCCGGAGGCGACCATGACGAAAACGAGATACATCACCCAGAAAATAGGGGCGCGCAGCACCTGGGGCGGGGTGAAGTCGATCTTGGTCTGCGGCAGATTGAGCTGCTTCTTCTTCGGTGGGATCGAGATCCGCGGCGGCTGGATGAAGAAGGCGAGCACGAAGACGATCAGGCCCTGGCCGATGCCGAAGGTGAGGAACGCGTGCTGATAGCCGCTCGTTGCGATCATGGTCGCGATCGGCACGACGGTGAGGGCCGCGCCTGCACCGAAGCCGGCGGCGGTTGCACCGGCGGCCAGGCCCCGGCGATCGGGAAACCATTTCAGCGCGTTGCCGACGCAGGTGCCGTACACAGCGCCCGCGCCCATGCCGCCGATGATCGCGGCCGCGTAGAGCAAGGTGAGGCTATCGGCATAGGAGTTGAGAATCCAAGACAGCGCGATCATGACGCCGCCGAACATGATGACGATGCGCGGGCCGTATTTGTCGACGAACCAGGCCTCGATCGGCACCAGCCAGGTTTCGGTGACGACGAAGATGGTGAAGGCGAGCTGGATCGCGGCGCGTCCCCAATGGTGCGCGTGATCGATCGGATCGACGAACAGCGTCCAGCCGTATTGCAGGTTGGCGATCATCGCCATGCAGACGATGCCCATGACGAGCTGGAGCCAACGGAAACCTGTGCGAAGAGGCGCGGCCGTGACAGCGCCATCGGTGCTGGAAATCATCAAGAACCTCCCGAGCGCCTGTCTGGTTCGACACCGGCCGCAAGATGACCTGATGTCGCAATATTGTGGCTTATCGTCGCAAGCGCGATGGCGAGCTTGGTATACCATATTCCAGATTGCAAGCCTTTTCTCGGCGCGCCACCGACAAAATACGCGGGGTTCCGCTTGGGAACGGCGGACTCATGAAAACGTCGCGCAAAACGAAAACGCCCGGCCGTGGGGCCGGGCGTTTTGCACGAGAAGGCGCTTTTGGAGCGCGTCAGACGGTCGATTGCGCGACCACCACCTTGCGCCAGGGCTTGAGCACCGCGATCGCCAGCGCCGAGGCCAGGATGTTGGCGCCGGCCGCGATGATGAACACGTTGTCCCAACTGCCCGACGACTGCTGCATGTAGTTGCCGATCGGGACCAGCAGCGCGGCCGTACCCTTCGCGGTGTAGAGCAGGCCGGCATTGGTGGTCGCGAACTTGGCGCCGAATGTGTCGGTGCAGGTCGAGGGGAACAGCGAGTAGATCTCACCCCAGGCGAAGAACACGAAGCCCGAGAGCAGTACGAACCAGAGCGGATCGTGGCCCCAGAGGTAGAGCATCCAGATGCCGATACCTTCCATGCCGAAGGCGATGAACATCGTGTTCTCGCGGCCGATCATGTCGGAGATCCAGCCGAAGAACGGACGCGTCAGGCCATTGAGCACGCGGTCGATCGTGGCCGCGAAGGTCACCGCGGTCATGGTCACCGCCATCAGCGTGACCGGCACGTTGTCGATCTTCCAGTCGGCCGCGATCGGCTTCAAATTGGCCGTCACCATCAGGCCGCCGGCGCCGACGATCACGAACATGAAGTACATCAGCCAGAAGATTGGCTGACGCAGCACCTCGGTCGGCTGATAGTTGCGGCGGGTCTGTTGCAGATTGGCGTTCACGACCGCGTTCGGCACCTGGCCTGCTTTCGGCGCGAGCAGGAAGAAGGCGAGAATGCAGATAATGATGCCTTGTCCGAGGCCGAAATAGAGGAAGGTGGTCTGGAAACCGCTGTCCTTGATCATGGCCTGGATCGGCGCGACGGTCAGCGCGGAGCCTGCACCGAAGCCCGCTGCCGTGATGCCCGCGGCAAGACCGCGCTTGTCCGGAAACCACTTCAAGGCGTTGCCGACGCAGGTGCCGTAGACGCCGCCGGCGCCGATGCCTGCGATGATCATGCCGAGATAGTAGCCGTTGAGCGTGGTCGCCTGCGCGTTGATGGCCCAGCCGGCGGCACAGAGCACGCCGCCGACCAGCACGACGAGGCGCGGGCCGTATTTGTCGACGAACCATCCTTCGATCGGCACGAGCCAGGTCTCGAACAGCACGAACAGCGTAAAGGCCCATTGGATCGACGCGCGATCCCAGCCGAACTTCTTCTGGATGTCGGGGACGAAGAACGTCCAGCCGTATTGATAGTTGGCGATCATCACCATCGCCGCGACACCGACCGCCAATTGCGTCCAGCGATACGTGTCGCTAACGCGCGCGGCTGTCGGGGCGGTTGCTTGCACCATGTCCGTCATAAAGCCTCCCGTGGCGCCTCTCATTTTTCTGCGAGCGCTGGAACGGCATTCTTGTATGCATTATGCCAAGCTTCAAGCGCTGGTCCGGTCACCGTGCGCAAATGCCGCAGGACCTTGCCCGGTTGCGGCTGTGACTCAGGACAACACAAGTAGAAATGGCCCCGTGATCCGGGGCCATTCATCAAAAGTAGTATGCGGACTGATCTAAAACCGTCTCCCGCTGCGCGCGCGGGAGGCTGCCGGCCTATAGGCCGAAGCGCGGCAGGTCGCCGTTGTGATTCGAGATCTTGGCGCTCGCCATCAGGAGGCGGTCGATCGTGGCCATCAGGCGGGCGAACAGCGAGGCGGAGGGCGCGAGAGCGATGGAGGCGGTCTTGGACATCGGAAATCCCTTTCTTGAGACGGTCAGCAGTGCTGTCTCATTTCGAAAGGGAGTTTATGTATACCAGATGCCAATGTCTATGCATGTCATTGCATAGCAGCATTTAACTCTTCGCATTGCAGCATAATAATCCGTTAAATGGGCCGATTTGAGCGGGATATGCCCAAAACCGGCCGAAACTGAACCATTTGACCGTCGATGTCCAAAAACGGAGCCTTGGCAGCGGTAAACGAAGTCGCTAGTGGTCTGCCCCCTTCCAATCATCTGTCAGAGTGGTTCATGTCGAGCGCCTCGCCCGCCGTCTCGATCGGCATCGATTTTGGGACCAGCAACACGGTCGTGGCCCTTGCGGCGGACGACCGCCGGGTCGAGGCCATCCGCTTCGACCATGGCGGACAGCGCCACAGCGTCTTCGTATCGGCGCTCTGCTTCTGGGAGGACCGGCCGGGAGCCGGCGCCCAGGCCGAAGGCGGCCCGTGGGCGATCGAGCAGTTCCTCGAAGGCCGCCATGTCTACCGCTTCCTCCAGTCGTTCAAGACCTTCGCCGCGAGCTCCAGCTTCAACACCACCCAGGTGTTCCGGCAGCGCTACAAGTTCGAGGACATTTTGGCGGCGTTCCTGCGGACGCTGGCGCGCCATGGCGGCGATAAATTCGGCTTCGAGACGTCCACCGTCACGGTCGGTCGCCCCGTCCGCTTCGCCGGCGGCAATCCCGACGAGGCGCTGGCGATGCAACGTTACCGGGCCGCGTTCGAGCGCCTTGGGGCCGGTCACGCCCGCTACGTCTACGAGCCTGTCGGAGCCGCGTTCTCCTTCGCCCGCCGGCTGGAGCGCGATGCGACCGTGCTGGTCGCGGATTTCGGCGGCGGCACCAGCGATTTCTCGGTGATGCGGTTCTCGCGGGCCGGCGGCGCCTTGCGCGCCGAGCCGCTCGGCCATGCCGGCATCGGGATTGCGGGCGACACCTTCGATTACCGCATCGTCGATCACGTCGTCTCGCCGCGGCTGGGCAAGGGCTCGAGCTTCCGCTCATTCGACAAGGTGCTGCCGATCCCCACCGGCCACTACACCAATCTCGCGCGCTGGCATCAGCTCGCGATGATGAAGAGCAACGGCGACCTGCGCGAACTCCGAGAGCTAGCGCGCACCGCGGTGAAGCCGGCGCTGCTCGAGGATTTCATCACCATCGTCGATCTCGACCTCGGCTTTTCGTTGTACCGCGCGGTGTCCGACGCCAAAGTCGCGCTGTCGGCGCAGGATCAGGTGGACTTCCGTTTCAAAGGCGGTGGCGTCGACATCGGCTCGACCATCACACGGAAGAATTTCGAAGCCTGGATTGCCGACGATATCGCGAGGCTCGGGGCTACCGTCGACAAGGTGCTTGGCGAAGCCGGCATCACCGCGCGCGAGATCGAGAAGGTGTTCTTGACCGGCGGCACGTCCTTTGTGCCCGCCGTTCGAAAACTGTTCGCCGAGCGGTTCGGCAACGAACGGCTGATGTCGGGCGACCAGTTCGAGTCGATCGCCTACGGCCTTGCTTTGATCGGGCACAGCCCGGACCCCGACCGCTGGACCGCAAGCGGCGGGCTCCAGTCGAGGGCGGGCGCGTAGCCTACGGTTACGCGGCCGCCCCTAAGTCGCGTCCGGTCGCTATTGCTTGATCTCAGGCTCGACGAGCTTCGCCAGATTGCGCAGCGATTCCTGCCAGCCGAGATAACAAGCCTCCGGCGGGATGACGTCGGGGATGCCCGCCTGCGTGATATCCAGCTCGGTGCCGACGGATACTTTCTTCAGGATCACGGTGACTTGGATTTCGCCCGGTAGATTGGGGTCGTCGAACCTGTCGGTGTAACGGAGACGTTCGCCGGGGACGAGCTCGAGATATTCGCCGCCGAAGGCGTGGCTGTTGCCCGTCGTGAAGTTACGGAATGACATCTTGAACGTGCCCCCGACCGTCGGCTCGAAATGATGGACGGTGCAGGTGAAGCCGTTCGGCGGAAGCCATTTCGCCTGCGCATCCGCCTCCAGGAAGGCGCGATAGACTTTCTCCGGGCTGGTCGTGAGAACGCGGTGCAGGCGGACAGTGCTGGGCATGATCAGTCTTCCTCGTGAAGCGCCGGGCTCGACGTCAGCGTCTATTGCCCGTTCATGTGTAGATGACGGACGAGGTACCGCCGATCCGACGGGGCATCTCGAATTTTTTGATGGGTCCACGCATGTGGCGCTCGGCAGCGCTCCCAGAGCAGCTCGCCGGGGGCGAACGATGAGCGCCGAATAGCGCACGTCACGTACCTACCGCCGGGCTCCCGAGCCGTTAAATTCGGTCAAGCCTTGCAAATGGCGAGGATGAGGTATACGTTGAGGCTGTTCGTTCAGCCGCTGTGCCTTGTTGAATGCGCCCGCGGGCTCCTTTTCCATAGACATCGACGAATAGAATTTGTTCTGCGTGACTATCACGCGGAACCTGCGCGTATGCGCTTTGGAGAAGAAAATGACGACAGGTACTGTGAAGTGGTTTAACGGCCAGAAGGGCTTTGGATTCATTCAGCCGAACGACGGCGGCAACGATGTGTTCGTTCACATCAGCGCGGTCGAGCGGGCTGGTCTTGCAGGTCTCGCTGAAGGCCAAAAGGTCAACTTCGAGCTCAAGACCGACAAGATGCGGGGCAAGGTCAGCGCTGAGAATCTCTCGCTGGCCTAAAGCCTTGGTGCCGTTTCACGGATGTACTGAAACGGCCATGCCACCCGCTCGATCCCAGGATTGAGCGGGTTTTTGTCCGTTGCAGAGCAGGGTGAATAATGAGCGCCAAGAGACCGGCCGAACCGTCACCCGAAAGCATCGCGCGTTCTAACCGTCAGCGTTTGGCTGCTGAGGAAGGCGCCCGGGCGATGGTGGATGTTGGAAAGCAAGCCGTCGATGTTCGCAAGAACATGGCGCGGCTCCGAGAGCTGCGCGAAGCCAAGGAAGCGGCAGACGCCGCCCTTCAGGCTTCCTTGCCCGCAGCCACTCCGACGAAGCGCAAGAAGAAGGTGACGCCATAGCTGCCTTCCATTGCGCCGAAGACAGCTCGGTGAGGACCGATCACATGCCCAAGGGTGCGGGTCGTGCCTAGAATCAAGTCGGATGGCGGTGGCACCATCACTTTCTTTCTCGCGCTTGGCGCGGGCCGACAGATGTGCCGTCTTGCGACGACGTTCCTGACGCAGAAGCAGGCTTTCAGTTATCTTCGCAAGAACCGGACCGAGTTCGAGCGCATGGCGCGGGCGCAGCTCGCTTCTGGTGCAGTCGAAGACGGAATCGTCGTGCTCTCGATGCTGTAAGGCAGGCGCAGATCCGCGGTCGGAGTCTGGGACCCGACGCTCTTATTCGGAGCCGCTTCCCGGCTTCGCCTCCCGAGCCAATCGCTCCGCTTTCAGCCGCTCGCGATTCTCGTTGAAGGAGTTCTGGTCCTTCGCATAGTCATTGATCGGCTTCTGCGTTGTCGCAGGCTTGAACGCCTTGTTGGCTTCACGCTTGGCGCGATCAGAGGATTGATCTTTCGACATTTAAGCCCTCAATTTGATCAACGAGCGTGGTCCGGGCGAATGCCGGACGCGACGCCGCCCGTGCCTGAACTGAAAGGCCGACTTGCCACCTTCGGAAGCGAAGGCGACCAGTGCTTCAGCGTGGGGCAGGGTCTTTGCGAGGCGTGCTGCACTCGCCGTGGAGATGGCATGCTGGCATTTCCGGGCCTGCTCGCATTCCCGGGAGCACGCCGGTCGAGGGAGCAACGGCCGGCCACCGCGTCTGTTCCTCGCAGACCAATCTTTAATCCAGCCTTCGCGGCGCGGCAAGCGGGCCGATCGTGCGATGCAGCCCTTCCGCCTCAACAAAAAAGGCCGCCGAAGCCGGCGGCCTTTCGCGTCGTGAGATAAGCCCGCTTACTCGGCGGCCTGCTTTTGCGGCGGATCGAGTGCGCCGGACTTGTGGATATCGGCGACCTGATGGTCCGAGAAGCCAAGCACCGTGCGCAGGATCTCGTCCGTGTGCTCGCCGAGCAGCGGGGAGCGCTCCACCTCGCTCGGGGAGTCCGACAGCTTGATCGGGTTGCCGACCGAGATGTACTTGCCGCGGGTGGGGTGGTCGACCTCGACCACGGTGCCGGTCGCGCGCAGCGACTGGTCCTCGGCGATCTCCTTCATCGACAGGATCGGGCCGCAGGGGATGTCGTCCTTGTTGAGGATTTCCATCGCCTCGAACTTCGTCTTCGTCATCGTCCACTGTTCGATGCGGCCGAAGATCTCGTTGAGGCGCGGTAGGCGGACGGCCGGCTTGGCGTAGTTCGGATCGGTCTTCCAGGATGGCTCGCCGATCACGTCGCAGATCTTCTCCCAGACCGGGGCCTGGGTGATGAAGTAGATGTAGGCGTTGGGATCGGTCTCCCAGCCCTTGCACTTCAGGATGCGGCCGGGCTGGCCGCCGCCGGAATCGTTGCCGGCGCGCGGCACGGCATCGCCGAACGGAATGCCTTCGCCGAACTGGCTGTATTCCTTGAGCGGACCATGGGCGAGGCGCTGCTGGTCGCGCAGCTTGACGCGCGCGAGGTTGAGCACGCCGTCCTGCATCGCGGCCGTCACCTTCTGGCCCTTGCCGGAATGGGTACGCTGATAGAGTGCGGTGACGATGCCGAGCGCCAGATGCAGGCCGGTGCCGCTGTCGCCGATCTGCGCGCCGGTCACGAGCGGCAGGCCGTCGCGGAAGCCGGTAGTGGAGGCGGCGCCGCCGGTGCACTGTGCGACGTTCTCATAGACTTTGCAGTCTTCGTACGGTCCGGGACCGAAGCCCTTGATCGAGGCGACGATCATCTTCGGGTTGATCGCCTGGATCTTCTCCCAGGGGAAGCCCATGCGGTCGAGCACGCCGGGACCGAAGTTCTCGACCAGCACGTCGCACTTTTTGATCAGCTCGGTGAGGACTTCCTTGCCCTTGGGGTTCTTGGTGTCGAGCGTGATCGAGCGCTTGTTGTGGTTGAGCATGGTGAAATACAGGCTGTCCACGTTCGGGATGTCCTGCAGCTGGCCGCGGGTGATGTCACCGACACCTGGACGTTCCACCTTGATCACGTCGGCGCCGAACCATGCGAGCAACTGCGTGCAGGTCGGCCCGGACTGGACGTGGGTGAAGTCGAGAATGCGAACGCCCTCGAGCGCTTTTGTCATCGTGTTGCTCCGTACTCTGATCTACCCCTGCACCCGCAGGGACCTTATGGGTTGAAGGGGAGTGCTTACTTCTTCTTCTGCAGAACGCTCTGCGGATTGAGATTGCCGATGCGGCCGCTCTCGGAACCGGCGGCGGGATCGATCACGGCGTTGATGAGCGTCGGCTTGCCCGAAGCCATGGCTTCGTTGACGGCGCGCTTGAGCTCGTCCGGCGAGGTCGCGTTCACGCCGATGCCGCCGAAGGCTTCCATCATCTTGTCGTAGCGGGCGCCCTTGACGAACACGGTCGTCGCCGGATCGGCGTTGACGCTGTTGACGTCGGTACCGCGATAGATGCCGTCATTGTTGAAGATGACGACGCAGATCGGCAAATTGTAGCGGCAGATGGTCTCGACCTCCATGCCGGAGAAGCCGAAGGCCGAGTCGCCTTCGACCGCGAGTACGGGATGGCCGGTCTCGAGGGCCGCCGCGATCGCCTGGCCCATGCCGATGCCCATCACGCCCCAGGTGCCGACGTCGAGACGCTTGCGTGGGCGATACATGTCGATGACGCCGCGGGCGAGGTCGAGCGTGTTGGCGCCCTCGTTGACGAGGATCGCCTCGGGATGATCCTTGATGACGTTCTTCAGCACGCCGAGCGCGCCGTGATAGTCCATCGGCGATTTGTTGTTCATGAGCTTCGGCGCCATCTTGGCGACGTTCTCTTCGCGCTTGGTCGAAATCGCCTTGGTCCATTCGGCCGGCGGGGCGGTCCAGCCCGAAGCCATCGCCTGGTTGAAGGCGGAGACGACCGAGCCGATGTCGCCGACGACGGGCGCGACGATCTCGACGTTGGAGTCCATTTCCCTGGGCTCGATGTCGACCTGGATGAACTTCTTGGGCGCTTCGCCCCAGTTCTTGCCTTTGCCGTGCGAGAGCAGCCAGTTCAGCCGGGCGCCGATCAGCAGCACGACGTCGGATTCTTTCAGCACCGTCGAGCGGGCAGCGCCTGCGCACTGCGGATGGGTGTCGGAGAGGAGGCCCTTGGCCATGCTCATCGGCAGGAAGGGAATGCCGCTCTTCTCGACGAAGGTTTTGATCTCCTCGTCGGCCTGCGCGTAGGCCGCGCCCTTGCCGAGGATGATGAGCGGACGTTTTGCGCCCTTCAAAACATCAAGCGCGCGCTTGATCGAAGCGGGCGAGGGGATCTGCGCGGGAGCCGCGTCGATCACCTTGACCAGCGACTTCTGGCCGGCATCGGCGCTCATCACCTGACCGAACAGTTTTGCCGGCAGGTCGAGATAGACGCCGCCCGGACGACCGGAGACGGCGGCACGAATGGCGCGGGCAAGGCCGATGCCGATGTCCTGCGCGTGCAGCACGCGATAGGCTGCCTTGCACAGCGGCTTGGCGATCGCGAGCTGGTCCATCTCTTCGTAGTCGCCCTGCTGGAGGTCGACGATCTCGCGCTCGGAGGAGCCCGAGATCAGGATCATCGGGTAGCAGTTGGTGGTGGCGTGCGCGAGCGCGGTGAGACCGTTGAGGAAGCCGGGCGCGGAAACGGTGAGGCAGATGCCGGGTTTCTTGGTGAGGTAGCCGGCGATGCCCGCCGCATAACCGGCGTTCTGCTCGTGGCGGAACGAAATCATGCGAATACCGGCCGCCTGGGCCATGCGGCCCAAATCCGTGATCGGGATGCCCGGCACATTATAGATGGTGTTGATGCCGTTCAGCTTGAGCGCGTCGATGACGAGATGAAAACCATCCGTCAATTCCTGCTCGGTGCCCGGTGCTTCGGACTTGGTCGCGGTATTCAGCATGGGCCTTGTCTCCCTGGTCTCAAGATGCCGTTTCAGGCTTTAGGGGCGATGCCTCGCCCTTCTGGTGAACGTTGCTGGCTAGAAGAGTTCCTGACCATGCGCTTCGACGTAAGCGGCAAGGCCAAGGGTGTGATCACGGGCGCGCTTCTCGGCGAGCTCGGTATCGCGCGCCTCCAGGGCCTCGATCATGCCGAGATGCTCGGGGAGCGAAGTCGCGGTGCGGTCCTTGCGTCCGATGGTCAGTTGCCGATAGCCGCGCACGTGCAGCAGCAGGTCGTTGGTGAGATCGACCAGCACCGGTGATTCCGACAGCGAGATCAGCGCCTGGTGGAAGGCGATGTTGGCGCGCGAATATTCCTCGACGTGATCCTCGGGCAGGCGATCCTTGCCAAATTCCCTGAAGTAGTCGCGGAGCGCAGTGATGTCTTTCTTGCGCGCGGTAGCGGTGATGAGGCGGGCCGCCATGCTCTCCAACGCCGCCCAGGCGCGGATCATGTCGACGATCTCGCTCTTGGTCCTCCGCACCACCATGATGCCGCGGCGCGGAACCGTCTTCACGAAACCGTCCTGCTCGAGCATCGCGATGGCTTCGCGGATCGGCGTGCGGCTTACGCCCAGGCGTTCGGACAACGCGCGCTCGTCGAGCATCACCGGCTCGGGCGTCGAGTAGATGTCCATCTTGAGGATGGCTTCCTTCAAGGCGTCGTACGCCTTGTTCTTGAAGCTCGACTCCGGGGCAATACGAACGATTGCGATATCTGCCTCGGCCATGTTCGGCAACGCCTTGGTTGGTTTCCGCAGTGACACGACGAATCTCCTCCAGTGGGAGTCGTCTTTTACAGGATTATTAACGGGAAAGTTTTTGGCATACCAAATACCAGAATGTCAAGCTGCCTATTTTTTGCAGCGTTCTAAGGTGCGCTGCAGCTTGACAAGTTGGCTTCTGGCATACCAAATGCCATCGCCAGCCATTTTTGATCCAAGCCGGCGGAGTAACCTCGGCTTTATGCCACTCCGTTCCGCGACATGGAACAGAGCGCGGCGAATGGAAAGCATCACGGGCAGCCGCAACACGCGCGCGCTTTGAGAACGCAAGAACCAAGGTCAAGGGAGAAGCCACATGTCCAATTCCAAAGATGCCGTCCGCAAGGTGCTTGACCAGGTCAAGGCGGACAAGCGCACCAGCCTGACCGCGCCGGAAGGCAAGCTGGTCTGCGACGCCTACGGCATTGCGGTGCCGAAGGAGGGGGTGGCGAAGTCGGCCGGCGAGGCCGGCAAGATGGCCGCCTCGATGGGCTTCCCGGTGGTGATGAAGATCGTCTCGCCGGACATTCTCCACAAGACCGAAGCCGGCGGCGTCATCGTTGGCCTCAAGTCGGCCGAGGACGCCGAGAAGGCCTACGAGACGATCCTGTCGAATGCCAGGAAATACAAGTCCGATGCCAAGATCGAGGGTGTCCAGGTGCAGCAGATGCTGGCCGGCGGCACCGAAGTGATCGTCGGCTCGATCACCGACGCCTCGTTCGGCAAGCTGGTTGCCTTCGGTCTCGGCGGCGTGCTGGTCGAAGTCCTGAAGGACATTACGTTCCGCCTCGCGCCCGCGACCAAGCAAGATGCGCTGTCGATGCTCGACGGCATCCAGGCGCATGAAATTTTGAAGGGCGTTCGCGGCGGCGAGCCGGTGAACCGCACGGCGCTCGCCGATGTCATCGTCAAGGTCTCGCAGCTCGTCACCGATTTCCCCGAGATCGTCGAGCTCGATCTCAACCCGGTGTTCGCGACGGCCAAGGACGCGATCGCGGCCGACGTCCGCATCGTCGTCGACTTTGCTTACGTGCCCAAGCCGAAGCCGCGCCCGACCGAAGAGATCGTCGCGGCCATGAGCCGCATCATGCAGCCGAAGGCGGTTGCCGTGGTCGGCGCTTCGGCCGAAGACGGCAAGATCGGCAATTCCGTGATGAAGAACCTCATCAATGGCGGCTACAAGGGCGACATCTACCCGATCCATCCCAAGGCCGCCGAGATCCTCGGCTATAAGGCGTATAAGAGCGTCAAGGACGTGCCCGGTGTGATCGACACCGCGGTGTTCGCAATTCCCGCGAAGTTCGTGGCCGCGGCGCTCACCGAATGCGGCGAGAAGAAAATTCCCGGCGCGGTTCTGATCCCGTCGGGCTTCGCGGAAGCCGGCGCGCCGGAGCTCCAGGCCGAGATCGTCGAAGTCGGCAAGAAGTACGACATCCGCCTGATGGGACCGAACATCTACGGCTTCTATTATACGCCTGCCAACCTCTGCGCGACCTTCTGCACGGCCTATGATGTCAAGGGCCACGCGGCACTGTCTTCGCAATCGGGCGGTATCGGCATGGCCATCATCGGCTTCTCCCGTTCGGCCAAGATGGGCGTGTCGGCGATCGTCGGCCTCGGCAACAAGTCCGACATCGACGAGGACGATCTGCTCGCCTTCTTCGAGCAGGACCCGAACACGAATCTGATCGCGCAGCACTGCGAAGACCTCAAGGACGGCCGCGCGTTTGCTGAAGCCGCAAAGCGCGTCTCCAAGAAGAAGCCTGTCATCGTGCTCAAGGCCGGTCGCACCTCGGCCGGTGCGAAGGCGGCCTCGTCGCACACCGGCGCGCTCGCCGGCAACGACAAGATCTACGAGGATGTCCTGGCGCAGTCCGGCGTGATCCGCGCCCGTAGCTTGCGGCAGCTGCTCGAGTTCGCGCGGGGCGTGCCGGTGCTGCCGACGCCGAAGGGCGAGAACGTGCTGATCATCACTGGCGCCGGCGGCTCGGGCGTGCTGCTGTCGGACTCCTGCGTCGACAACGGCCTGTCGCTGATGGCGATGCCGGCGGATCTGGATGCGGCCTTCCGCAAATTCATCCCGCCGTTTGGCGCGGCCGGAAATCCCGTGGACATCACCGGTGGCGAGCCGCCGATCACCTACGTCAACACTGTGAAGCTCGGCCTGACGGACGAGCGCATCCATTCGCTGATCCTCGGCTACTGGCACACCATCGTCACGCCGCCAATGGTGTTCGCCCGCAACATGGTTGAGGTGAAGAAGGAGATGGAGGCCAAGGGCTTCGTGAAGCCGATCGTCGCCTCGCTCGCCGGCGACGTCGAGGTCGAGGAAGCCGCCGAATATCTCTACCAGAACGGCATTCCGGCCTATGCCTATTCGACCGAGCTGCCGGTCGAGGTCCTCGGCGCCAAGTACAAATGGGCGCGCGGAGCAGGGCTGCTCTGAGCTTGCGTTTGCCTCTCCCCGCTTGCGGGGAGAGGTCGAATTGCGAAGCAATTCGGGTGAGGGGGACTCTCCCCGAGTCTGACTGTCACCGCCCTTGCGGAGACTCCCCCTCACCCTAACCCTCTCCCCGCAAGCGGGGAGGGAAAAAAGAACAGGGCGAGGGAGAACAGTCAGGTCGCGATGAGCAGGAACGTGATCCGGCGTAAACCGCTCGAGCCCCGCTCGCCATCGGAGGCCGACAACGAGGTGCGCGACGGCGGCGTGCAATCCGTCGACCGCGCGCTGTCGATCCTCGAGACATTGTCCGAAGACGACGAAGGCTATCGCCTCAGCGATCTCGCTGTGCGCACCGGGCTCTCCGCCTCGACCGTGCACCGCCTGCTCGCGACGCTGGAAAGCCGCCGCTTCGTGCAGTTCGACCGCGCCGAATCCAAATGGCATGTCGGCGTGCGCAGCTTCACGGTGGGGGCGAGCTTTGCGCGGCGGCGCAATTTCAGCGCCCAGGCTATTCCTTATTTACGCAAGCTGCGTGATCTCACCCGCGAGACTGCCAATCTTGCCATGGTCGACGACGAGTTCATCATCGTGCTGACCCGCATGGAGAGCCGCGAGATCATGCGCTCGCTGACCCAAGTGGGCGGCCGCGTCCCGATGGTGACCTCCGGCGTCGGCAAGGCGGTGCTCGCGACCTATTCCGACGAGGACGTCGGCGCCGTCATCCGCCATCACGGCATGCCACGCCTGACCGAGAAATCCATCGTGCGACCGAGCGACCTGTTCAAGGAGCTCGAGAAAATTCGCAAGCAGGGCTACGCGCTGGATGATGAAGAGGCCTCCATGGGCCTGCGCTGCGTTGCCGCGGTGGTCTATAACGACTGCGCCGAGCCGCTTGCGGCGATTTCGGTGTCCGGCATGACCAGTCGGCTGACCGATCAGCGGTTACCGGAAATCGGGCAGATCGTCCGTGATGTTGCTGCCGAACTGACGGCTGCGCTCGGCGGGGCAGTTCCGACACCCCGCTGATCGGAAACCCGGGGTATGTCACTGGACAGTGTCGGCCGTTTTGGCTGATATGCGACCAAACGACACGATGCGGCAAACGTCCGCATGAGCCCGGAGACGTCCCATGTTTCAACTTCCCGCGCGCCTCGTCGGCGCAGCCGTCGCGCTGACCCTTGCGGCAGCCACGCCGGCCTTTGCCCAGCAGCTCGAGCTCAAGCTGATGGCGCCGGCGGCACCGGGCGGTGGTTGGGACCAGACCGCCCGCTCGATGCAGCAGGCGCTGGTCGCCGCCGGCGTTGCACGCAGCGTGCAGGTCACCAACGTTCCCGGCGCAGGCGGCAGCGTCGGCATCGCGCAGTTCGTCAACGGCGCCAAGGGTGACGGCAACCAGCTGATGGTCAACGGCTTCGTCATGGTGGGCGCGCTCGCCATGAACAAATCACCCGTCACGCTCGAGCAGGTGACGCCGATCGCCCGCCTCACCGAGGAAATCCAGGTGATCGTGGTGCCGGCGAATTCACCGATCAAGACCGCGCAGGATCTGGCCGCCGCGGTGAAGGCCGATATCGCCAAGGTAACCTTCGCCGGCGGCTCGGCCGGCGGCGTCGATCATGTGATGGCGGCATTGTTCGCCGGCGCCGTTGGCGCCGACGCGAAGAAGATCAATTACATCCCGTTCTCGGGCGGCGGGGAGTCGCTCGCCGCCATTCTCGGCGCGAAGGTCACTGCCGGCATTTCCGGTCTCAGCGAATATGACGGGCAGATCAAGTCCGGCAAGCTGCGCGCGATCGGCGTGACCTCGGAGAAGCGCATTCCAGGGAGCGACATCCCGACCTTCAAGGAGCAGGGCATCGACCTCGTGATCGCCAACTGGCGCTCGGTGGTCGCGCCTCCCGGAATCACGCCGGAGCAGCGCAAGACGCTGAGCGAGGCGGTCGAGAAGATGGTGAAGTCGGACGCCTGGAAAGACATCCTCAAGCAGAAGGGCTGGGAGGATGCCTATCTCGGCGGCGACGCCTTCGCCGACTTCCTGAAAAAGGAAACCGTGCGTGTCACCGACGTGCTGAGATCAGTCGGCCTGGTCAAGTCATGACCACAGGCGATCCGGTCCAGCCGCCGCGGCTTGTCGATCGCGCCGGCATCGTGATTGCCGCGCTGCTCGCAGGTCTTGCCGCGGTGCTGGTCTGGGACGCGCGCGGCCTGCAATCGACCACGATGTACGGGATGGGGCCGGAAGCCATGCCGGTCGTGATCGCCTCCGGCCTCGCGCTGCTCGCGATCGGCAATCTCGTCGACGCGCTGCGCGGTAGTCTGCCGGCGCGCGAGAGCGCCGATCCCGTGCCTGTGGTCTTGATCCTCGCCGGCCTTGCGCTGCTGATCGGCATCATTGGCTTCGGCGGCGGGTTCATCCTGGCGACGTCGGCGCTGTTCGTCACGACCTCGGCGGCATTTGGGCGCCGCGCGGTCCTGGTCGATTCCGCCATCGCCCTCGTGATGTCGACCCTCATTTACCTCGCGTTCGACCGGTTGTTGACGTTGAGCCTTCCCGCCGGCCCCCTGGAGCGACTGCTGTGATGGACACCTTCGCCGCGTTGGCGCATGGCATGGCGGTCGCCGTCCAGCCGATGAATCTTCTCTACGCCCTGATCGGCGTGTTCCTCGGCACCGCCGTGGGCGTGCTGCCCGGCATCGGCCCAGCGTTGACGGTCGCGCTGCTGCTGCCGGTCACGTACAAGCTCGATCCCGGCGGTTCGCTGATCATGTTTGCCGGCATCTATTACGGCGGCATGTATGGCGGATCGACCACGGCCATCCTGATCAACACGCCCGGCGAGAGCGCCTCGATGGCGACGGCGCTCGAAGGCAACAAGATGGCCAAGGCCGGCCGCGGCGGGCCGGCGCTCGCAACCTCTGCGATCGGGTCCTTCGTCGCGGGCACCATCGCCACCATCGGGCTTGCCTTTCTCGCGCCGTGGCTGGTCGATTTTGCCGTGCGCTTTGGCCCGGAGGATTATTTCGCGCTGATGTGCGTCGCCTTCGTCACGGTGTCGGCGACCTTCGGCGATTCCCCGATCCGCGGCCTGACCAGCCTGTTCATTGGTCTGACGTTGGGGCTCGTCGGCATCGACAAGCTGACGGGGCAGGCGCGGCTTGCGTTCGGCGTGCCCGAGCTGCTCGACGGCGTCGAGGTGACGACGCTCGCGGTCGGCCTGTTCGCGGTGGGCGAGGCACTCTACGTCGCATCGCGCCGTCACCACACCGAGGAGAAGCTCGAGCCGGTGCGCGGCTCGCTGTGGATGACCAAGGAAGACTGGAAGCGATCGTGGAAGCCGTGGCTGCGAGGCACCATGTTCGGCTTCCCGATCGGTGCGCTGCCTGCCGGCGGCGCGGAGATCCCGACCTTCCTGTCCTATTCCTGCGAGAAGCGGCTGACCAAATACCCCGAAGAATTCGGCAAGGGCGCGATCGAAGGCGTCGCAGGACCGGAGGCCGCCAACAACGCTTCGGCCGCGGGCACCTTGGTGCCGCTCCTGACGCTGGGATTGCCGACCTCCGCGACGGCCGCGATGATGCTGGCGGGCTTCCAGCAATACGGCCTCAACCCGGGGCCGCTGCTGTTCGCCGAGCGGCCCGACCTCGTGTGGGGCCTGATCGCGAGCCTGTTCATCGCCAATTGCATGCTGCTGGTGCTCAATCTGCCGCTGGTTGGCCTGTGGGTGCGGCTGCTGGCGATCCCGCAGCCGTGGCTCTATGCCGGCATCCTCGTGTTCGCGACCATGGGCACCATCGCCGCAAAGCCGTCGGTGGTCGAACTGTCGATGCTGGCCGGCTTCGGCGTGCTCGGCTTTCTGATGCGGCGGTTCGATTTTCCGATCGCGCCCGTCGTCGTCGGCCTGATTCTCGGCCCGATCGCCGAGAGCCAGCTGCGCCGCGCGCTCGCGATCAGTCTCGGCGATCCCATGACGCTGCTCCAGAGCCCGATCTCGGCGACGCTGCTTGCGCTGGCGTTGATCGCGCTGCTGGCACCTTTCGTGCTGAAAGGGATGGGACGATTCAAGGCGAACGAGGACTAGCCATCCCGACGCGAGCGTCTTCTAATGCTACGTTCATCTCGTGGGAAAAGTCATGCCGTCAGAGCTCCGTTCGCCCCGTCTCGCTGTCCTGATTGATGCCGACAATGCTTCGGCAAAGATCGCCGATGGACTGTTCGAGGAGATTGCAAAGATCGGCGAGGCCAGCGTTCGCCGCATCTACGGCGACTTCTCCAATGCCAGGTCGAGGGGCTGGGCCGACATCCTGTCGAAACACGCCATCATCCCGCAGCAGCAGTTCGCCTATACGACAGGGAAGAATGCGTCGGACATCACCCTGGTCATCGACGCGATGGACCTGCTTCACAGCGGCCGCTTCGACGGCTTTTGCCTGGTGTCGTCGGACAGCGATTTTACCCGTCTCGCCGCCCGGATCCGGGAGCAGGGCATCGATGTCTTTGGCTTCGGCGAACAGAAGACGCCCGAGAGTTTCCGGCAGGCCTGTCGAAGGTTCGTCTACACGGAGAACCTGCTGCCCGCGCCGGCGAACACCCAGGATGCCGCCTCGCGATCGAAATCGCTTCAGCCGCTTGATGCCGCAACCCCCATCATCAAGAAGGTCATCACCCAGATGGAGAGCGAGGACGGCTGGGTGACGCTCGGGGAGGTCGGTCGCCAGCTCGCCAATCTCGCGTCCGATTTCGATCCGAGAACGTTCGGCTTCCGCAAACTGAGTGACCTCGTGCGAAAGACGAATGCGTTCGAGATTGACGAGCAGAACGGGAGGTCGATGCGGATTCGCGTCAAGGCCGCTGCCGCACCGGCCCCGCGACGACGGAACTCGCGCAGACCCGCGAGGTCAGGGGCGGCAGGCGGTTCGCCGCCTAAGGCGTAAGCAGGGCGTGCCGTTATATTTGCGCTTGCCCGGTCCGGCGCGGAGCGTAACCATCGCAGGGTCATAACGCCACGCGAGGGTCCCGATGACCAAACTTACCCGCTTCGCCGTCGCACCGTTGCATTTGATGACCCGGCGTCTCGCCGATGTGGCCTCCGCGCGTGTCGCGCCGGATCTCGTCGTCACCGGCGCGCGGGTGCTCTCGACCTATTCGGAGCGTATCCACGCGAACCGCGAAATCTGGATCACCGGCGGCCGCATTGCTGCGGTGAAGCCGGCCGGTGCTGCGAAGAAAGTCTTTGGCAACGTGCCGGTTTACGACGCGGCCGGCGGCATCATTGCGCCCGGGCTGGTCGATCCGCACATCCACATTGAATCCTCGATGGTGACGGCCTGCGCCTATGCCGAAGCGGCCTTGCTCAACGGCACCACCACGATCTTCTGCGACAGCCACGAGATCGGCAACGTGATGGACGTCGCCGGCGTCGAAGCCATGCTGGAGGACGCGCGCGAGGCGCCGCTCTCGATCTTCCTGACGGTGCCGAGCACGGTGCCGGCCACCTCAGCCGCACTGGAGACTGCGGGCGGCGACCTCACGCCGGACAAGATCGCCGGTCTGTTCGACCGCTGGCCCGAAGCCGTCGCGCTCGGCGAGAAGATGGATTTCGTGCCTGTCACCATGGGCGACGAGCGCAGCCACGCCATCCTCGCCGCCGCCCTGAAGCGCGGGCGCCCGGTGTCCGGTCATGTCTATGGCCGCGAATTCGTTGCTGCCTATGCGGCCAGCGGCGTCACCGACACCCATGAGGCGATCGATCGCGACATCGCCGACGATCTGCTCGATGCCGGCGTCTGGGTGTTCTTGCGCGGGGGACCGCCGACCACGCCCTGGCACTCGCTGCCGCAGGCGATCCGGACCATCACCGAGCTCGGGGCCTCGCACAAGCGCACCGCGGTGTGCACTGACGATCGCGATGCCGACGATCTCCTGCTGTTTGGGCTCGATTGGGTGGTGCGCGAAGCCGTGAAGGCAGGGATGTCGCCGGAGCAGGCTTGGTCGATGGGCTCGCTGCATGGCGCGACGCGCTTCAACATGGACAGCGATATCGGCGGGCTCGGCGGGGGGCGCCGCGCCGATCTCGTGCTGATGGATGATAATCTCAAGCCGCAATCGACCTGGTACGGCGGCGAGCTGGTCGTGGAAAACCGCAAGATCACGCCGAAGCTCGATCAGGCGCTGTCGCAGCGCTATCAATACCCGCAGGCGGCCTACGCGACTGTGAAGCTGCCGGAGAAGCTGAAGCTGACGCCGGAGCTGCCGGCGAAGGCCTGCACTGTCAACGCCATCAAGACCGCGCTGCCCGGCATCACGCTGATCCATGAGAGGATCGCGATCGAGCCGGCCAAGGATTGGCCGGAATTGTTCGCGCGCTACGGCCTGTGCTTCGTCACGGTGGTCGAGCGCCATGGCAAATCGGCCGGCAATGTCGCCTACGGACTTTTGAAGGATTTTGGTCTCAAGCGCGGCGCGGTCGCCTCCAGCGTCGGGCACGACAGCCACAACATCATCGTTGCCGGCACCAACGAGGCCGACATGCAGGTCGCGGTCGCCGCCATCAAGGAGCAACAGGGCGCCGTCTGCCTCGTCGCTGAGGGCAAGGTGAGGGCGCTGGTGCCGCTGCCGATCGCCGGCCTGCTGTCCGACAAGCGCGTTACCGAAGTGGCCGAAGAGGTCAAGGCGCTGAAGAAGGAATGGGCGGAAGCCGGCTGCACCATCCCCTACATGGGCTTCAATTTGATTCCGCTATCGGTCATTCCGGAAATTCGTATCACCGACAAGGGTCTCGTGCTGGTGCCGCAGATGGAGCTGGCGCCGCTGTTCGAGTGAGCGCTTTCACGCGTGTCTCGATCTAACTGACTGAAGCTGCCGCGATTTTTCCGCGGCTGCCGCATCGTGGAAAATAAAATCGATCTCGTTGAGTGAAGCCCTCGCGGGCCTGATGATCTCACTCGCCAATGCAACTCAAGCGAGGTCCGATATGGCGAAGATGCGAGCCATCGATGCTGCCGTGCGAATTCTGGAGAAGGAAGGTATCTCGACTGCTTTTGGCGTTCCCGGGGCGGCGATCAATCCGCTTTACTCAGCGCTGAAGAAGCGCGGCTCGATCCGCCATATCCTGGCGCGGCATGTCGAGGGCGCCTCGCACATGGCCGAGGGCTATACGCGGGCCAAGGCCGGCAATATCGGCGTCTGCATCGGAACCTCAGGGCCCGCGGGCACCGACATGATCACCGGGCTCTATTCGGCGATCGCCGATTCCATCCCGATCCTCTGCATCACCGGGCAGGCGCCGCGCGCGCGGCTCTACAAGGAGGATTTCCAGGCCGTCGATATCGAGTCGATCGCAAAGCCCGTGACCAAATGGGCGGTGACCGTGCGCGAGCCGGCGCTGGTGCCCCGCGTGTTCAGCCAGGCGTTTCACGTGATGCGCTCGGGAAGGCCCGGCCCAGTCCTGATCGACATGCCGCTCGACGTGCAGCTCGCCGAAATCGAGTTCGACGACGAGACCTATGAGCCACTGCCCGTCTACAAGCCGACCGCGACCCGCAAGCAGGTCGAGAAGGCGCTGGAGATGCTCAATGCGGCCGAGCGTCCGCTGATCGTCGCGGGCGGCGGCGTGATCAATGCCGACGCCTCGGATCTGCTGGTGGAATTCGCCGAGATCGCCAACGTGCCGGTCGTGCCCACGCTGATGGGGTGGGGGGCCATCCCCGACGACCACGTGCTGATGGCCGGCATGGTCGGTCTTCAGACCAGCCATCGTTACGGCAATGCCACCATGCTCGAATCCGATTTCGTGCTCGGCATCGGCAACCGCTGGGCAAACCGCCACACCGGCTCGGTCGAAACCTACACCAAGGGACGCACCTTCGTGCATGTCGACATCGAGCCGACGCAAATCGGGCGCGTGTTCAATCCCGATCTCGGCATCGTCTCGGACGCGAAGGCGGCGCTCGAACTGTTCGTCGCCGTCGCCAGAGAGTGGCGCCGGTCAGGCAGGTTGCGCGAGCGCCAGGCGTGGCCCGCTTCCTGCCGCGACCGCAAGAAGACGATGTTGCGCAAGAGCCATTTCGATAACGTCCCGATCAAGCCCCAGCGCGTTTACGAGGAGATGACCAAGGCGTTTGGCCGTGACACCTGCTACGTCTCCGTGATCGGCCTGTCGCAGATCGCCGGCGCGCAGTTCCTGGGCGTCTACAAGCCGCGCAACTGGATCAATGCCGGGCAGGCGGGGCCGCTCGGCTGGACCCTACCTGCGGCTCTCGGCGTGCGCGCGGCGTGCCCGGATCGCGATATAGTCGCGCTCTCGGGCGACTACGACTTCCAGTTCCTGATCGAGGAGCTCGCGGTCGGAGCGCAATTCAACCTGCCCTACATCCACGTCGTTGTGAACAATTCCTATCTCGGCCTGATCCGCCAGGCCCAGCGTGGCTTCGACATGGACTATCACGTCCAGCTCTCCTTTGAGAACATCAACGCGCCGGAGCTCGGCGGCTACGGCGTCGATCACGTCGCCGTCGCCGAAGGGCTCGGCTGCAAGGCGATCCGCGTCACCGATCCCAAGGACGCGCAGGCCGCGTTCGCCACCGCACGCGAATGGATGGCGAAGTACCGCGTGCCCGTGATGGTCGAGTTCATCCTCGAACGCGTCACCAACATCGCGATGGGTACCGAGATCGACAACATCGTCGAGTTCGAGGAGGTGCTGGATCTGCCGCTCGACGAGGTCGCGACAGCGCGGCCGGGCGTGCTGCAGCCGGCGGAATAGGGAACAGCAACATGCCGAAATTCGCCGCCAACCTCACCATGCTCTTCAACGAGATGCCGTTCATGGACCGCTTCGCCGCGGCCAAAGCGGCGGGCTTTTCCGGGGTCGAGTACCTCTTCCCCTATGAATTCGAGAAGGCGCAGTTGCGCGAGCAGCTCGACAGCCATGGGCTGACGCAGGTGCTGCACAATCTGCCGGCCGGCAATTGGGCCGCGGGCGAGCGTGGCATCGCGATCCTGCCGGATCGTGTCAGCGAGTTCAGGGACGGCGTGTTTCGCGCCATCGAGTATGCCAAGGCGCTCGATTGCGAGCAGCTCAATTGCCTCGTCGGCATCGCGCCTGTCGATGCCGATCCGCGTGAGCTCAACGAAACGCTGGTCGGGAATCTGCGCTTTGCGGCGTCGACCCTGGCGCGGGAGAACATCAAGCTTCTGGTCGAGCCGATCAACACGCTCGACATCCCCGGCTTCTTCCTGAACGGCACCGAGCAAGCCGTGCAGTTGATCTCCGAGGTGCGCTCGAACAATCTGTTCATCCAGTACGATATCTACCACATGCAGATCATGGAGGGCGATCTCGCCCGTACCATGCAGGAATATCTCCCGCAGATTGCGCACATCCAGCTCGCCGACAATCCCGGCCGCCACGAGCCCGGCACGGGCGAGATCAATTATCCCTTCCTGTTCCGCCATCTCGACGCGATCGGCTATCGCGGCTGGATCGGTTGCGAATACAAGCCGCGCACCACGACGCTGGACGGCCTGTCCTGGCACGCGGCGCAGACTTTCGAGACCTGAGGAAACTTTGACATGATCGACATCGGCTTTATCGGACTTGGCACCATGGGACGGCCGATGGCCGGTCATCTTCTGGCCGCAGGCCATCGCGTTCTCCTGCACGATGTCGGGCCGGTCGCACCCGAGCTGATCGCCGCCGGCGGCGTTGCCTGCAAATCAAGCAAGGAGGTTGCGGAGGAGGCGGATGCGGTCATCATCATGGTGCCCGATACGCCGCATGTGGAGGCCGTGCTGTTTGGCAAGGACGGCGTCGCGGGCGGCATTTCCAAGGGCAAAATCGTGGTCGACATGAGCTCGATCTCGCCGCTGGCGACCAAGGAGTTTGCGAAGAAGATCGAGGCGCTCGGCGCGGATTATCTCGACGCACCGGTGTCAGGCGGGGAGGTCGGTGCCAAGGCGGCAAGCCTCACCATCATGGTCGGTGGCCCCGAGCGCGCCTTCAACACCATGAAGCCGATCTTCGACAGGATGGGAAAGAACGTCACCCGGGTCGGCGCCAATGGCGACGGCCAGACCACGAAGGTCGCCAACCAGATCATCGTCGCGTTGACGATCGAGGCGGTCAGCGAAGCGCTGCTGTTCGCGTCGAAAGCCGGTGCGGATCCGGCGCTGGTGCGGCAGGCCCTGATGGGCGGCTTTGCGTCTTCGCGGATTCTCGAAGTGCATGGCGAACGCATGGTGAAGCGCAATTTCGATCCCGGCTTCCGCATCGAGCTGCACCAGAAGGATCTCAACCTCGCGCTTGAAGGCGCCCGCGCGCTCGGCCTGTCGCTGCCGAGCACCGCAGTGGCGCAGCAACTGTTCTCGTCCTGCACTGCGCATGGCGGCAAGGGCTGGGATCATTCGGCGATGGTGCGCGCGCTGGAACTGATGGCGGGGCACGAGATCGCCGCGGCCTGAACTGTTACTGGGTAACAGTCTCCGTTGTGGTTCTGCCTAGATGGGGCGAGGGAACCGGAACAATGATCCGGCCCGGCGGTTGAAGGCGCACAACAATCACTGGAGACATAAGCACATGAAAACCCGTCTTGCGATTTCGTTGGCTGCCGCGTCGCTGCTGGCGTCGAGTGCGGCCTTTGCTCAGTCGACGACCGAAGAGGGCGCCAGGAACGGCGCACGCGCGGGCGGCGACATTGGCGGTCCGGTCGGTGCGATGGTCGGTGGTACCGTCGGTGCGGCCGTGGGCGCTGGCCTTGAAATCCCGAACGCGATCCTGGGCGGAATTCCGCGCGATGATTCCGTCGTGGTCCACGAGCGCGTTGTGGTCGGCGAGCCACTGCCGCCGACCGTGGTGCTGCGGCCCGTCCCGAACTACACCGAATACCGTTATGCGGTCGTAAACGATCGCCGCGTGATCGTGGAGCCGCGCACGCGCCGCGTTGTCAAGATCATCGACTGATCGATCGCAGCGAGAGCTTTGAAGAGACGGGCCCTGCGGAGCATCACTCCGCGGGGCCTTGGCTCGTCAGGGCCGAATTCGCGCGAAACCGCGTCAAGGCCCAATCGGCGACGGCCGCGAGCGCGAAGCCGATGCAGGTGGTGCCGGCATCGACCAGAAAGTCCTCCAGCCGCGCATGTCGTCCCGGTGCCCAGAATTGCATCAGTTCGAGCAGGCCAATCAGCACCACGGCGATGGCTGTCGCCGACAGGCGGCGGCGCGGATAGGCGAGGCCGAAGGCTAGTCCCACCAGGACGAAGGCGAGGGCGTGTTCACCGTCCTGGCCAAGGTCGGAATGGGGCCGCAGGCCGGGCGGGCCGAGGGTTGCAAAGGCGACGGCGGCGGCAAGCAGCCAGGCAGAGGAGCGAACCAAAATTGACATCCGCACCGCTTAGCATGGATTGCAGCAGCCTGCCGAGGGGCCGGGATCAGATCGCCGTGTAGTTAATGACGAAACGTTAAAGCGGCTCGCGCACGCCAAGGCCGTGCATGAAGCGTTCCCGGATTTGTACGGGATCGCGTCGGGTGGCGCCGACGCCCGGCTTGTCATCGATACGAACGGCGATAAGGCTCGGATCGCCGGCCGACATGGCTTCCTCGACCAGACGCTCGAAATCCTCCTCGTCCGCGGCCCAGGCGCTGTTGGCAAGCCCGGAGCCGGTCGCGATGGCGACGATGTCAGCCACGTTCGCGGCCGGTGTCGGCTGCGCGCCGGTGATCTGATAGATGCCGTTGTCCATCACGATCATGACGAGGTTCTTCGGCTTCAACGCCGCAATCGTCGAGAGTGCGCCGAGCTGCATCAGCAGCGAGCCGTCGCCTTCGAGCGCGAAGACGCGCCGGTCCGGCTGCGCCAGCGCCACGCCCAGCGCGATCGGGAAGGCGAGCCCCATGCTGCCGAGCATGTAGAAATTCTGCGGACGGTGGCCGGCGGCCCAGAGGTCGAAATTGGTGTTGCCGATGCCGCCGATCACGGCTTCCTCGTGCTTGAGTTTCGCGATCAGGCGCGAGGTGACGTCGAAGCGGTTCATTACTTTGGTGTTGCGCGCGTCTGTATTCATTTGGGCCGGCCTCACTTGTCGAACACCTTGCCGCCGGTGAGCAGCGGGTTGAGGATCAGCGCGACCGGCGCCTGCGTCGTGACGGCCTGCTTGATCGAACGGTCGGCAATGAATTCGAGCTCGTCGAGCCGGGTAATGGTGTGATGCTCCAGCGCCAGCGAATCCAGCACCGGACGCATGGTGCGGCAGACCAGTGACTGGCCGTAGTTGAATTCGCCGAGCGTGCCGCGCTCGGACACGAACATGATCAGTGGAATCTGGTAGGGCACCGCGAGCGAGGCCAGCACGTTGGCGAGCGTCGCAAAGCCCGAGGTCTGCATCAGCACCGCGCCCCGCCGTCCGCCCATCCAGGCGCCCGAGATGATGCCGACGGCCTCCTCCTCGCGGGCGGTGGCAAAGGTGGTGAAGAACGGATCGGCGTGCAGGTTCTTGATCAGCGGCGTCAGCACGCGGTCGGGCACGTAAGGGACGAGGCTGATCTCGTTCCGCTTCAGGGTTTGCAGGACGATGCCGTGCCAGCTCTTGTCACCGGAGGTTTGCGCCGCCTCGGACGAGGTTTGTTGCTCCGCAATCACCATTGCGTTCTCCCTTCGGCCGCACGCTTGTCTGGCCGGCACGGCGGTCTGCCGAACTTGACGCAGGCAGCGGGATTGTCAACATGTCCGGGCTGCACCGTGATCTGCGCCAGACGGCCTGCCGCGGCCGGTGCCGCCGTGTCATAAGCGGCAATAACAAGAGAACGGAGGAACGCATGACAGGAGCGCACGAAGCGCTGGCCCTGCGGATCTCCTGGAGAGAGCCGGAAGGGTCCTGATGTCCGTCAACAGCAAGCGCGTCTTCTACGTCAAATATCTGGCCAATCCGATCTATATCGACATTCTGAAGGCGCGACCCGACGTCCGGCTCGATCGCATCGAGAACGAGAGCTCCGAAGACTTCTACGCGTCGATCATCGGAGCCGCTCATGTTTACCAAATCGGCGCCGCCCGCGACGAACTGGCCCCGCACTTCCATGTCGATGCTGCCTTCCTGAAGCGCGCGCCGAACCTGCTGCTCGTCTCCAGCAACGGCGCGGGATTCGATCCTGTCGACGTCGAGGCCTGCACCGATGCCGGCGTGTTGGTCGTCAACCAGTCCGGCGGCAATGCCCATTCCGTCGCCGAGCACGCGCTGGCGATGATGCTGACGCTGTCCAAGCGCATCATCCAGTCCGACCGCAAGCTCCGCAGGGAGTCCAACGTCAACCGCAACGAACTCGTCGGCAACGAGATCGAGCACAAGACCGTCGGCATTATCGGCCTCGGCAATGTCGGTCGCCGCATCGCCGCGCTGTGCAAGGGCCTGTTCGGCATGAAGGTGCTGGCCTACGATCCGTACCTGACGGCCGAGGTGATGGCCGAGCGGGGCGGCGAGAAGGTCGAGCTCGACGAGCTCTTGCGCCGCGCCGACTTCGTCTCGATTTCCTGTCCGCTCGACAAGGGCAGCCGCAACATGATCAGCGTGCGCGAGTTTGGGTTGATGCAGCCGCATGCGTACTTTATCACCACGGCGCGTGGCTTCATCCACGATGAAGATGCGCTGCTCCAGGCGTTGCGTGACAAGCGCATTGCGGGCGCCGGTCTCGACGTCTGGTCCAAGGAGCCGCCACCACCGGAGCATCCGCTGCTCCAGCTCGACAACGTGCTGGCGAGCCCGCATACCGCGGGCGTCACCATCGAGGCGCGGCAGAACATGGGCCGCATCGCCGCCGAGCAGGTGCTGCAGACGCTCGACGGCAAGCGCCCGCCGCGCATCATCAATCCCGAGGTCTGGCCACGCTATGCGGAGCGATTCAAGCAGGCGTTTGGCGTGACGCCGGCGTAGTCGACGGTCGCTTTGTCCTTCCGGGCTGCGATGCTCCTGCTGCCCAACGTCCCGGTTAGCGCTGCGCGCCACCGAATGATCGGCGGGCGGGAACCGCGCCCGACTTTGATCCGCGTCAAAATCTCCCTCCCGCAATCCGGCTAAATGGGATTAGAGTGAGCGCCGCCGGGGCAGGCAGGAGGTCCCATGTCAACTTATGTGGTCAGGTTCATGAAGGACGTGCTCGGCCAGTACGGCCGGCAGATCGAGGTGTGCCAGGGCACGCTCGAGGTCGACGCTTCCGACGAGGACGAAGCCAGAGAGCGGGCGAAGGCAAGGTTTTGCGAGGACCAGGCGTTGCACCACTGGTCGTTGCATGCCGACCGCATCCAGGTCAGACCGGCCGACTTTCCGTCGTGAGGCCTGGCGCTGGGCGCCCTGAGGTGACGCCGCCGAACGGATCGCTGCACCGTCTCAGTCGAGCAGCTTGTCCAGTGTGATCGGGAAGTGGCGGATGCGCTTGCCGGTGGCATGATAGACGGCGTTTGCGATCGCCGCCGGGACGCCGACAATGCCGATTTCGCCAATGCCCTTGATGCCGAGCGCGTTGATGTGCGGGTCCGGCTCGTCGACGAAGATCACGTCGATGTCGTGAACATCTGCATTCACGGGGATGTGGTACTCGGCGATGTTGGCGTTCATGATCCGCCCAAAGCGGTGATCCATCACCGTCTCCTCATGGAGCGCCATCCCGATCCCCCAGACCACGCCGCCCATGATCTGGCTGCGGCCGGTCTTGGTATTCAGAATCCGCCCGGCCGCGACGGCGCTCACGACCCGCGTCACGCGAATGACGTTTAGCTCTTCGTCGACCTTGACCTCGGCGAAGACGGCCGAATGGGTATTGCGCGCGTGCTTCTTGTCCTCGCCGAATTGGTTGAGCTTTTCCTTCTCGATGCGTTCGACCCCGCCATGGCGCATCACGTCGGCGATCGAGACCGCGCGGCCGTTGTCGCTGGCCTCGGCAATGCTGCCGTCGATCAGGGCCGTATCGACCAATTCGGCGCCGGCGAGCGGCGAGCCTGGCATCTTCCCGGCCAGTCGTAACAGCTCCTTGCGCACTTCCTCGGCGGCTGCGAGCACCGCATGTGCGCTCGAGGCGGCCATCCAGGAGCCGCCCTCAACTGGCGCCTGCGGCAAGGTCGAATCGGCAAGCCGGACGCCGATGTTCTCGATCGGCAGGCCCAGCGCATCGGCCGCGACCTGCGCCACGATGGTATAGGTGCCGGTGCCGATGTCGGATGCGGCGCAGGACACCTCGGCATGTCCGTTCGACGTCAGCACGATACGGACGGCGACCGGCATCTGCAGTGCTTCCCACACGCCCGTCGCCATGCCCCAGCCGACCAGATCCTTGCCGTCGCGCATCGAGCGCGGCGCAGGATTGCGGCCGCTCCAGCCGAAGGCGTCCGCGCCGCGCGTGTAGCATTCCCGCAATTGCTTGCTGGTGTAGGGGAGGTTCTCGCTCTGGTCGTGATCCGAATAGCACTTCAACCGTAGTTCGATCGGGTCGAGCTTGAGCGCGACGGCGAGCTCGTCCATGGCGCATTCGAGCGCGCAGACGCCCGACGCCGCGCCCGGTGCGCGCATGTCGCAGGGCGTGGAGACGTCAAGGTGAACCAGCTTGTGGGAGAAGCGGCTGTTCGGGCTTTTGTAGAGCTGCTCGGCCCAGCCGGTATCGTTGCGTGCAAAATCCTCATAGCGCGAGGTGACGGCAATGGCCTCGTGCGTGACCGCATCGAGCGTACCGTCGGATTTTGCGCCCAGCGCGACGCGCTCGATGGTCATCGGCCGGTAGCCGAGCCCATACATCTGCTGCCGCGTCAGCACGACGCGAACGGACCGCTTCAGCGCGAGCGCGCCGAGCGTTGCCAGGACCACCTGATATTGCGGCCGCAAGCCGGAACCGAAGGCGCCGCCGACGTATGGCGAGATCACCCGAATGTCCTCCGGCTTCTTGTCGAACACGCCGCAGAGAAATTTGTGGACGTTCTGGACGCCTTGGGTCTTGTCGTAGATCGTGAGCTTGCCATTGTTGTCCCAGACCGCCGTAGTCGCATAGAGCTCCATCGGGTTGTGATGCTCGGTCGGTATCACGTAGTCCGCCTCGTGGCGCACATCGGCTCCTGCAAGGGCGGCTGCGGCGTCGCCGCGGGGCTTATGCGGCTTGTCCTTCTCGGCAGCGTTGCCGCGCTCGCCTTCGAGGTCGGTCGCAAAACTATGCTGCTCATAGTCGACCCGCACGAGCGTCGCGGCGAATTTCGCGATTTCCCAGTCCTCCGCGACGACCAGTGCGATCGGCTGACCGTTGAACTTGATCGTGTCGTCATAAAGCGGACGGAAGGGCGACCCATCCGGTGCGACCTCGTCCTTCCAAGCCTCGTCCTCGTCGGCCAGCGGCGGACGGTTCGCATGCGTGAGCACGTCGAGCACGCCCTCGACCTGCAGCGCCGCATCGGTGTCGAGGCGAGCAATGCGCCCGCATGGAATGGTGGCCTCGACGACGAAGCCATGGAGGAGCCTGTCGGCCGGGAATTCGCCGGCGTATTTGGCGGCCCCGGTGACCTTGGCCCGTCCGTCGACACGCGACGTCGGCGTTCCCACATAAGCGTTCATAGGGTCCTCACGCGATCTTCTTGTGGGCCTGGGATTGCGGCGTGGCGTTCGCCGCCTGTGTGAGCGTCCGCACGATGGCGCGGCGTGCGAGCTCGACCTTGAAGCCGTTATGTGAGCGGGCCGTTGCTCCCTGGAGCAAGAGATCCGCGGCGTGCGAGAAGTGATCGGGCGTCGCGGCCTGGCCGCGCAACGCAGCTTCGGCTTCGAGGCTGCGCCAGGGCTTGTGAGCCACGCCGCCGAGCGCCAAGCGTGCCCCGATGATCGCGTTGCCCTCCAATTCCAACGCGGCGGCGACCGAGACCAGAGCAAAGGCATAGGACATGCGGTCGCGAATTTTGAGGTAGCTGTAGTTTTGAGCAAAGCCGCGCGGCGGCAGTTCGATCGCCGTGATGATCTCGCCGGTGCCGAGGTTGGTATCGACATGAGGCTTGTCGCCGGGCAGCCGATGGAAATCGGTCACCGCGATGGTGCGTTCGCCGGAGGGACCCGCGACGTGCACGAGCCCGTCGAGCGCGGCCAGCGCCACGCTCATGTCGGATGGATTGGTCGCGATGCAGGATGCGCTCGTGCCCAGGATCGCATGGTTGCGGTTCAGCCCGTCCATCGCCGAGCAGCCGCTGCCGGGATGTCGCTTGTTGCAGGGCGTGGCCGTGTCATAGAAATAGGCGCAACGCGTTCGCTGCATCAGATTGCCGCCAACGGAGGCCATGTTGCGCAATTGCGCCGAGGCGCCGGCCAGAATGGCGCTGGCGAGCAGGGGATAGCGTTGCTCGATCAATGGATGGTAGGCGAGGTCCGAGTTCGGCACCAGGGCGCCGATGCGCAAGGACCCGTCCGCCGTCTCCTCGACCTCGCGGAGCGGCAGGCGGGAAATGTCGATGAGCCGGGTGGGGCGTTCGACATTCTCTTTCATCAGGTCGATCAGATTGGTGCCGCCGGCAATCAGTTTGGCGCCGGGATCGGCGGCGAGCAGGCGGATCGCGTCGGCGATATCAGTGGCTCGGGCGTACTGGAAGTTGTTCATGGCTGGCCCATTGCCTGCTGGATGGCGGCGACGATGTTCGGGTAGGCGCCGCAGCGGCAGAGGTTTCCGCTCATCAACTCCCGGATCTCGTCAGTATCTTTGGCACGGCCTTCGGCGAGCAGTCCGGCCGCCGAACATATCTGTCCCGACGTGCAATAGCCGCATTGGAAGGCGTCATGGTCGATGAACGCCTGTTGCAGGGGATGCAGCGCGCCGTCTTTGGCAAGGCCTTCAATGGTCGTGATCTCCGCGCCGTCCTTCATGACGGCGAGCGTGAGGCAGGAATTGACGCGCCGGCCGTCCACCAGCACGGTGCAAGCGCCGCACTGACCATGGTCGCAGCCCTTCTTGGTGCCGCTCAGCGCGAGATGGTCCCGCAAGGCGTCGAGCAGCGTGGTCCATGGCACGAGATCGAGCGTGTGACTGACGCCGTTGACGACAAGCTGGATCGGAATGCGTTCGGAAATCTGATGCGTGAGATCGGCCATGTCCTGCTCCCTGCGACGGCGACGAGGCCGGACGTCAACCGTGTTGACGCGGGGGCACGCCTCCGCCGGCCAATAGCGCCCAACGGACCACCGACCGGTTGGTTCCTTGCAGCAGTTCGCCTTTCCGAGAGGTTGCGGTCAGCGCTTTGTTTCGCCGAACACCACATTCGGCACGGCGCGGTTGACAACTTCGCGCAGCGCGAAGCTCGATTGTACCCGCGCGACGCGCGGCAGGCGCGACAGCTCCATGCGGTGGATGCGCTCGAAATCCTGGATGTCGCGGGCGAGCACGATCAGTATGTAGTCGTCGGTCCCCGACATCAGGAAGCAGCGCACGACGGACGGGCATTTCACCACCTCCGCCTCGAATGCCTTCAACGCCTCGTCGCTCTGGCTTTCCAGCGCGATACGAACCAGCACCGTGGTGGTGAGGCCGAACTGCGCGAGGTCGAGCGTGGCCTGATAGCCCTGGATATAGCCGTCGTCTTCCAGCGCCTTCTGCCGCCGCGCGAGCGCGGTGCTTGATAGCCCAACCTTGTTGGCGAGCTCGGTGTGGCTGGCCCGCGCGTTGGTCGTGAGTTCCGCGAGGATGGCGAGATCTTTCCGGTCGAGGGCCAAAGTTTCGTTTCCAGCGTGAAAGGGCGTTTGCGCGCCGGAAACCGGCGCAGGGAGGCCAAAGCTAGCGGATATTTGCACGAAACCAAACCGGGCACGTCGCTACGATCATGAGGTGAATCCAAAGGAGGCCCGGGATGCGCGTCGGTGTGCCCAAGGAAATCAAAGTGCAGGAATATCGCGTCGGGCTCACCCCGGGTGCGGTCCGCGAATATGTCGCGGCGGGGCACGAGGTGACGGTCGAGACCGGTGCGGGCGGCGGCATCGGCGCGTCCGACGAAGTCTACCGGCGGGCAGGGGCCGCCATTGCCGAGAGCGCGCGCGACATCTTCGCGAAGTCCGACATGATCGTGAAGGTGAAGGAGCCGCAGAAAAGCGAGTGGGTCCAGCTCCGCGAAAGCCAGATCCTGTTCACTTATCTCCATCTCGCGCCGGATCCCGAACAGGTCAGGGGTTTGCTCACCTCCGGCTGTACTGCGATCGCCTATGAAACCGTCACCGACGCGGCCGGTCACCTCCCCCTGCTTGCGCCGATGAGCGAAGTCGCCGGCCGCCTCGCCATCGAGGCCGCCGGCGCCGCGCTCAAGCGCTCGGCTGGCGGGCGCGGGCTGCTGCTTGGCGGCGTCCCTGGCGTGCAGCCGGCGCGGGTTGTCGTGCTCGGCGGAGGGGTGGTTGGGACGCAGGCCGCGCGCATGGCCGCAGGCCTTGGCGCCGAAGTCACCGTGATCGACCGCTCTATTCGTCGGTTGCGGGAGCTCGATGATCTCTTCGCCGGGCGCGTACGCACCCGTTTCTCCACCATCGAATCAGTTGAGGAGGAGGTGTTCGCTGCCGACGTCGTGATCGGCGCGGTGCTGGTGCCGGGCGCGAGCGCGCCCAAGCTCGTCACGCGTGCGATGTTGACATCGATGCGACCGGGCGCCGTGCTGGTCGACGTCGCGATCGATCAGGGCGGCTGCTTCGAGACCTCGCACCCGACCACGCATGCCGATCCGACCTATCTGGTTGACGGCATCGTGCATTACTGCGTCGCTAATATGCCGGGCGCGGTGCCGGTGACGTCGAGCCAGGCGCTGAACAACGCGACGCTGCCGTTCGGCCTGATGCTCGCGAACAAGGGCTTCGCGGCGGTGCTGGAAAATCCACATCTTCGCAATGGGCTGAATGTGCACCGCGGCCGCATCGCCAACAAGGCGGTGGCCGAAAGCCTCGGGCTGGAGTTTGCTCCGGTAGGGAGCGGGCTGGCGGCGTAGCGTTGCTGCTCATACCGGCTTGCGATGGCGGCTGCCGAGCGCGGCCTCGACCGTCTCGGGCTTCTCGATGCGCGCGATCAGCATGTCGATGCGATCGCCGCCCCAGAACAGCTCGCCGTTGAACACCATGGTCGGCACGCCGAACACGCCGAGCGCTTCGGCCTCGTCGATGATGCGGTCGTGTTCGGCGCGGGCAGGGCCGTGGACGTAAGCTTCGAACTCACTGGCTGAACCACCGCAGGACGTGATGACGTCGGTGATTGCGGCGAGATCGTCGATCTCGAGCTCATGGCTCCAGAACCGACGAAACACCATGTCGTGATACGCACGGAAGAAGCCGTGCTGTTGGGCGAACAGCATGCCGACGCTGGAATAGAACGCGTCGTAGATCCGCCGGGGCCCTTTCATGACGAGCCCTTGCGCATTGGCATAGCGCCGCGCGTCCATATAGGCGTAGCGCACCTTGCGCCAGAAATGCGGCGTGCGCTCTTCCACGGTCCCCATGAATTCGGCAACGCGCAGCGTATAGGGCAGCCATTCGATCTCGACGCCGTGCGTCTCCTGCAGTTCGAATAGGCGCTTGTTGGCCACGAACGCGTAGGGGCTCTTGTAGTCGGTGTAGACGCGCACGCGGGGGTTTGGCATTGGCAGATTCCTTTCATACGCGCGGCGCTACCTGCTAGCCGTGGCGCCGGTGCTCAAATAGGCCGGAAGAAGAAAACTATTGCCCCGGGCCCGTCGGGCGAAAGGAGTTTCCCCTCCGGGAGGTAAAAAAGCCAATCGCTTCCATTGCTGTTTGGGGCCGAAACGACGACATTTCCATCAGAAATTGATGGATTGACTGCTATGGAACGCACCAGGTTTGAGCCTTTCGGCGAGCAATTGGTGTCCGCAACGGACACCCAGCCGCGCTCGCGCGGGTCAAAGCTGCTGCTGCGGGTTGGGACCGGCCTGTTCTGGTCGCTGGTTGCCGGCATCGTGCTGGCGCGTGCCGCCTTCTTCGAGCCCGGCGTCTACGACGGCTTCAGCCGCGTCGCCTCGCTGGCCAAGAGCCTGATCTTCTAAGGCGCGCCTGATCTTCCGAGGCGGATTATTCCGGGCTGAGGATAGAACTTCCCTCTGCCCTGATATGTCGAAAACTTATTTCCCAATCGGATGGCGCTGCGTATAAATCCTTCTCCTTGGGGAGAGATTTGTGTCGCAGAATCAAGCATCCAGCCCGGCCGACGCCAAGCCGACCACGGCCACTGGCCGCATCGTCGCGCTGATTCCCGGAATCCTCCTTTGCATCGCCGTGGCCGGCGTTTCGGCCCTGCTCGAACGGGCGGAATTGGGCGTCTTCGAACATCCCTATGTCGAGGCGCTGGTGATGGCGATCTTGCTCGGCATGGCCGTGCGCAGCTTCTGGAAGCCCGCGCCGCGCTGGCAGTCCGGCATCGCCTTCAGCGCCAAGCAGCTGCTCGAAGTCGCCGTCATGCTGCTGGGGGCCTCGATCAGCTTCGCCGCAATCGCGGCGTCCGGCGTCGCGCTGTTGGCCTCGATCGCGGCGGTCGTCGTGATTGCGCTCAGCGTCTCCTTCGGCATCAGCCGCCTGCTCGGTCTCTCGACGCGGCTCTCGATCCTGATCGCCTGCGGCAACTCGATTTGTGGCAACTCGGCGATTGCGGCGGTAGCGCCGATCATCGGTGCCAACAATGACGAGATCGCATCCTCGATCTCCTTCACCGCGATCCTCGGCGTGATGATGGTGCTCGGCCTGCCGCTGCTGATCCCGCTGCTGCAGCTATCGGCCACGCAATACGGTATCCTCGCCGGCCTCACCGTCTATGCCGTGCCGCAGGTGCTGGCCGCCACGGTCCCGGCCGGGCTCGTCTCGACGCAGATCGGCACGCTCGTCAAGCTGATGCGTGTGCTGATGCTCGGGCCGGTGGTCGTCGGCCTCTCGCTGACGGCCTCGCGCTGGCACAGCGACGCCAAGAAGACCAGTGTCGGCTTTTTCCGCCTGGTCCCATGGTTCATCCTCGGCTTCCTTGCGCTGGCGACCCTGCGATCCCTGGAGATCGTGCCGGGCACGGTGGTTGGTCCGGTGACGAAGATCACCAGCTTTCTCACGGTGGTGTCGATGGCGGCGCTGGGCCTGGGTGTCGACGTGCGCGTGCTGGCCAATGTCGGGGGCAGGGTGACGGCGGCCGTGACGTTGTCGCTGCTGCTGCTGCTCGGCATCAGCATCGCACTGGTGCACTGGTTCAAGTGAGGCAAGCTGCTGCCGCACACTCCGCTTCCTTCTCCCACAACGGGAGAAGGTAAATCAGCGCCAAGCCTCGAGAATCCCTAAATCACATCCGCGAGCGAATGCCCGTGCAGCTCGATGTTCAGCCCCTGCATGCCCATGTCGTTGAGCTCGCCGCCCATCGCCTTGATGCTCTCCTCGCGGATCAGCGACATCAATCCGCGGCGCAATGCCAGGAATTCCGACGACATCATCATCGACTGCTGCCGCGGCCGCTCCAGCGGAATCGGTATCTCCGCCTTGATCGAGCCGGGGCGTGCGGTCATGCAGTAGACGCGGTCGGACAGGAAGATCGCCTCGTCGATGTCGTGGGTGACGAACAGCACCGAGATCTTCAGCCGCTGCCACATGTTGGTGAGGATCTGCTGCATGATGACGCGGGTCTGCGCATCGAGCGCGCCGAACGGCTCGTCCAGCAGCAACACTTTGGGTCCCGTCGCGAGCGCGCGGACGATGCCCACGCGCTGCTTCATGCCACCTGAGAGTTTTTCGGGGTAATGCTTTTCGAAGGCTTCGAGGCCTGCGAGTCCCAGCAGCGTGCGCGCGGCGCGCTCGCGCTGCGAGCGCGGCATGCCGCGCATCTTCAAGCCGAATTCGACGTTCTCCCGCACGGTCTTCCAGGGAAACAGCGAATATTGCTGAAACACCATGCCGCGCTCCGCGCTGGGGCCGTTCACCTTCTCGCCGTCGACGGTGACGATGCCCGTGGTCGGCTTGAGGAAGCCGGCGACCGCGTTGAGCAGCGTCGACTTTCCGCAGCCGGAGGGTCCGACGATCGAGACGAACTCGCCAGGCTTCACATGAATCTGCGTATCGGTGACGGCTTCGACCGGCCCCTCGATGCTGTCGTAGCTGAGGGAGAAATTCTTGACCTCGATATGGCCCTGCGGTGCCTTGACAACGATCTCACTCATCTTGACCTCCACGGCATCACCAATTGTCCGGCGCCTCGGATCAACATGCTCGATCCCAGGCCGAGCACGCCGATCGCGATCATGCCAAGCGCGATGTCGGCATACTGAACCAGCGAATAGGCCTCCCAGGTAAAATAGCCGATGCCGTACTGCCCCGAGATCATCTCGGCGGCGATCAGCGACACCCAAGCCACGCCCATGCCGACGGTGAGGCCGGTGAAGATGTGCGGGAGCGAGGCCGGAAAATACACATCGCGGAAGATCGAGCGCTCCCGCGCGCCGAGACATTGCGCGGCGCGCACCAGCACGGGATCGACCAGGGACATGCCGTGTAGCGTGTTGACCAGGATGGGGAAGAACGAGCCGAGGAACGTGATGTAGACGATGCTCTGCTCGTTGGTCGGCCACAGCATGATCGCCATCGGCACCCAGGCAATCGCCGGGATCGGCCGCAGCACCTCCGCTACTGGGAAGATGATCTCGTGGATCAGCTTGAAGCGGCCCATGATCAGGCCGAGCGGCACGGCGACGATTGCCGCGAGCGAGAAGCCGAAGAAGATGCGCCGGCAGCTCAAGAGGACGTGCAGCAGGAATTTCGGATCGTGGATCGCCTTGGTGAAGCTCGCATAGACCGCGAGCGGCGAGGGCACGTTGGTGAAGCGCACGAAGAACACGACGCGATAGGTTGTCAGCAGATGCCAGACCAGCAGAAAGGCCAGCAGCGAGATGATGCCGATCGCGGTCGCGCGCAGCCCGCCCCGGTTGAGCCGGTACCAGCGCAGTGCGAGCGTGCCGAAGGAGGGTGGGGACGCGGGTGGCGTGGAGGCGGGCATGGCGCTTGCCTCCGCGATTGCACTTGCCGGCATGCTGTCCTCGGAATGTCTGAGGAGGGCGGGACTGCTCACGTCTTGCCCCCGCCGACCGCCGCCTTCACCGCGTCGTCGAAGCCGAGCACCTTGCCGCTGATCTTGGCGGCATAGGCCTCGGCATCCTTCTTCAGCAGGAACGGCGCAACCTCACCATTGCCGACCGCGAAGAAAGCCTGGTCTGCGAACAGCTTGATGCCGCGGGTGGTATCGAAGACGTAGGCGACGTTGATCTTCTTGCCCTTGGCCTTGTAGTCGGCGTAGGCGCCGAGCGTGCAGCTAGCTGACGAGAAGGGCATGATGCCTGCCTCGTCGACCCAGACCTCGCCGGCCTTGCGCGGATCTGCGATCGGCTTCTTGCAGAAGGAATCGTGGCCGGAGATCTCGTAATTCTTGGTGCTCGCAAGCTGCTCGTCATAGTCGAGCTTCATCTCGGAATAGGCTTTGCGGATGTAGCTGTCGTCGACCCATTTCTTCGGGTCGAACTCCTTCATCCGGCCGAGGTTCTGCAGCACCTTGACGTCGGCCGTGGCGGCGTCGATCAGCGCCGGCTTCACCGAGGGATCGGTGGTCATGTTGCCGCTGGGGCCGAGGAAGATGTAGACGACCTCCTTGTTAATGCCGGTCCATTCCTGGATTTTCTCGGCGGCGAGCTTGGGATCGTCGCGCAGCCATTGATTGGCGGCGATCAGCGCCTTGAAATATGCGACGACGACTTCGGGGTATTTCTCGGCGAAATCGGTGCGGACCACGATGCCGTGGAAGGTCGGGAGATTGGTCTCGACGCCGTCAAAGATCTTTCGCGCAAAACCGCGGAACGGCAGCAACTCGGCGAACGGAACGAAGTCGGCATGAGCGTCGATCTTCTTCTCCTGGAGATTGGTCGAGCCGACCTCCGGGCTTTGGCTGACCAGCTGGAAGAAGTCCGATGGATAGCCGCGGTCCTGCATCGCCTTCAGCACCATGCCGTGCGCGGCAGAGCCGAACGGCACGCTGACGAGCTTGCCCTTGAGATCAGCGAGATCGTAGTAGGGCGAATCCTTGTGAACGACGATGCCGTTGCCGGAGCCCGACAGGCTGTAGGCGGCGATGCCGATCAGCCGGCTCTTGCTCTCCGGATTGCTGTCGAACGTGAAGCCGTTCACGATCAGCGGATAGTCGCCCATCATGCCGATCTGCAGCTTGTTCGCCATCATCGCGTTGGTAACAGGCGGACCGGAGGTGAAATTCTGCCACTCCAGCTCGAACTTGATGTTGGCGTATTTGCCGTCCTTCGGCAGATATTTCTCAAGGAGATGGAGCTGGCGGATGACGACGCCGGCGGTCACCGTGTTGGTCGTGGTGTCCTGCGTTCCAATGCCGAGCGTAACGGTTTCCGCCGCGGCCGGCTGCGCGAGGAGAAGCGCCAGCGACGTCACCGACATCGCGATCGAGAGCGTGGGAAGACGGCGGACCATTCTCATCCTCATTCGGTTGGATGTGCTGTGGTTGCCATGATTGGGTGAGGGCGTGGGCAGGGCAAATCCGGAATGAGCGCCACAGTCGATTAGTTGCCGGGAAAAGTTGATTGCATACTCCTTGGGCAGTCCTGCACTATAAAGCTGCTTGCATGGGCACCGGCCCTAGTCAGACCCTTGCCCTCGCATCTCTTCCAGCACGTCGGGCCGGCAGACCACGATCTGCGAGCGCTTGGTCAGCACGATTCCCTTCTCCTGCATGCGCTTCAGGCTGATCGTGACCCATTGCCTGGTGGCGCCGACCATGTGGGCGATATCGGCATGGGTGAAGGCGGCCGCGATCACCCGGCCGTCGGCGTCATCGACGCCATAGAGGTCGACGAGATGCAGCAACAGATGCGCAAGGCGCTGTGTGATCGAGCGCGTTCCCAGCATCTGGGCCAGCGCCGAATAGCACTTGCCCTTGAAGGTCAGACCTTCGATCAGGCCGATCGCGAGGTTCGGAATCTCGACCGCAAGGGATCGCAGCTCCTTTCCGGGCAGATGCACCACGCTGCAATTGCTGGATGCAACGCCGGACCATTGATGCACGGTGCCTTCGAACACTTCCGGCCCGCCGACGAAATTGCCGACATGCCAATAGGCCAGCGTGATCTCGCGGCCGAGCGGGGAGGTGTAGAACACCCGGATACGGCCGCTCTCGATCAGCCAGATACCGTCATGCTTGCCACCCTGGCTGAACAGCGTCTGGCCGCGGTTGAGCACTTTTCGGCGGCCCTGCTTCAGCACCAGCTCCCGCTCGCGCTGGCTGAGCTTGTCCATCAACGCCGGCGGTCCGCCGATCCATTGCTGGTTCTCGGTGAGCAGCAGCGAGGAGCCGCCGGCAGGCCGGACCGTTGCGGGAACCGTCCCGCGAACCACATTGGCCGCTGCCTGCAACATCACCTGCCTCCGGAACGTTCAAACCGTTCTAAAGAGGAGCAATGTCCGTGCCAGATGGCTGCGTTCTCCCTGTCATCGTCCGCGAAAGCGGGCGATCCAGTATTCCAGAGGCGTCAGTGGGAGATGGTGAGGGCGCGGCGTACTGGATTCCCCGCTTTCACGGGGAATGACAGCGGAGTTTGTGGCCGCTGTGGTGCCAATCTACGGCTGCGTCGTGCCTACCGCCCCGCCAGGCTCAACAAATACGGCCTCGGGTAAATCCCCCGATTATGCCCATCCGAAAACGAGATGTTGAGCCCGTAACCGAGATCGCCGATCTCGGTGATCGCGATGCCTGGAAACTGCTCGGGGAAGCGGCCGTCGAAGCGGGCGCGGGTGCAGTGGGCGCATTTGCAGGAGAGGCGGAGCGTTTCCGCCGGCAAGTCCAGCGTGTCGTCCTCAGCGGTGCGGACGCGGAGCGTCGCGAGGTCGGCGCTTGCTTCGTAGTCTGCCACGGTCGGTGCCACCAAGGTCATGACGTGCCTCCGACCCCTCTCTACGTTCCGCAGCGCTGCCGCGATAGCAACTAATTGCCAGGCGCAGGTGCGCGGCGCTGATCTTCGCTGCCTGCTGTTCGATCATCGCCCACGAAATGTGAAACTAATCGACCGGGAATTTCAGTTCGGCGTTGCCGGATTCCTGTCTCTCCGAAACCTTGTGCGCAATCGAGGTCAGGAGAGACAATGAGCACATTTCAGAAGGAAACGGTTCTGTCGGTCAGGCACTGGACCGATAGCCTGTTCAGCTTCACCGCGACGCGCGATCCGGGCTTCCGCTTCCAGAACGGCCAGTTCGCGATGATCGGGCTGGAAGTCGAGGGCAAGCCGTTGCTGCGGGCCTACAGCATGGCGAGCGCCAATCACGAGGAGGCGCTCGAGTTCTTCTCGATCAAGGTGCAGGACGGCCCGCTGACCTCGCGCCTTCAGAAGATCAGGGAGGGGGACGTCATCCTGGTCGGCCGCAAGGCCACGGGCACGCTGATCACCGGCAATCTCATTCCCGGCAAACGCCTGCTGCTGCTCTCGACCGGAACGGGACTCGCGCCGTTCGCAAGCCTGATCAAGGACCCCGACGTCTACGAGAATTACGAGACCATCGTGCTCGCCCATGGCTGCCGCCAGGTCTCCGAGCTCTCCTATGGCGAGCACCTGGTCGAAGGCCTGCGCAATCACGAGTTCTTCGGGCCGCTGATCCGTGACAAGCTTGTCTACTATCCCACCGTTACCCGCGAGCCGTTCAGGAATCGGCGCCGCATCTCCGACCTGATCGCGTCGAACCAGCTCTTCGACGACATCGGTCTATCAGGCCTCGATATCGAGACCGACCGCATCATGCTGTGCGGCAGCCCGGCGATGCTGGAGGAACTTCCCGCGATGTTTTCCGCACGTGGCTTTGTCGAGGGCAACCACAGCCGGCCCGGCCATTTCGTGATCGAAAAGGCCTTTGTCGAGCGCTGAGGCGCAAATCGCAGCCCGGCGACAACTAATTGCTATCGCCGGGACGCCTGCTGAACAAATCTGATGCAAAGGCGCCGGATCTGCCGGCGGACCAGGAGCAAGCGATGTCACTAGATCAGATCGTCGACGGACTTTCGGAGGTTTCCTGCGACGTGCTCGTCATCGGCGGCGGCACGGCCGGCCCGATGGCGGCGTTGAAGGCGAAGCTAAAGAATCCGAAGGCCAACGTCGTCCTGCTCGAGAAGGCCAACGTCAAGCGCTCCGGAGCGATCTCGATGGGCATGGACGGCTTGAACAACGCCGTCATTCCCGGCTACGCGACGCCGGAGCAGTACACCAAGGAAATCACCATCGCCAATGACGGCATCGTCGATCAGAAGGCGGTCTACAAATACGCGCAAAACTGCTACTCGATCATCGAGGAACTCGACAGTTTCGGCATTCGCTTCCTGAAGAACGAGAACGGCGACTACGCCGTCAAGAAGGTGCACCACATCGGCACCTACGTGCTGCCGATGCCGAACGGCGAGACCGTGAAGAAGGCGCTGTATCGCCAGCTCCGCCGCGCCCGCATCCTGATCTCCAACCGCTACATGGCGACGCGGCTGCTCAAATCCGCCGACGGCCGCATTGCCGGCGCGATCAGCGTCAACACCCGCACCGCCGAGATGCTGGTGATCAAGGCCAAGGCCGTCATCCTGTGCATGGGCGCCGCCGGCCGTCTCGGCCTGCCGACTTCCGGCTACATGTTCGGCACCTACGAGAACGCGGCCAATTCCGGTGACGGCTATTCAATGGCCTATCACGCCGGTGCGGCACTGGCGAACCTCGAATGCTACCAGATCAATCCGCTGATCAAGGACTATAACGGCCCGGCCTGCGCCTATGTCGCCGGTCCCTTCGGCGCCTTCACCGCCAACAACGAGGGATCGCGCTTCATCGAATGCGATTACTGGTCCGGCCAGATGATGCTGGAATTCTACAACGAGCTGCTGTCCGGCAAGGGCCCGGTGTTTCTCCAGCTCAAGCATCTTCACCCCGACACCATCTCGGAGATCGAATCGACGCTGCACAAGGTCGAGCGTCCCACACGCGGCCTGTTCCAGCAGGGGCGCGGGGTCGACTACCGCAGCGAGTCGATCGAGATGCATATCTCCGAGATCGGCTTCTGCTCCGGTCACAGTGCGTCAGGCGTGTTCGTCGACGACAACGCGCGCACCACCGTGCCGGGCCTCTATGCCGCCGGCGACATGGCGAGCGTGCCGCACAATTATATGCTCGGCGCCTTCACCAACGGTTCAGTCGCCGGTATCGACGCGATGGAATTCGCGGACAATCACGACTTCGCGGAATTCGACGCGGCCGATGTCGCCAGCGAACGTGACCGCGTGATGGCGCCGACCAAACGCGAGGACGGCATTCCGCCGAACCAGATCGAGTACAAGACCCGGCGTCTCGTCAATGACTATCTCCAGCCGCCGAAAGTCACGCGCAAATACGAGCTTGGCATGCGCCGGCTCGCTGAAGCGAGGGAAGACATGCAGGAGCGCATGATCGCGCGCAATGCGCACGAACTGCTCCGCGCGCTCGAAGTCCAGTCGATCATGGATTGCGCGGACATGGCCGTGCATGCCTCGCTCTACCGCGAGGAAAGCCGCTGGGGCCTCTATCACTGGCGGACGGATTTCCCGGAGAAGGACAACGAGAACTGGTTCTGCCACACGCTGCTCAGCAAGCAGGACGGCAAGATGACCAGCGAGAAGCGTGCCGTGGAGCCCTATATCGTACCGATCGCCGACGATGAGAAGGACCTCTACGACAAGCAGCGCATCCGCGCGACAGCCTGACCCGCCGCACGAATAACAGGAGACATGCGATGCCTCTCGCTTCCTATCAGACATCGGTTCCGGTGGTCGTCGACGACGCCAAATGCATCGCGGACAAGGGCTGCACCGTTTGCGTCGACGTCTGCCCGCTGGACGTGCTGCGGATCAGCGATATGACCAACAAGGCCTACATGGCCTATGACGAATGCTGGTACTGCATGCCCTGCGAGGCGGATTGCCCGACCGGCGCCGTCACCGTCAACATTCCATATCTCCTGAGGTAGTCATGTCGAGCCCGTTCGAATCCTACGACGATCTCGAAGATGCCGACGAGCGGCTCCAGGCCGCCGATCCAGGGGAGCGCCGCGTCGCCATCATCGCGCTCGGCCATTCCGGCGATCCCGCCGCGGTCGGCCATCTCGCCAAAATGGTTGCCGATCCCGATTCCGGCGTGCGCCAGCAGGTCGCGATGGCGCTCGGCGAGTTCGACGGGCCGGAGGCCGCCAGCGCGCTGGTCAAGCTGCTGGTCGATCCTGAGAGAATCGTTGCGTCCGCCGCGGCCGACAGCATGGCGGAGTTCAAGGATCCGGCTTGTGCCGAAATCATCCTGCCGCTGGTCAAGCATGCCCACGCCTTCGTCCGCATGGGCGCGTTGCGTGCGCTGAAGGAGCTGCGTTGCAAGGACACGCTGAAGCCGGCGCTGGAAGCGCTCCAGGATTCCGACGCCGCCGTGCGGGTGCAGGCGATCGGCGTGATCGGGTTCCTCAAGCTGGAGGAGTCGATTCCAGCGCTGACCGCGCTGATCAACGATCCCGACGCGCATGTGCGCCGTGCCGCCGTCAGCGCGCTCGCCTTCTCGCAGATGAAGCCCGCGGCCGAGATGATCACGCGCGCGTTGAAGGATTCGGACTGGATGGTGCGGGAGATGGCCGCGGAAACGCTGGGCCTCAACGTCAATGGCTCGATCGCCGCCGACCAGCTCATCGCTTCGCTCAGTGACGAATTCTGGCAGGTGCGTCTGAAGGCAATCCGCAGCCTTGGCCGGATGAAGATCGAGCGCGCGGTTCGCCCGATTGGCAATTGCGTCAACCATGAGCAGGCCAATTTGCGGAAAGAGGCGGCTGCTGCGCTCGGCGAGATCGCCCACCACGACGGCGAAGCGTTCCTTGCCGTCATCGCCGACGATCCCGATCCCGAGGTGCGCAAGAACGCGCGCTGGGCGCTTCAGCAGATCGCGGCCCGAAAAGCGCGGGCGGGGGCATAGGAGCGCGGCGGGGAGCCGCGCTGGACTTCCCGTCCCAGACGTTTATTGGTCTTCGCCAATGTGATAGGCCTCCGCGAGCGAGGTCGATCCGAAAAGAGCGAGGATGCGCCCATGACGACATTGACGGTTAAGGACCTTCTCCCCGAGGACGGCACGCGGGGAACGCTTGTCGGCCGCGTCTGGCTGCCGCAGGCGAATGGCCCGGCCGTGGTCGCCGTGCGCGGCGATGGTGTGTTCGACGTCACCGCAAAATTCCCGACCGTCAGCGCACTCTGCGAGGAAGACAATCCGGCGAAGGCGCTTGCCGCGATCAAGGGCGAGCGCATCGGCGATCTCGAAGCGATCGTGGCCAATACGGCCCCCGATGGTCGCGACCCCAAGAAGCCGTGGCTGCTTGCACCCGTCGATCTCCAGACGCTGAAGGCGGCCGGGGTGACCTTCGCCATCTCGATGCTGGAGCGCGTGATCGAGGAGCGGGCGAAGGGCAATCCATCCTCGGCCGAAGCGATCCGGAAGGAAGTGACCCGGCTGATCGGCGACGATCTGTCGAAGCTCAAGCCCGGCTCGGACCAGGCGATGCAGCTGAAGCAGGTGCTGATCGACCAGAACGCCTGGAGCCAGTATCTCGAGGTCGGTATTGGCCCCGATGCCGAGGTCTTCACCAAGGCGCCGACCTTGTCGTCGGTCGGTACCGGCATGGATGCGGGGCTGCATCCGAAATCGACCTGGAACAACCCCGAGCCGGAGCTGGTGCTGTTCGTCTCGAGCCGCGGCAAGATCGTCGGCGGTGCGCTCGGCAATGACGTCAATCTGCGCGACTTCGAGGGCCGTTCGGCGCTGCTGTTGTCGAAGGCCAAAGACAACAACGCCTCGTGCTCCATCGGCCCGCTGCTGCGCCTGTTCGACGACAGCTTTACCCTCGATGACGCCCGCAAGCTCGACATCAGCCTGAACGTGAAGGGGCAGGACGGTTTCGTCCTCGACGGCCATTCCTCGATCAGCATGATCAGCCGCGATCCGACCGATTTGGTCGAGCAGACCATCGGCAAGGTGCACCAATATCCAGATGGCTTCGTGCTGTTCCTCGGGACCATGTTCGCGCCGGTCAAGGATCGCGACGCGCCGGGACAGGGGTTCACCCACAAGCGCGACGACATCGTGACGATCTCGGCGCCCCAGCTCGGTAAACTCGTCAACCGCATGCGGACCAGCGACGAATGCGAGCCTTGGACGTTCGGCATCGGAGCGCTGATGAAGAATCTGGCGCAGCGGAAGCTGATTTAGCGCCGACCTTCACCTCGCCCCGCTTGCGGGGAGAGGTCGAATTTGCGCAAAGCGCAAATTCGGGTGAGGGGGACTCTCCACGAGTCCGTCTGTCACCGATTGAGCGGAGAGAGCCCCTCACCCCAACCCTCTCCCCGTAAGAACGGGGCGAGGGAGCGCACCGTCGCTCTCGCAACAGCCCGTATTATTTTCTTCATCTCCTCGTTGCATCGCTGGAACAAAATCGCGCTGCGCGTGTCATAGAAGTCGCCCAGCCGCTCGCGTGCGTTTTCTCGCTCAATAGTAAAATAATATGACTAGTCGGAACCAAACTTCCGTGAAATAGTCCCTCCCGCCGCCTCAAAGGTCGGCCTGTGGGTGCGATGCTACCAATCGGCGCCCCGGATAACATTTTGGGAGACACGCCTGATGATCCTCAAAGCCCTCTTTGCGGCCAGCGCCACGGCCGCCTTGCTGCTCGCGCTGCCGGCGAATGCCGCCGAACTCACCATCGGCTTCTCGCAGATCGGATCGGAATCCGGCTGGCGCGCGGCCGAGACCTCGGTCTCCAAGCAGGAGGCCACCAAGCGCAAGGTCAATCTCAAGATCGCCGACGCGCAGCAGAAGCAGGAGAACCAGATCAAGGCGATCCGCTCCTTCATCGCGCAGAACGTCGATGCGATCTTCCTCGCGCCCGTTGTCTCGACCGGCTGGGACTCGGTGCTGAAGGAAGCCAAGGAGGCCAAGATCCCGGTCGTGCTGCTCGACCGCGACATCGACCCCTCCGGCAAGGAGCTCTACCTCACCGCCGTCACGTCAGACAGCGTGCACGAAGGCGCAGTCGCCGGCGATTGGCTGGCGAAGACGGTCGGCGGTAAAGCCTGCAACATCGTCGAATTGCAGGGCACGGTCGGCGCGAGTGTCGCTGCCAACCGCAAGAAGGGTTTTGACACCGCCATTGCCAAGCATGCGAATCTGAAAGTGGTGCGCAGCCAGACCGGCGACTTCACCCGCGCCAAGGGCAAGGAAGTGATGGAGAGCTTCATCAAGGCGGAAGGCGGCGGCAAGAACATCTGTGCAGTCTATGCCCACAACGACGACATGATGGTCGGCGCGATTCAGGCAATGAAGGAGGCCGGCCTCAAGCCGGGCAAGGACATTCTCACGGTCTCGATCGACGCGGTCCCCGACATCTTCAAGGCGATGGTTGCGGGCGAGGCCAATGCGACGGTCGAGCTGACGCCGAACATGGCGGGCCCGGCCTTCGATGTCGTCGCGGCGTTCAAGGAGAAGGGCACCGTTCCGCCGAAATGGATCCAGACTGAATCCAGGCTGCTCACCGCTGCCGACAATCCGCAGAAGGAATACGACAGCAAGAAGGGCCTCGGCTACTGAGGCGAGCCCTTCGCCGGACCACTCCTTGTGGTCCGGCCCCCTTCGAATCCGCTGCGCGAATGAATAGGCTGGGTGTCCGCAGCATAAGCGGACGCCGGTGGGAGTGACGTCGTTATGGAGAACAGCCTTGATCCTGCTCCTTCCCTGCTGCAGGTGCGCGGGATCAGCAAGAGCTTTGGTGCTGTGCGTGCCTTGCAGGAGGTCGACTTCACGCTTCGCGCCGGCGAGATCCATGCGCTACTCGGTGAGAACGGCGCCGGCAAGTCCACGCTGATCAAGGTGATCACGGGCGTGTTCCCGCGCGATGCTGGCATCGTCAGGATCTGCGGCGAAGAGGTCGCGCCGCGCTCGGCCAAGGCGGCGGTTCAGGCCGGCATTGCCACCGTCTACCAGGAGGTCAATTTGCTGCCGAATCTCTCGGTGGCGCAGAACCTGTTCCTCGACCGGCAGCCGATGCGCTTCGGCATCGTGCGCGAAGGCGAGATGCGACGCCGCGCGAAGTCGCTGCTCGCGGATTTCGGACTCGACATCGACGCATCCGCGCCGCTTGGCAATTATTCGGTGGCGATCCAGCATGTCACCGCGATCGCGCGCGCCGTCGATCTCTCCGCCCGCGTGCTGATCCTGGACGAGCCGACCGCGAGCCTGGATCGCCATGAGGTCGAGATCCTCTTTCGCATCATGCGTCAGCTTGCCAAGCGCGGGATTGGCATCGTCTTCGTCAGCCATTTCCTCGACCAGGTCTACGAGATCTCCGATCGCCTCACGGTTTTGCGAAATGGTCGCCTGGTCGGCGAGCGCGAGACCGCGTCGCTGTCGCGGCTCGAGCTGATCCGGATGATGCTCGGCCGCGAGCTGGCCGAGACCACCAGCGCGCGGGCCGCGACGCGCGAGCATCAGGCCCGCGAAGTCTGTGCGAGCTTCGAGGGTTACGGCAAGGCCGGCTATGTCGCGCCGTTCAATCTCGAGCTGCGCCATGGCGAGGTCGTCGGTCTCGCCGGCCTGCTCGGCTCGGGCCGGACCGAGACGGCGCGGCTGGTGTTCGGCGCCGAGCGCGCCGATGGCGGGCAGGCGAGGGTGGAAGGCGCGCCTGTCCGGCTTCACTCGCCGCGCGACGGCGTGCGCCACGGCTTTGGCTATTGCCCTGAGGAGCGCAAGACCGACGGCATCGTCGCCGAGCTCACCGTCCGCGAGAACATCGTGCTCGCGCTCCAGGCCAAGCGCGGTTTGCATCGGCCGCTGTCGCGACGCGAGCAGGACGAGATCGCAAGCCGTTACGTCAAGATGCTCGACATCCGTCCGGCCGATCCGGAGCGTCCCGTCGGCCTGCTGTCCGGCGGCAATCAGCAGAAGGTCCTGCTGGCACGGTGGCTTGCGACCTCGCCACGGCTGCTCGTGCTGGACGAGCCGACACGCGGCATCGACGTCGGCGCGCACGCCGAGATCATCCGCCTGATCCGCGAGCTCTGCGACGACGGGCTCGCGCTGCTCGTGATCTCCTCCGAGCTCGACGAGATCGTGACCTATTCCGATCGCGTGGTGGTGCTGCGCGACCGCGCTCATGTCGAGGAGCTCATCGGCGAGGCCATCGACGTCGGCAGCATTCTCGCCGCCATCGCCGCCGATAGCGTCGCCGTTGCGCTTGAGGCTCACACATGACCGCGCTGCTGCCGCGCCGCGGCCTTGCCCAGATCCTCGCGTTGATCGTCATCCTCGCGATCGACCGCGTGGTGTCGCCGCAATTTTTCGATCTGCGGCTGCAGGACGGCCGCCTGTTCGGCAGCCTGATCGACGTGCTCAACCGCGGCACGCCAGTGGCGCTGCTCTCGCTCGGCATGGTGCTGGTGATCGCGACGCGCGGCATCGATCTCTCGGTCGGTGCGGTGATGGCGATCTCGGGCGCGATCGCGGCGAGCCTCGCCGACAACTACAGTCTGGCCGTGGTGCTGGCGGCTGCGCTCGGCGCGGGCCTGATCTGCGGATTGTGGAACGGATTTCTCGTCGCGGTGCTCGGCATGCAGCCGATCGTGGCGACCTTGATCCTGATGGTGGCGGGGCGCGGCATCGCGCAGCTCATCACCGAGGGGCGCATCGTAACCTTCTCCTCGCCCGATCTGGTCTGGCTCGGCAATGGCTCTATTCTCGGCCTGCCGGTGCCGGTCGCGATTGCGCTGGGCATGCTGATCCTCACCGGCGCGGTGGTGCGCGGCTCGGCGCTCGGATTGCTGATCGAGGCAACCGGCGGCAATGCGCGGGCGAGCGAGCTTGCCGGCGTCGGCACGCGCGCGATGATTTTGGCGGTTTATGTCTGGTGCGGCGTTTGCGCTGCGCTGGCCGGCGTCATCGCGGCGGCCGACATCATGGGCGCGGATGCCAACAATGCCGGCCTCTGGCTCGAGCTCGATGCCATCCTCGCGGTGGTGATCGGCGGCACCTCCCTGTTCGGCGGCCGCTTCAGTCTCGTGCTGGCCGTGCTCGGCGCGCTGATCATCCAGACCATGAACACGGGCATTCTGCTGTCGGGCTATCCGCCGGAGTTCAATTTGCTGGTCAAGGCGGTGGTGGTGCTCGCGGTGCTGCTGCTGCAATCGCCGAAGCTGTCGGGCTTTGCCGGTGTCGCGGCGCGGCTGCGGAGGACCAAGGCATGAAAGGCCTGCCGCCCGTCCTCATCACGGCGATCGTGCTCGTCGCGGGATTCGCGCTTTGCGCGATACAGTTTCCCAACATCGCCTCCACCCGCGTGGTCGGCAATCTCCTCACCGACAACGCCTTCCTCGGCATCGTCGCGACCGGCATGACCTTCGTCATCATTTCCGGCGGTATCGATCTCTCGGTCGGCTCGGTGATCGGCTTCACCACGGTGTTCGTCGCGCTGGCGATCGAGCGCTGGGGAATGCCGCCCCTGGTCGCCTTCGTCGCCATTCTCGCGCTCTCAGCGGCCTTCGGCGCGGCGATGGGCGCGGTGATCCATGTCTTCGATTTGCCGCCTTTCATCGTGACGCTCGCCGGCATGTTCTTGGCCCGGGGTGCCAGCTTCCTGCTCTCGACAGAATCGGTGCCGATCACAGCACCGGTCTATTCCACCGTGTCGGACTTCGCACTGCGACTACCCGGCGGCGGGCGGCTCACGGCGGTCGCGATCATTATGCTTACGATCGTGATCGGCGGCGCATTGCTGCTGCAGCTCACCCGGTTCGGCGCGAATGTCTATGCGCTCGGCGGCAGCCGGGCGACCGCGAGCCTGATGGGCGTCGCCGTCGGCAGGATGACGGTGAAGATCTACATGCTGTCGAGCCTGCTCGCCGGCATCGCCGGCATCGTCTTCTCCTTCTACACCAGCGCCGGCTACTCGCTCTCCGCCGTCGGCGTCGAGCTCGACAGCATCGCGGCCGTCGTGATCGGCGGCACGCTGCTCACGGGTGGGCAGGGCTCGGTGATCGGCACCTTCCTCGGCGTGCTGATCCAGGGCATGATTCAGACCTACATCAATTTCGACGGGACGCTGTCGAGCTGGTGGACCAAGATCGCGACCGGCGTGCTGCTGTTCGCCTTCATCGCCTTGCAACAGGGATTGGTCGCGCTCGCGCGCCGGCCTGTGGCAAAGCGCGCGGGAGCAGTATCATGACCACCTCGCGCATCCTCATCATTCCGACGCGCCGGGCGCACTCCAATCACGCCGAGGTGGCCCGCTCGATTGGCGTCGACATCATCGCCGGCCGCTATGCGGAAGGCACGCGCCTGCCGGGTGATGCCGAAATGATCGCGATGTTCGGAGTGTCACGGCCGGTGCTGCGCGAGAGCGTGAAGACACTGGTCGCCAAGGGCCTGCTCACCACCAAGGCCCGCGTCGGCACCGTCGTGCGCGAGCGCGTCGCCTGGAACATGTTCGACGCCGATGTGCTGGCCTGGCATCTCGACGCCGGCATCGACAAGCGCTTCCTCAACGACCTCGCCGAGATCCGCCTCGCGGTCGAGCCGCGTGCGGCCGCGCTGGCAGCGGCGCAGCGGTCGGAGCAGGACGTCGTCGAGCTGCGTCGCTGCATGGAGCGGATGCGGCTTGAGGCTTCCGATTCCGTCGGCTTCGCCGATGCCGACCTCGCGCTTCATGTCAGTGTGGCGCGCGCCTCCGGAAATCTGTTCATGCGCTCGATCGGGCACGTCATCGAGGCTGCGCTGCGCGCCTCATTCCTGCTCAGCGCACCGGTCGAACCGGAAGACCGCGACACCGTTCTGCTCTGGCATCAGAAGATCGTCGATGCCATCGCGGCCGGTGATGCCACGACTGCTTCGGAGGCGATGGTCTACGTCATTCACAACGGCATGCGCCGCCACGATGGTACAGTGATCGAGACTGTACCGGCCGAAGCGCTGCCGTCCGCGGAAGCTGGAGAAAGATCGTGACTGAACTTCGCATCGCCATCGTCGGCTTCGGCAAGATCGCGCGGGATCAGCATGTCGGCGCCATCGCAGCGGTTCCCGGCGCGACGCTGGCAGCCGTCGCCAGCCGCAATGCCTCGCTGCCGGATCTGCCGCATTTCGCGACCATCGAGGAGCTGCTGGACAAAGGTCCGCCGATCGACGCGGTCTCGCTCTGCACGCCGCCTCAAGTGCGCCGCGCCCAGGCCGTCGCAGCGCTCAGGGCCGGCAAGCATGTCATGCTGGAGAAGCCGCCCGGCGCCGGCGTTGCCGAGCTCGATCCGCTGATCGCGATGGCGAGGGAGGCAAGACGGACGTTGTTCGCGACCTGGCATTCGCGCCATGCGCCGGCGGTCGAGCCGGCGCGCGAGTGGCTCGCGGCGCGGCGGATCACCTCCGTCCATATCAGTTGGAAGGAGGACGTCCGCGTCTGGCATCCCGGGCAGGCCTGGATCTGGGAGCCGGGCGGGCTCGGGGTGTTCGATCCCGGCATCAATGCGCTGTCGATCCTGACCAGGATCCTGCCGTCTCAGGTGTTCGTCACCGCAGCCGAGCTCGCCTTCCCCGCCAATTGCCAGGCGCCGATCGCCGCGAAGCTGACGCTGACCGACATCGACGGCCTGCCTGTGGCCGCCGAGTTCGATTTCCGCCAGACCGGGCCGCAGAGCTGGGATATCCTCGTGGAAACCGACCAGGGCCGGATGACGCTATCCCGCGGCGGCCGGATCATGGCCATCAATGGCAAGACCGTTGCCGAGGCGCCCGACGAGGAATATCGGGAGCTGTACCGGCGCTTCGTCACGCTCGCCGCGACAGGCGCGAGCGACGTCGATTTGGCGCCGCTTCGTCTCGTTGCGGACGCCTTCCTGCTCGGCAGGCGCACGATCGTCGAACCGTTTGTGGATTGATCATGGCTGCATCGAAAACGGAAAGAGACGTCTTCGGAACGCTGCCGGACGGCCGCGAGGTCGAGCGCATCGTGCTGCGCGGCGAGGGCGGGTTCGAGGCGCGCATCATCACCCATGGCGCGGTGATCCAGGCGCTGATCGCGCCGGACGCCAAAGGCGGCTACGACGACGTCGTGCTCGGCCATGATGGGTTCGCCGGCTATCTCGCTGAACGAAAGTTCTTCGGCGCCACCGTCGGCCGCTACGCCAATCGCATCGCCAACGGACAATTTTCGTTGGACGGCGAGGCGGTCCAGCTTCCCGTCAACAACGGTCCGAATGCGCTGCATGGCGGGCTGGACGGTTTTGATCGCAAGCTCTGGGACATTGCGGAGATCGACGACGGCGCCGAGCCCGCGGTCACGCTGTCCTATGTCAGTCCGCACGGCGAAGAGAACTATCCCGGTCGTCTCGACGTTCGCCTGACCTATCGCGTCACCGGCCCGGCCGAGCTATCCCTGAACATGGAGGCGCGGACCGACCGGCCGACCATCGTCAACCTGACCAACCACAGCTTCTTCAATCTGGAAGGCGCGACATCAGGCACGCCCATTCTCGATCACAAGCTGATGGTCGCCGCCGGGCATTTCCTCGCGATCGATCCCACCGCCATTCCGTTGCCCGAGCCGCCGCGCAGCGTAGCCGGCACGCCGTTCGACTTCCGCGAGCCGCAGGCCGTCGGCGAGCGCATTCGCGAGAGCGACCAGCAATTGCGTAACGGCAGGGGCTACGACCACACCTACTGTCTCGCGCGTGACGGCAAGCTTGCGCTCGCGGCGCGGCTGGAGGCGCCGCGCTCGGGGCGCATCATGGAGCTGTTCACTGATCAGCCCGGTCTGCAGGTCTATTCGGGCAATTATCTCGACGGCACGATTTCGGGCAAGGGCGGCAAGCTGTACCGGCAGTCGGACGCCATGTGCCTGGAGCCGCATATCTGGCCGGACGCACCGAACCGGCCGGATTTCCCGAGCCCGCGCCTAGCGCCCGGCGAGGTCTACCGACATCATACGGTCTATCGCTTTGCGGTGAGGAGGTCATGATGGAACAGGTGCCGACCTCGGTTCTTTCGAACGATCCGTGCCATCTCGGCGAGGGACCGACCTATGACGTGAGCACCGACACCGCCTGGTGGTTCGATATCCGGGAGGGGCGACTGTTCGAGGCGCAGCTCGGCAGCGGCAGCATTCGCGTTCATGCGCTGGGCCGGATGGCGAGCGCACTTGGGCGGATCGATGCCGAACGGCAGTTGATCGTCGCGGAAGACGGCCTCTATATTCGCAAAATTGCCGACGGCGCGATGACGCTGCGCTGTCCGCTCGAAGCCGACAATCCCACGACCCGCTCCAACGATGCCCGCGTGCATCCCTCCGGCACGTTCTGGATCGGCACCATGGGCCGCAAGGCGGAAGCAGAAGCAGGCGCGATCTACGCGTTCCATCACGGCGAGATCTCGATGCTGTTTCCCCGCATCAGCATTCCCAATTCGATCTGCTTCTCGCCCGATGGCGCCACGGGCTACTTCGCCGACACTGCGCGCGCGGTGCTCTACGCGGTGCCGCTCGATCCCGCGACCGGCCTGCCGCGCGGCGAGCCGGAAGTGCTGCTGCGCCACACCGGCATCGGCGGCCTCGACGGTTCGGTGTGCGACGCCGACGGAAACATCTGGAATGCCTGCTGGGGCGCGAGCCGCATCGACCTCTACTCTCCGCAAGGCGAGCGGCTGCGCTCGATGAGCGTGCCGGCAAAGCAGGCGAGCTGTCCCGCTTTTGTCGGCCCCGATCTGTCGCGTCTCCTCGTCACCTCGGCCTGGCAGGACATGGATGCGGCGGCGCGTGCCGCCGATCCGCAAGCCGGCTACACCTTCCTGTTGGAGGCCTCCGCGCATGGTCGCGCGGAGCCGGACGTCAAGCTCGCATAGGAGGCTCGAAGCCGAACACCACCAAACTTCTCGAAGACACGAAAAAACAGTCTGACATCCAAGGGAGCGAAACATGTTGAAACTGAAGACGACATTCCTCGCGCTGGCGCTGGCCGGCGCCGCGACGATGGCCGCGGGCGTCACCGCCTCGGCCCAGGACAAAGCAACAGTCGGCATTGCCATGCCGACCAAATCGTCGGCGCGCTGGATCGACGATGGCAACAACATGGTCAAGGTGCTGAAGGAGCGCGGCTACAACACCGACCTGCAATATGCCGAAGACGACATTCCGAATCAGCTCTCGCAGGTCGAGAACATGGTGACCAAGGGCGCGAAAGCGCTGGTGATCGCCGCGATCGACGGCACCACGCTCTCTGACGTGCTCAAGCAGGCGAAAGCAAAAGGCATCATTGTGATCGCCTATGACCGCCTGATCCGCGGCACGCCGAACGTCGACTACTACGCGACCTTCGACAATTTCCAGGTTGGCGTGCTCCAGGCCGAGTCGATCGTGCAGGGCCTCGGCCTCAAGGATGGCAAGGGTCCGTTCAACATCGAGCTGTTCGGCGGCTCGCCCGACGACAACAACGCCTACTTCTTCTACAACGGCGCGATGAGTGTGCTGAAGCCGTACATCGACAGCGGCAAGCTCGTCGTCGTCTCCGGGCAGATGGGCATGGACAAGGTCGCGACCTTGCGCTGGGACGGCGCCACCGCGCAGGCCCGCATGGACAATCTGCTCAGCGCCTACTACGGCAATAAGAAGGTCAACGCGGTGCTGTCGCCGTATGACGGCCTGTCGATCGGCATCATCTCCTCGCTGAAGGGCGTCGGTTATGGAAGCGCCGGCCAGCCGATGCCTATCATCTCGGGCCAGGATGCCGAGGTGCCCTCGATCAAGGCGATGCTGCGCGGCGATCAGTATTCGACCATCTTCAAGGACACCCGCGATCTCGCCAAGGTGACCGCCGACATGGTCGACGCTGCGCTTGCCGGCAAGCAGGTCACCGTCAACGACACCAAGACCTACGAGAACGGCGCCAAGACCGTGCCGTCCTATCTGCTCAAGCCAGTCGTGGTCTATAAGGACAATTGGGAGAAGGTCCTGGTCGAGAGCGGCTACTACAAGAAGTCGCAGTTCCAGTAAGGCCAGATATTCTCCCTCGCCCCGCTCTTGCGGGGAGAGGGTTGGGGTGAGGGGCTCTCTCCAAACGGGCAGCTGCCTTCGCGGAGACCCCCCCTCACCCGGATCGCATCTAACGATGCGATCCGACCTCTCCCCGCGAGCAGGGAGAGGTGATCTAACACTGATTGAGGGACGTGAAATCATGACCGCGATGCTGGAGATGCGCAACGTCAGCAAGAGCTTTTCCGGCGTGCAGGCGCTGCGCGATGTCAACTTCTCGGTTGAAGCCGGGCAGATCCACGCCCTCGTCGGCGAGAACGGTGCCGGCAAGTCCACGCTGATGAAGGTGCTCAGCGGCGTCTACCCGGCCGGCAGCTACGAGGGCACCATCATCTTCGATGGCGAGGAGCGCCGCTTCCGCGACATCAACGATTCCGAGGCGCTCGGCATCATCATCATCCATCAGGAGCTGGCGCTGATCCCGCTGATGTCGATCGCCGAAAACATTTTCCTGTCGCACCCGCCGTCCAAGCTCGGTGTCATCGATCGCGACGAGGTGTATCGGCGCACGCGCGACCTGCTCGCGCAGGTCGGCCTGAAGGAATCGCCGGATACGCTGATCACCGATCTCGGCGTCGGCAAGCAGCAGCTGGTCGAGATCGCCAAGGCGCTGTCCAAGCGGGTGCGGATGCTGATCCTGGACGAGCCGACCGCGAGCCTCAACGAGGCCGACAGCGCCGCGCTGCTGGAGCGGCTGATGGCGTTCCGCACGCAGGGCATCGGCTCGATCCTGATCTCGCACAAGCTCAACGAGGTCGCCAAGGTCGCCGACCACATCACCGTGCTGCGCGACGGCCGCACCGTCGACAGCATTGATTGCCACGCCGAGCCGATCCAGGAAGACCGCATCATCCGCAGCATGGTCAATCGCGATCTCGCCCATCGCTTTCCCGAGCGCAGCGTGAAGATCGGCGAGCCGGTCTTGACCGTCGAGAATTGGTCGGTCTATCACCCCATCCACCCCGAGCGGCAGGTGATCAAGAACGTCAATTTCGGCGTCAAGCGCGGCGAGGTCGTCGGCATTGCCGGGCTGATGGGGGCGGGGCGTACCGAATTCGCCATGAGCCTGTTCGGACGGTCCTGGGGCACCAATATTAGCGGCCGTATCAGGCTCGAAGGCCGCGAGATCGCGCTGCCGAGCGTCGCCGCTGCGATCGACGCCGGCCTCGCCTATGTCACCGAGGACCGCAAGCAACTCGGCCTGATCCTCGCCGACGACGTTCGCAAGAACATCACGCTGGCAAGCCTCGACCAGGTCGCCCCCAACCGGGTGATCGACGACATCGCCGAGCTGAAGGTCGCCAGCGATTACCGCAACCGGATGCGCATCCGCTGCTCCGACGTCTACCAGGAGACCGGCCAGCTCTCCGGTGGCAACCAGCAGAAGGTGGTGCTGTCGAAATGGCTGATGACCGACCCCAAGGTGTTGATCCTGGACGAGCCGACCCGGGGCATCGACGTCGGTGCCAAATACGAGATTTACTGTATCATCAACGAGCTTGCGGAAGCCGGCCGCGGCGTCGTGGTGATCTCCTCGGAGATGCCCGAGCTGCTCGGCATCTGCGACCGCATCTGCGTCATGAACGACGGCGCCTTCGTCGGCGAGTTCAAGGGCGCAGACGCAACGCAGGAAAAGATCATGCGCGCCATCATGCGCAACGACAGAAATTATGGAAGCAGCGCCCTTGCGGGTGCGGAGATGGGAGGATCGCAGCCATGACCGACAAGACGGTTTCGCTGCCCGAGGAGGGCCGGCACGGCAGCTTCATCAAGAACAATTTGCGCAGCTACGGCATGCTGATGTCGCTGATCGCGATCATGCTGTTCTTCCAGGTCATGACGGGCGGCACGCTGCTGCAGCCGCTCAACCTGACCAATCTGGTACTTCAGAACAGCTACATCGTCATCATGGCGCTGGGCATGCTGCTTGTCATCGTCACCGGCCATATCGACCTCTCGGTCGGCTCGGTCGCGGGCTTCGTCGGCGCGGTGGCCGCCGTGCTGATGGTGACCTACAAGGTCGACTACACGCTCGCCTTCATCGCCTGCCTGCTGCTGGGCGCGGCAATCGGCGCCGCGCAGGGCTATTGGGTGGCCTATTTCAAGATCCCATCCTTCATCGTGACGCTGGCCGGCATGCTAGTGTTCAAAGGACTTGCGCTTGCGGTATTGCAGGGCCAGTCGCTAGGACCGTTCCCGGCGACCTTCCAGAAGCTGTCCTCCGGCTTCATTCCGGAGATGCTGCCAGAGGCCGGCACGCTGCATCCGACCTCGATGCTGGTCGGTGCGGTGCTCGCGCTCGGCCTCGTCTACGCCAGCGCCAAGGGGCGCTCGCGCGAGCAGCTGCACGGCATCGAGGTCGAGCCCTACGCGTTCTTCCTCGGCAAGAGCATTCTTCTGGCCTGCGCCGTGCTCTATTTCACCTTTCTGATCGCCTCGCATCGCGGTCTGCCGAACGTGCTGGTCATCATGACCGCGCTGATCGCGCTCTACGGCTTCGTCACCCGCCGCACCGTCATCGGTCGGCAGGTCTATGCCGTCGGCGGCAATGCGAAAGCGGCAAGCCTGTCGGGCATCAAGACGGAACGGTTGACCTTCCTCACCTTCGTCAACATGGGCGTGCTCGCCGCGCTCGCCGGCCTCGTCTTCGCCGCGCGCCTCAACACCGCAACGCCGAAGGCGGGTCTCGGCTTCGAGCTCGACGTCATCGCGGCCTGCTTCATCGGCGGCGCCTCGGCCTATGGCGGTGTCGGCCGCGTCGGCGGCGCCGTGGTCGGTGCCATGATCATGGGCGTGATGAACAATGGCATGTCCATCCTCGGCATCGGCATCGACTATCAGCAGGTCATCAAGGGCCTGGTCCTGCTCGGGGCGGTGTGCATCGACGTTTATAATCAGCGGAGATGAGGCTGTGTAGCCGGATGGAATGTATCGCAATACGGGACCACTGACCCGCTTCCGCTCTGCTCCATGCAGGCTGGGGCAGCCGTTACTGCGTCGTGAACAGCACCGCCGCGATCGCGACGGAGATGCTCACCGCCGACACGGTGGCCACGGTCGATAGCACGCCCATTCGCCGGAGCGCGATGGCGAAGACGATGATGATGGGCGTCGCGGTCATCAGCCCGATTTGTGCATCGCTCATGTCATCGCTCGCAGCTCCATGGAACCTGGGGCGTTTGGTACCGCGACCCGGCCGGCCGGACGTTGCGACGGCGCAAACAAATTGACCGGCATCCGCCCAAGTTTGTCCGGCGACAAACTCGGATCGACACGGCTGAGCTAAGTCTGGCCGGTGTCCTGATCCGGAAGAGCAGATGTCGGCAGCCGATTGCGAACCACAGGGAGCGGGCTGGGGAATCCTGGACGATCTTCCCGGCGATCCCATGATCTGGGTGCTGATCTTCAGCGAGCTCGCCGCCTTCGGTCTTTTTCTCGGTACCTTCACGGTCGCCCGCGCGATCCATCCCGCCGTGTTCGCCGCGGGGCAGGCGGCGCTCGATCCGGGTCTCGCCGGATTGAACACTGTCGTGCTGATGACGAGCGGTTGGGCCGCGGCCCGGGCTACGAAGGCCGCGCGGGCCAGCGAGAGGCGGGCGACACGATACTGGCTCCTCACAGCCATGGGACTTGGTGGCCTGTTCGTGGCGGTCAAGCTCGCCGAATATGCCGAAGAGATCGGACGCGGTATTGGACTCGAGACCAGCCCGTTCTTCACACTCTACTTCCTCCTGACCGGCTTCCATCTTCTGCACGTCTGCCTCGGCATCATCATCCTCGCATTGGTCTGCCGCCGCGCTGAAGCGTTCGGCGTCGAGACGGGAACGGCCTTCTGGCACATGGTCGATCTGGTCTGGATCGTGATGTTCCCGATTCTTTATCTGGTGCGGTGACGATGCCGGATCGCCTGGACTTCACCTGGATTGCGCTGATCGGCCTCGCACTCGCGACCATCCTGGTGCCGCCGCTGGTGCCGCGGCCACTGCTCGGCAACGCCCTGCTGCTGGCCTTGGCCGCCGTCAAGGGCCGCCGGATTGCACTCGACTTCCTCGAGCTTCGCGCGGCGCCTGCGCTCTGGCGCGGCCTCGTCAGCGCCTGGATCCTCATCGTGGTGCTGTTTGCCTGGCTCACATCCGCCGTCGTCGCCCTGATCTGACTCACTCCTTGCGCCCTGACAAAGAACGGGCTGGGCCAATCGGCAATAAATCGCATCACCGATTTATGCGACGCGACTCAATTGAAAGGATTGGCAATGGCTGAACGCCTGACCAAGTCGGCCGCTCGAAACGTCTTCTACGGCGGCTCGGCTTTTTTCTTCGCCATCTTCATCGGGCTGACGGCGCACAGCCACTACTATATGGCCACGACCTCGACGGATGCGACGACGCTGACGTCGTCGGTCGCCCGCGGCAAGCATGTATGGGAGAAGAACTCCTGCATCAACTGCCACACGTTGCTCGGCGAAGGCGCCTATTTCGCGCCCGAAGTCGGCAATGTCTGGGATCGATGGGGCGGCAAGGAGGACCCGGCCGGCGCGCGAGAGACGCTGAAGGCCTGGATGCAGTCGCAGCCCTCGGGCGCGGAGGGCCGGCGGCAGATGCCGCAATTCAACCTCACCGACCAAGAGCTCAACGATCTCGCCGATTTCCTGCAATGGGTGAGCACGATCAAGCGCCAGGATTGGCCGCCGAACAAGGCCGGCTGAGCCCGCCGCTTTCCTCTTTCAAGACAGAGAGAATCCGAGATGAAATATCAGACCCAGAAAGTCGCGATGCTGTATTTCTACGGTGCGCTGACCCTGTTCCTGGCCCAGGTCCTGTTCGGCCTCCTCGCCGGGACCATCTACGTCCTGCCCAACACGCTGTCGGTGCTGCTGCCGTTCAACATCGTCAGGATGATCCACACCAACGCGCTGATCGTGTGGTCGTTGATCGGCTTCATGGGCGCGACCTACTTCCTGCTGCCTGAGGAAACCGAGACCGAGCTGTACAGCCCACTGCTCGCAAAGATCCAGTTCTGGATGTTTTTTGGCGCGGCGGGCGTGGCGGTGGTGGGCTATCTCTTCCACTACCACGAGGGCCGCGAGTTCCTCGAGCAGCCCTTCATCATCAAGGTCGGCATCGTCGTCGTCTGCCTGATGTTCCTGTTCAACGTGACCATGACCGCGCTCAAGGGGCGCAAGACCACGGTCACCAACATCCTGCTGTTCGGCCTGTGGGGCGTCGCGATCTTCTTCCTGTTCGCCTTCTACAATCCGGCGAACCTTGCGGTCGACAAGATGTACTGGTGGTACGTCGTCCATCTCTGGGTCGAGGGCGTCTGGGAGCTGATCATGGCCTCCGTGCTCGCCTATCTCATGATCAAGCTCAATGGCATCGATCGCGAGGTGGTCGAGAAGTGGCTCTACGTCATCATCGGCCTCGCGCTGTTCTCGGGAATTCTCGGCACCGGCCACCATTTCTACTGGATCGGCGCGCCCGGCTACTGGCAGTGGATCGGCTCGCTGTTCTCGACGCTCGAGGTCGCGCCGTTCTTCACGATGGTGATCTTCACGGTGCAGATGACCTGGAAGGCCGGCCGCAAGCATCCGAACCGCGCCGCCCTGCTGTGGTCGGTCGGTTGTTCGGTGATGGCGTTCCTGGGGGCCGGCGTCTGGGGTTTCCTGCACACGCTGTCCTCGGTGAACTACTACACCCACGGCACCCAGGTCACCGCTGCGCACGGCCATCTCGCCTTCTTCGGCGCCTATGTGATGCTCAACCTTGCCGTGATGGCTTACGCCATCCCGCAGATCAAGGGACGCGCGCCCTATAACCAGTGGCTCAGCATGACGAGCTTCTGGATCATGTGCACGGCCATGATGACCATGACGTTCGCGCTGACCTTTGCCGGCGTGGTCCAGGTCCATCTCCAGCGCGTGCTCGGCCAGGGCTACATGGACGTGCAGGACCAGCTCGCCTTCTTCTACTGGGTGCGGCTCGGCTCCGGTGTGTTCGTCGCGATCTCCGCGCTGATGTTCGTCTGGGCCGTGCTGGTACCCGGCCGCGAAAAGCAGGCGACCATTTCGGCCGCGCTGCAGCCGGCCGAGTAGGCATGACGGCGGCCGCGTTCCACCGCGGCCGCCACCTCAGACATTTTCGGAGAGAGATCATGAAAGCAGCTCTTCACGCCTTGGCCGCGCCTGAACCCGCGCTACCGGCCTATGTCGCAAGCGGCAACGAATGCGCGCTGTTCGAGCATGCCTGGCGGCACCAGCTTCCGGTCCTGCTGAAAGGGCCGACCGGTTGCGGCAAGACGCGTTTCGTCGCGCATATGGCGGCACGGCTGGGCTTGCCGCTCCACACCGTCGCCTGCCACGATGATCTCACCGCCGCCGATCTCACGGGCCGCTATCTGCTGAGAGGCGGCGACACCGTGTGGACCGACGGTCCATTGACGCGCGCGGTCCGCGAGGGCGGCATCTGCTATCTCGACGAGGTGGTGGAAGCCCGCAAGGACGTCACCGTCGTACTGCATCCGCTCACCGACGACCGTCGTATCCTGCCGCTGGAGCGAACCGGCGAGGAGCTTGTTGCTCCCGCGAGCTTCATGCTCGTCGTCTCCTACAATCCCGGTTACCAGACCCTGCTCAAGGCGCTGAAGCCCTCGACGCGGCAACGCTTCGTCGCCATCGAGTTCGGCTTCCTGCCGGCCGAGCAGGAGATTGCGGTGGTGTCGGCCGAGAGCGGGCTGTCGCCGGATCGCGTACGGCCGCTGGTCGCGCTTGCCGGACGTCTGCGGGCGCTGAAGGGGCATGATCTGGAGGAGGGCGTCTCGACCCGGCTCGTGGTGTATTGCGCGACCTTGATTGCGGCGGGAGTCTCGATCGCCGATGCCGTGCTCGCCGGCATGATTGAGCCGCTGACCGACGATTCCGACGTCAAGGCGGCGCTGCTGGATGTCACGCGCGCCGTGATTGGGTGAGGCCGATTCCATGCTCGACTTCCTCGAATTGGAGGAGACGGTCGGCCGTGCCTGGCACCGGATGGTCGGCGGCACCGCGAGCTATCCGGTCCACGATGATCACGCGGTCGCGCTCGCAGAGGTGAGGGGTCGGCTCGCGGTGATGTTCCGTGCGCTTGGGGGCGAGACGGGCGTTCAGATCGCGAGCGCAGGCGCACGCAGGGCGGGCCATCGGCTCGGCTGGCGACAGCGCATCGGCCTTGGAGACGAACGTCTCGAGCAGCCGGGCCGCGACGCCGCGACCATCTTCCTCCCCGATCGCATCGCGATATTTGCCGACCGCGACCTCAACGCATGCCTCTACCGCTGGCTTGCGGCATGGTTCGCGGTCGCGCCGATCGAGACGATCACGGAGGATGATCCGCTGCGGCGGGACCTTCTGGTCTTGCGCCGGGCGAGCGAGACGGCAGTCTTTGTGCTCATGCAGTTTCCCGGGCTCGCCGCCGATTACGCTCAGCTCGCCGCAGCAATGGCCGGGGCCCGGCCGCGACGTCCGTTGCCGCGTCTCGAGCAGGAGATCGAGCAGATCGCTCTCGCCTTGCTCGGGGCCGGAATGGCGCCGGCAGGCCAGCTGTGGCCGGCGATGATGGGAACAGGTCCGTTGCCGGACAAGGCACCGCCGGGCTATCGCTCGGTCCTGCCGTGTCCGCTCTGGGGCGATTGCTGGACGCGAGAGTTTTGGACCGCGCATGCAGGCGACGACGCGTGCGTAACAGGCGCGGAGGCCGCGGCCGGGGACAATCGCAAGCGCTTTGCCGTGCGCGAGCGCGAGGACAACGCCAACCGCCGCGACCCCTTCGTGCTCAACCGCTTCGAAAAGATTCTCGCAATGGCCGAGATGGTCAATGTCGACCGTCCGGCTGACGACAGCGAGGACGAGGACGCGCAGAAAGCCGCCGACGATCTCGAGGAGATCACGCTCGGTCGCCGCAGCGGCAAGCCGGCGAGCCGGCTCAAATTCGATCTCGACCTGCCGCCGGAAGCTCTTGATGCCTCGCCGCTGAACGCAGATCTCACCTATCCCGAATGGGACTACCGCAGCAGCTCCTACCTGCCCGATCACTGCCGCGTGCTCGCGGGCGCCGCGTCCGAGACCGGCGAGACCTGGTCGCCGGACGAGTCCATGCGCCGGCATATCCGCCAGGTGCGGAGCCGCTTCGAGATCTTGCGGCCGCGCCGCGAATTGATGCGCGCCCAAGCCGATGGACACGACCTCGACCTCGACGCGCTGGTGCGCGCGCGGTGCGATCTTCGCGCCGGCAGCAGCGGCGGTCTCGAACGTATCCATGTCGCGATGCGCCCGCAGGGGCACGATCTCGCCGTCACGCTGCTTGTCGACGTCTCGCTCTCGACGGACGCCTGGGTCGACGGCCATCGCGTGCTCGACGTCGAGAAGGAAGCGCTGCTCGTGCTCGCGCACGGCCTGTCGGCCTGCGGCGATCACCACAGCATCCTGACCTTCACCTCGCGCCGGCGGTCGTGGGTGCGGCTCGAAACCGTCAAGGCCTTCGGCGAGCCGATGAGCGGGGCAGTGGAGCGTCGTATCGGTGCGCTGAAGCCCGGTTATTACACGCGAATCGGCACGGCGGTGCGCCACGCCTCGGCCGAGCTCGCGCGTCAGCCTCAGCGCAAGAAGCTGCTGCTCGTCCTCACCGACGGCAAGCCGAACGATGTCGATCACTACGAAGGCCGCTTCGCGGTCGAGGACACCCGCAAATCGGTGCAGGAGGCGCGCCGGCTCGGCATCGCCACCTTCGGCGTCACGGTGGACGCAACCGCGCAATCCTATTTCCCGACGCTGTTCGGGCGCGGCGGCTACGCCATCGTCGGCAACATCCGCCGGCTGCCCGCGGCGCTCCCGGCGATCTACCGGCAGGTGGCGCACTGATCCGGGAAAGGGTGCGGCGTTCCGTTCTCTGGTGAGCTATTGCCCATGCTATGGGTATATGATCGAATGGCGGGATGGACCAGGGCCGGCCGAAACCCGATCTGATCATCTTCGACTGCGACGGCGTTCTGGTCGACAGTGAGCTGTTGAGCTGTCGGTGTCTGTCCGACGTGCTGGCCGAATGCGGCATCGCGCTGAGCCCGGAGCAGGCGCTCGAACTCTTTCTCGGACGCAGCACCAAAGCGGTCGAGCAGCATTATCGGGATCTCGGGCAGGTCGTGCCGGACGGCTTTCTGCCGCGCTTGAAGTCGCATGTATTGAGCACGTTCGCCGGATCACTCCAGCCGATCGCGGGTGTTGCCGCCCTGATATCGGAATTGCGGACACCATTCTGCGTGGCCTCGTCCAGCGACATCGACCGTATCGCGCTCTCCCTTGACGTCACCGGCCTGCGGGCGCATTTCGGCGACCGGATTTACACCGCGCAGATGGTCAGGCACGGCAAGCCGGCGCCCGATCTCTTTCTCCACGCCGCCGAGCAGATGGGCGCGCAACCTGCGCGTACACTGGTGATCGAGGACAGCGCGAGCGGCGTGCAGGCGGGCAAGGCGGCCGGCATGATGGTCTGGGGATTTGCCGGCGGCAGCCATTATCGCGGCCGCGATGGGCACGCTATACTCTCGGGTGCGGGGGCCGACCGGGTCTTCGCGCGTATGACCGAATTCTGGAAGGACGCCTGACGCCTGCCATGGCCGCCGAGAACGAAAAGACCAGGCTCGACGACGCCGCGCGTGCCGGCTGGCTCTATTTCATTGCCGGTCACACCCAGGACGAGATCGCGAAGATGCTCCAGGTGTCGCGCGCGTCGGCGCAGCGATTGGTGTCGCTGTGTCTCGCGGAACGGCTCATCACCTTCCGGCTCGAACATCCCATCGCCGCGTGCATGGAATTGGCGGCGCGTCTGAAGGCGCGTTTCGAGCTCACCCATTGCGAGGTGGTGCCGGCAGATTCCGCCGCGCCCCAGGCCACAGCGGGCATTGCCGAACGCTGCGCCAACCTGCTCGATTCGACGCTGCGTTCGGAGACCCCCGTCATCGTCGCGCTCGGGACCGGCCGCGCCGTGCGCGCCGCGGTCGAGCGCGTCACGCCGATCGACCGGCCCAACCACCAGATCGTCTCGCTGGTCGGCAATATCTCCGCCGATGGTTCTGCGAGCTTTTACGATACCGTCGGCCGGCTCGCCGATCGCACCGGCGCACGGCATTACCCGATGCCGCTGCCGTTCCTGATGTCGTCCGAGGACGAACGCAACAAGATGGTCCGGATCGAGCCGATCGCGAAGGTGAAGGCGGTCGCGGCGAAGGCGGATTTGCGCCTCGTCGGCATCGGCCAGATGGACCAGAAGGCGCAGGTCCATGTCGACGGCTTCGTCACCCGGGACGAGTTGTTCGAGATGATGCGGCAAGGGGCGATCGGCGAGATCACCGGCTGGGCCTATGATTCCAAGGGCCGCCTGCTGAAGGCGGGCACCAACAGGCGCCTGACCAGCATCCCGCCGGAAGTCCCGGCGAAGACCACGACGATCGGCGCCGCGGTCGGTGCGGCCAAGGTGCCGGCGATCGGGGCGGCGCTGAATGGACGCTTGATCAACGGGCTGATCACGGACGAGGCGACCGCAAGGGCGATTCTGGAACGGTAGGGCGACGATCTCGCCCCTCGTACTGCTGTCATCATCCGCGAAGGCCGATGATCCAGTACGCCGCGGCTTCGCTTAGGGCACATCAATAAACAACACGGAGTACTGGATGCCCCGCTTTCGCGGGGCACGACGGGAGGAGGGTATCGCACCGCAGCACTCATAAGTTGCGCGAACATCTTTGTGCCTGCTTGACAATGGCCCGCCCTCAGTTGAACATACGCCCAACGCGTGGGTATATGCTCAAAAGCGCGATCCTAGGGAGGTCACCGTGAAACACGTCCTCGGCGCCGTCTGCGGCGCGTCTTGCCTGTTGCTGGCCGTCCCCGCGATGGCCGAAACCACCCTGACGATCGCCACCGTGAACAACGGCGACATGATCCGCATGCAGGGGCTGACGGGTGAATTCACCAAGAAGAACCCCGATATCAGCGTCAAATGGGTGACGCTGGAGGAGAACGTGCTGCGCCAGCGCGTCACCACCGACATCGCCACCAAGGGTGGCCAGTTCGACGTCCTCACCATCGGCACCTACGAGGTGCCGATCTGGGCCAAGAAGGGTTGGCTGGTGCCGCTCGCGAATCTCGGCGCCGACTACGACGTCGCCGACCTCCTGCCCAAGATCAAGGATGCGGTCTCCGTCGACGGCAAGCTCTACGCCGCGCCGTTCTACGGCGAGAGCTCGATGGTGATGTACCGCACCGACCTGTTCGACAAGGCCGGCCTCAAGATGCCGGAAAATCCGACCTGGGATTTCGTCGTCGATGCCGCCAAGAAGCTCACCGACAAGAGCGCCGGCGTCTACGGCATCTGCCTCCGCGGCAAGGCCGGCTGGGGCGAGAACATGGCGTTCCTCTCCGCCATGGCCAATTCCTATGGCGCACGCTGGTTCGACGAGAAGTGGCAGCCGCAGTTCAACACCCCGGAATGGAAGGCGACGCTCACGACCTATGTCGACGTGATGAAGCAGGCTGGCCCCCCCGGTGCGAGCTCGAACGGCTTCAACGAGAACCTCGCGCTGTTCAATGCCGGAAAATGCGCAATGTGGATCGATGCCACCGTCGCGGCGTCCTTCGTCACCAATCCGAAGGACTCCAAGGTCGCCGACAAGGTCGGCTTCGCGCTGGCGCCCAACACCGGGCTCGGCAAGAACGCCAACTGGCTGTGGGCCTGGAGTCTCGCAATCCCCGCCGGTTCGAAGAAGGCGGAAGCCGCCGAGAAGTTCATCGCCTGGGCGACGAGCAAGGATTACACCAAGACCGTCGCCGCGAAAGAGGGCTGGGCCAACGTGCCGCCGGGCACCCGAACTTCGCTCTACCAAAACCCCGATTATCTGAAGGTCGCCCCGTTTGCCAAGCTGACGCTGGCCTCGATCGATGCCGCCGATCCGAACAAGCCGACAGTGAAGCCGGTGCCTTACGTCGGCGTGCAATATGCGGCGATCCCCGAATTCCAGGGCATCGGCACGCAAGTGGGCCAGCAATTCTCGGCCGCGCTTGCGGGATCGATGACGGTTGATGCCGCGCTCACTGCGGCGCAATCTTCAACCGAGCGCGAGATGAAGCGGGCCGGTTACATCAAGTGAGCTCGAGTTCTCCCTCCTGAGCTCAGACTTGCGGCCATCCACCGCTCCAGATGGATGGCCGCCTTCTTCCCGCAAGCGGAGAAGCCAAGAATGGCAACCCGGCAGACGCAGCTTCTCGCACGGACGCTCCTGACGCCGGCCGTCGGGCTGCTGTTCATCTGGATGATCGTCCCGCTCGCGCTGACGCTCTATTTCTCGACGCTGCACTACAGTCTGCTCGATCCCGGCTCGGAATCATTCGTCGGGCTGGAAAATTTCCGCTACTTCCTCACCGATCCCGCGTTCCTCGCCTCGCTCCAGAACACGCTGGTGCTGGTCGGCTCGGTGCTGGTGCTGACCGTCCTGCTCGGAATTCCGCTGGCGCTGCTGCTCGACCAGCCCGTGATCGGCCTCAACATCGTGCGGCTGATGGTGATCGCGCCGTTCTTCGTGATGCCGACGGTGAGCGCGCTGGTCTGGAAGAACCTGCTGATGCATCCGGTGTCCGGGCTGTTTGCCTGGATCGCGTCGCTGTTCGGGTTGACGCCGATCGACTGGTTCACCGACGCGCCGCTGCTCGCGGTGATCCTGATCGTGTCCTGGCAATGGCTGCCGTTCGCGACGCTGATTTTACTCACTGCGATGCAGTCGCTCGACGAGGAACAGAAGGAAGCCGCCGAAATGGACGGCGCCAGCGCGGTCTCGACCTTCATCTACATTACGCTCCCGCACCTCGCGCGTCCCATCACGGTGGTGATCCTGATCGAGACGATCTTCCTGCTCACCGTCTTTGCCGAGATCTACGTCACCACCGGCGGCGGCCCGGGACTGTCGACCACCAACATCGCCTTCCTGATCTATTCGCAGGCACTGATTCAGTACGATGTCGGCACCGCCTCGGCTGGCGGCCTCGTCGCTGTCGTGATCGCCAACGTCGTAGCTTTCTTCCTGGTCCGCATCGTCGGTCGCAATCTGGAGGCGTGAGACATGGCGCGGATGGCGACGAGGCAGCGGGTGGTGGTCTCGACAATCGGGGCGTGGTTCTTCGGCTTCCTGATCTTCTTCCCGATCCTCTGGATGGTATTGGCGAGCTTCAAGACCGAACTTGAGGCCTTCGCGATTCCCCCGTCCTTCCTGTTCTTCCACTGGACTACCGAGAACTACGCAACGGTCCAGGAGCGCAGCGACTATTTCCTCCACGCGATGAACTCGATCATCATCGCCGGCGGCTCGACCTTGATTGCGCTTTTGATCGCGATCCCCGCCGCCTGGTCGATGGCGTTCTCGCCGACCAAGCGCACCAAGGACATCCTGCTCTGGATGCTCTCGACCAAGATGATGCCGCCGGTCGGCGTGCTGGTGCCGATCTACCTGATCTACAAGTCCTTCGGCCTGCTCGATTCCCGCATCGGCCTCGTCTTCATCCTGTGCCTCGGAAACTTGCCGATCGTGATCTGGATGCTGTTCACCTATTTCAAGGAGATCCCGCGTGACATCCTGGAAGCCGCGCGCATGGACGGCGCCACCATCGGCCGCGAGCTGGTCTATGTCCTGACGCCGATGGCGATCCCGGGGCTCGCATCGACCATGCTGCTGAACCTGATCCTGGCCTGGAACGAGGCGTTCTGGACGCTCAATCTGTCGACCTCGAACGCTGCGCCGCTCACCACGTTCATCGCGTCCTATTCGAGCCCGGAAGGGCTGTTCTGGGCAAAGCTGTCGGCGGCCTCGACGCTGGCGATCGCGCCCATTCTCGTCCTCGGTTGGTTCAGCCAGAAGCAGCTCGTGCGCGGGCTCACCTTTGGCGCGGTAAAGTAGGAAGGGCTGCCGGATCATGGGTCAGATCACACTTCAGGACGTGCAGAAATCCTTCGGCCCCGTGCACATCATCAAGGGCGCGGACCTCGAGATCGCCGACGGGTCGTTCGTGGTGTTCGTGGGGCCATCGGGCTGCGGCAAGACCACGCTGTTGCGGCTGATCGCGGGGCTCGAGGACGTCTCGGGCGGCAAGATCCTGATCGACGGCAAGAACGTGGTCGACACGCCGCCGGCCAAGCGCGGGCTCTCGATGGTATTCCAGTCCTACGCGCTCTATCCGCATATGAGCGTGCGCGGCAACATCGGCTTCGGCTTGAAGATGGCGGGGCTGGCCAAGGACGAGATCAACCGTAAGGTCGAGGCCGCCGCCGCAACGCTGAACCTCACCCCTTATCTCGATCGCAAGCCGCGCGAGCTCTCCGGCGGCCAGCGCCAGCGCGTCGCGATCGGGCGTGCCATCGTCCGCGAGCCCAAGGCGTTTTTGTTCGACGAGCCGCTCTCCAACCTCGACGCGGCCCTGCGCGTGCAGATGCGGATCGAAGTGACGCGGCTCCAGAAGCAGCTCGGCACCACGGCGATCTATGTCACCCACGACCAGGTTGAGGCCATGACCATGGCCGACAAGATCGTGGTGCTCAACGGCGGCAAGATCGAGCAATACGGCTCGCCGCTGGATCTCTACGAGAAGCCGGCCAACCTCTTCGTCGCCGGCTTCATCGGTTCGCCCAAGATGAACTTCGTGACCGGCGAGCACGCCTTGCAGAAGGGCGCGGCCACGATCGGCGTACGGCCGGAGCATCTCAAGATCGAGCGCGATGGTGCCGGTGGCTGGCAGGGAACGATCGCGGTGGCCGAGCACCTCGGCAGCGACACTTTCCTCTATGTCGATGCCGGTCCGCTCGGCATGCTGACGGCGCGCTACATCGGTGAATTGAGCCTGCACGCCGGCGACCATGTATCGCTGGTGCCGGAGCCCGCGCGCATCCATCGCTTCGACGCGAGCGGCAACGCCATTCGGAACTGACAAGAAACGGCCAAGAAAATCGGAAGACCAAAATGTACCTGGAAAAATTCAAGCTGAACGGCAAGACGGCGTTCATCACCGGTGGCGGGCAGGGCATCGGGCTCGCCTGCGCCGAAGCGCTGGCTGAAGCCGGCGCCAGGGTCGTCATCGGCGATCGTGACAGCAAGGTCGCCGATGCTGCGAAAGCCAGCCTGAAGGCGAAGGGCTTCGACGCCGAGACGGCGATCATGGATGTCACCGACACCAAGCGCGTGGCGGAGGTGGCGAGCGACCTCGTCGCGCGCCACGGCAAGGTGGACATCCTCGTCAACAACGCCGGCATTGCCCGCAGCGAGACGCCGGCAGAGACCGTGACCGACGAACACTGGCTCAACGTCATCGACGTCAATCTCAATGGCACCTTCTGGTGCTGCCGCGAGTTCGGCAAGCACATGCTGAAAGCAAAGAGCGGCGCCATCGTCAATGTCGGATCGATGTCCGGTTTCATCGTCAACAAGCCGCAGGAGCAGTGCTTCTACAATGCCTCCAAGGCTGGGGTGCACCATCTCACAAAGTCGCTCGCCGCCGAATGGGGCGCGCGCGGCATCCGCGTCAATGCGGTAGCGCCGACCTATATCGAGACGCCGCTCAACGCCTTCGTGAAAAGCAATCCGAGAATGTACGACGCATGGATCGGTGGAACCCCGATGGCACGGATGGGGCAGGTCGATGAGATCGCCTCCGTCGTGCTGTTCCTGGCTTCCGAGGCCGCGAGCCTGATGACCGGCAGCATCGTGCTGGTGGATGGCGGCTACACTTGCTGGTAGGCTTGCGTCAAAACTGACGAGAGCTTCCGGGGACGACAATGCCGCGAGCGTATATCGGCGTCGATGTAGGGACCAATAGCACGCGGGCAGGGGTGTTCGACGAGGCCGGCACCTTGCTTGCGATCGCGCGGCATCCGATCAGGATATGGCACGAGGCCGGCGACATCGTCGAACAATCGTCCCAGGATATCTGGGACGCTTGCACGGCGTCGGTGCGGGCCGCGATGGCGGAAGCTGCAATCGCGCCCGACAGCGTCGGCGGCATCGGTTTCGACGCCACCTGCTCCCTCGTGGTGCTCGACCGGCAAGGCGAGCCGCTCACCGTCAGCGCCTCCGGCGACAGGCAGCGCAACGTCATCGTCTGGATGGATCACCGCGCCACGGCCGAGGCGCGGCTGATCAACGAAACCGGTGATGCCGTGCTGCGCTATGTCGGCGGTTCGATCTCGCCCGAGATGGAGATGCCGAAACTGCTGTGGCTGAAGCGGCATATGCGCGCGAGCTTCGACGCTGCAGGGCACTTTTTCGATCTGGCGGATTACTTGAGCTGGCGCGCCACCGGCTCGTTGCAACGCTCGACCTGCACGGTCACCTGCAAATGGAACTATCTCGCGCATGACGGCGGCGGCTGGAGCGCGCCGTTCTTCAAGCGGATCGGCCTGTCGGACTTCGTCAACGAGAAATACGCCCGCATCGGCACCGAGATCGTCGCGCCCGGCACGCACCTGGATGCAGGTCTCTCCCGCACTGCTGCCGCCGATCTCGGCCTGTCAGCGGGCACACCGGTCGGAGCGTCCTTGATCGATGCGCATGCCGGCGGCATCGGTGCCATCGGCGGGCGCGATGAATCGGACGGCGCGACAGATGTCTCCGACCGGCTTGCCTACATCATGGGAACGTCGGCCTGCATCATGGCGACGACGAAAGAACCGTGTTTCGTGCCGGGCGTGTGGGGTCCTTATTACTCCGGCATGGTACCCAATTTCTGGCTCAACGAGGGCGGGCAGTCGGCTGCGGGCGCTGCGATCGACCATCTTCTCAAGTCCCATCCCGGCCACGCCGAGGCGAGCGCGGCCGCGCGCAGCGAGGGGCTCGACCTCATCGAGTTCCTCGAGCGCCGCATCATCGCGCGCGCAGGCGGCGCCAGCCGCGCCGCGCTGCTGGCCCGCCACGTCCATGTGCTTCCCGAGTTCATCGGCAACCGCTCGCCCTATGCCGACCCTGACACGCGCGCGGTGATCGCAGGCCTCGATCTCGACACCGACATCGCCTCGATGGAACGGCTGTTCGTCGCCGGTCTGTGCGGGCTCGCCTATGGGCTTGCCGAAGTGATCGAGGCCTTTGCCGCGCATGGCGTCCATGCCGGCATGATGATCATGGGCGGCGGCGCCAGCCGCAGTCCGCTGGTGCGGCAGATCATGGCGGACACCACCGGCCTCACGGTCGCGCTGCCGCAGACCAAAGAACCTGTGCTGCTCGGCGCTGCCATGCTCGGCGCGGTCGCCGGCGGCGCCTATGCCTCGATCGGTGAGACCATGGCAAAGATGTCGGCGCTGGGACGCAAGAGCGAGCCGACCACGCCCGACATCGCCGCCTTTCATGCCCTCAAGCGCGAGGTCTACAAGCTGCTGCGCGAGGTCGATCGTGGCAGCCGCGCCGCGATGCGCGTGGGAGTTTGAAACGGATGCTGATTTCCTGCGGTGATGCGCTGATCGATTTCGTCCCGACGCGAAACACCGACGGGCGCGAAGCCGTGATGCCGGCTGTCGGCGGCTCCTGCCTCAACGTCGCAATCGGCATGGCGCGGCTCGGCGCGCCGACCGGCTTTGTCGGCGGGATCTCGACGGACATGTTCGGGAAGATGATCGCCGAGCACGCCGCTGCCTCCAATGTCGAGCTCGCTCTCGCCACAAGCAGCGAACACCAGACCACGCTCGCCTTCGTGCGCATCGTCGCCGGCGAGTCGCATTACGCCTTCTACGACGCCGAGACCGCGACGCGGAACTGGACCTACCGGCGCGGCTCCATTCCGTTCGCGACCGTTGAAGCCCTCCATGTCGGCTCGACCACGCTGGTCAACGACCAGGGCGCCGCCGAAACGAAAGCGCTGATTGCGGACGCGCGGATGTCGTCCACGATCTCCTTCGATCCGAATTGCCGGCCCAACCTCGTCAAGGACAAGCCGGCTTATCTCGCCCGCATGGCTGAGTTTGCGGCCAGCGCCGATCTCATCAAGATGTCGGACGTCGATTTTGCCTATTTGTTCGGCGACGAGCCGTACCACCAGCGTGCGAGCACGCTGCTCGCAGGCGGCGCGAGCCTCGTCGTCATCACCCGTGGCAACAACGGCGCGATCGCGTGGCATGTGGGGGCAGGGCAGATCGAGGTCGCCGCTCCCAAGATCGCAGTCGCCGACACCATCGGCGCGGGCGACAGTTTTCAGGCGGCGTTGTTGTTCGCCCTGCACAAGCAGGGACGTCTCCCCCGACAGCCATTGAAGGATATCGGCGCAGACGAGCTTCGCCGTGTACTGTTCTTTGCCGCCAATTGCGCCGGTCTGACCTGCACCCGCCCGGGCGCCGATCCGCCGTGGAGTCACGAGATCACCTGGAGCTGGTAGCTAGGGCGTCGAGCCTCGCCCCACTCCCGGGTTGTCTCGGTGAACAGCGGCCATGCGCAAGCCGAAATGGACACGATGCGTGCGCACTGGCAAGGTCCGCGTCATCCTGACGCGAGCCGGTCCTGCCATGAACGATGATCTCTGTTTCCTGTCCGCCACCGAATTGCGCGCGCGCATCGACCGCAAGGAAGTCTCCCCCGTCGAACTCGTCCGCGCCGTGCTCGCGCGCGCTGAGGCACTCCACCCCCAATTGAACTGCTTCATCACGCTGTGTGGCGACGAGGCAATGGCGCAGGCGCGCGAGGCCGAGCGCAAGGTGATGGCCGGCGAGCGGCTTGGCTTGCTGCACGGCCTCCCCGTCACCGTCAAGGACATCGTCAACACCAAGGGCGTCAAGACCACTTTCGGCGCCATTCCCTACAAGGACAATGTTCCGACCGAGGATGCCGTCGCGGTTGCAAGGCTGCGCGCGCAAGGCGCGATCTTGATCGGCAAGACCACGACGCCGGAATTCGGCAGCAAGTGCCTGACTGACTCGCCGCTGTTCGGCCGCGCCCGCAATGCGTGGAGCGCCGAGCGCTCGTCGGGCGGCTCCAGCGGCGGCGCGGCGGTGGCGGTGGCGAGCGGCATCGCGCCGCTTGCGATCGCGACCGATGGCGGCGGCTCGACACGGATTCCCGCCGCTTGCAACGGCGTGGTCGGGCTGAAGCAGAGCAACGGCGTGATCCCGCACAGCCAGGCGCTGGACGTGTTCGGCAACCAGACCTATGTCACGCCGATGACGCGGACCGTCGCCGACACCGCGCTGATGATGCAGGCGATGGCCGGCGAGGATTCTTGCGATCCCTGGTCGATCGGCGTTCCCGTGCCCGACTTCGTCGGCATGGCCGCGCCGCGCGGCGACCTGCGTGGGCAGAAAATCCTGTACTGCCTGTCGCCCCCCGGACGCCCCGTCTCCGCCGATGTCGCAGCCGGCTTCAAGGCGAGCCTCGATCGGTTGGCAGGGCTCGGCGCCGAGCTGGAGGAATTCTCCGGCGAGGGGTTCGACATCGAGCCGATCTGGCGCGCCATCAACCACACCGTCTGGCGGACGCGCTTTGCAAAGCTCGCGGCCGAGCATGGGGACGCGCTGAGCGAGGCCTTCCTCAGGCAGCTCGCGCTTGCCACCGACGTCAGCGGCGTCGCTTATCAGGAGGCGATGTTCGCGCGCACGGCGCTGTTCCGCCGGGTGCAATCCCTGCTTGCGCGCGGGCATCTGCTGGCGATGCCGACCATCACCCGCACCGCCCTGCCGATCGATCAGGATCTGTTCGGCACCATCGAGATTGACGGCGAGCAGTTTGACAGCGTCCGGCCGCACTGGTTCCCCTGGACCATGCCGTTCAACATGACCGGACACCCCGCGATCAGCCTGCCCTGCGGCTTCGGCCGCGACGGCCTGCCGATCGGATTGCAACTCGTGGGCCGCTTCCGCGCCGATGCGGACTTGCTGCGCGCGAGCGCGCTGTTCGAGGCCTCGCAGGACCTCCTGTCCCGCTGGCCTGGCTGAGGGTGAGGGCATGCAAAGGACCTGTTTGCAAAGCACTTGCCTCCGGTGCCCGGACATGTTGATCGTGCAACGGATGAGCCCTGAATCCGAGCGCGCATGAGCGTATTTGTCCTCCGACGTGTGCTGACCTTGCTGGCGACGCTGGTCGGCGCATCCGTGATCATTTTCCTGGTGCTGGATGCTCTCCCGGGCAACGCTGCGCAGATGCTGATGGGCGCCGATGCCTCGCCAGACGCGGTGCGTGCGCTCACCGTCAAGCTCGGGCTCGATCAGCCGCTGGCTGTTCGTTATTTGCAATGGGTCAAGGGTCTGCTGGTCGGCGATCTCGGCAACTCCTATGTCTACGGCACGCCGGTTGCCGCCTTGATCGTGGAGCGGCTGGTGCTGACCATTCCGCTCGCGATGATGTCCATGCTGATCACGGTGACGCTGGCGCTCTCGGCCGGCATCTACACCGCCGCCAACCACAACAAGCTCGGCGACGTCGGCGTGATGTCGCTGACGCAGGTCGGCATCGCGCTGCCGAATTTCTGGTTCGCGATCCTGCTGGTGCTGTTGTTCTCGGTGCGGCTGCAATGGCTGTCCGCGGGCGGCTTTCCCGGTTGGGAGGACGGCATCTGGCCCGGCATCAAATCGCTGCTGCTGCCGGCGGTCTCGCTCGCCGTGGTGCAGGCCGCGATCCTCGCACGCGTCACGCGCTCGGCGGTGCTGGAAGTGCTGCGTGAAGACTTCGTCCGCACGGCGCGCGCAAAAGGGCTCGGCAAGCGCGAGGTGCTGTGGAAACACGTGCTGCGCAACGCCATGATTCCCGTGATGACGGTGATGGGCCTGCAATTCGCCAATCTGCTCGCCGGCACAATCGTGATCGAGAACGTGTTCTATCTGCCCGGCCTCGGCCGCCTGATCTTCCAGTCGATTGCCAACCGCGACCTCATCGTGGTGCGCAACTGCGTGATGCTGCTCGCAACCATGGTCGTCATCGTCAATTTCGTGGTCGACGTGCTCTATGCCTTCGTCGATCCCCGCATCAAGGTCCACGATCTGTGAGCGCGCCGCTGTCCACCCTCGTCAACGCTCCGGCCATGGCGCGCCCTCTGCCAGCCCGGACCTTCTGGCGCCGCGCGCTGCGTCATCGCAGCTTCGTGCTCGGTGGTGCGCTGAGCCTCCTGGTTCTCGCCTCGGCGCTGCTGTCGCTGCTGTGGACGCCCTGGTCGCCCTACGAGATCGACATCGCCTCAAAGCTCCGACCGCCCTCGGCCGCGCACTGGCTCGGCACCGACGTCTTCGGCCGCGACATCGTCTCGCTGCTGCTCGCCGGCGCCCGCTCCACCATCATGGTCGGCATCATCGCGGTCAGCATCGGCCTCACCTTTGGCGTCTGTCTCGGCCTGATCGCGTCGGCTAGGCGCGGCTGGACCGAGGAGATCATCATGCGCTTCTCCGATTTCACTTTCGCTTTTCCGGCCGTGCTGTCCGCCATCATGCTCGCCGCGGTCGTGGGGCCCGGCATGGTGACCTCGATCGTGGCAATCGGCATCTTCCAGATCCCGACGCTGATCCGGCTGACGCGCGGCTCGGCCAACGCGATCTGGGCGCGGGAATTCGTGCTGGCCGCGCGCGCGGCAGGCAAGGGCAAGTTTCGCATCACCATCGAGCACGTGCTGCCCAACATCCTGTCGATCCTGATCGTGCAGGCGACGATCCAGTTTGCGCTCGCGATTCTTGCCGAAGCCGCCTTGTCCTATCTCGGGCTTGGCACGCAGCCGCCGCAGCCGTCCTGGGGACGGATGCTGAACGACGCGCAGACGCTGCTGTTCCAGTCGCCAATGCTCGCCGTCTATCCGGGCGCTGCGATTGCAATTGCGGTGCTCGGCCTCAATCTGCTCGGCGACGGGTTGCGCGATCTGCTCGACCCTCGACTGGCGCGGGAGCGATGAGGATGGGCGAACGCTCGACCATGCCGTTGATCGAGGTCGAAAATCTCGGCGTGCGCCTCAACACCAGCCGCGGGCCGGCGCAGGCCGTGCGCGGCGTCAGCTTTGCCCTGAAGCGCGGCGAGACGCTCGGGCTGGTCGGCGAATCCGGCTGCGGCAAGTCGGTGACGGCATTGTCGCTGATGGGGCTGCTGCCGGACAGCGCAGTCATCAGCGGTAGCATCAAGCTGGATGGCGGCGAACTCGCTGGATTGCCGGACGCGGACTATTGTCGGCTGCGCGGCAATCGCATCAGCATGATCTTCCAGGAGCCGATGACCGCGCTCAACCCGATGCACACGATCGGCCATCAGGTCGCCGAGCCGCTGCGGCGTCACAGGAAATTTTCGGCATCGCAGGCGCGCAAGGAAGCGATCGCCTTGCTCGACCGCGTCGGGCTGCCTGATCCGGCCAGGCGCGTCGACGCCTATCCGCACCAGTTCTCCGGCGGCCAGCGTCAGCGCGTCACGATTGCGATGGCGCTCGCCTGCGAGCCGGACCTTCTGATCGCGGACGAGCCGACCACGGCGCTCGACGTCACTATCCAGGGCCAGATCCTCGACCTCATCGCCGACCTCGTCGAGGAGCGCAGCATGTCGATGATCCTGATCTCGCACGATCTCGGCGTCATCGCCGAGAACGTGCAACGCATGATGGTGATGTACGGCGGCACGATCATCGAGAGCGGGCCGACCGACGAAGTGTTCCGCCGGATGGGCCATCCCTACACGCAGGGCCTGTTCCGCGCCCGGCCGAAACTCGGCGCACGCAAGGGGACGCGGCTGACGACGATCTCGGGCACGGTGCCGGAGCTCGCCGATCTGCCGTCCGGCTGCACCTTCGCCGATCGGTGTCCGCTCGTGATCGAGCAGTGCCGGGTCGCACTTCCACCGATGGTGGACGTCGGACCCGGTCACTTCGTGCGCTGCATCCGGACGGATGTGTCGATGGCCGAACGCGTCGGAGCGCTGACCGTATGAGCACGGCGCCTCTTCTCGATGTGAAGGATCTCGAGCAGCGCTACACGCTGCCGCGCGAAAGCGTGTTTCGCCCGCCGGGGCAGGTGCGCGCGCTCAATGGTGTCAGCGTGCGGGTCCAGGCCGGCAAGAGCCTCGGCATCGTCGGAGAATCCGGCTCGGGCAAGTCGACCTTTGCACGTGTGGTGATGGCGCTGGAGCGGCCAACATCGGGGCAGGTCGCGCTGCTCGGCCGCGACCTCAACCGCATCTCCGCGGACGAGCTGCGCCGCGCTCGCCGCGATTTCCAGATGGTGTTCCAGGATCCCTACGGATCGCTGGACCCACGCCAGACCATCGCGCGGGTCGTCGCCGAGCCGCTGACTGTGCTGGAGGGCGCCGACCGTACGACGTTCCGCGCCCGCGTCTCCGCCGTGCTGCGGCAGGTGGGCCTGCGCGATGCCGACATGGAGAAATATCCGCATGAGTTCTCCGGCGGCCAGCGCCAGCGCATCGCCATTGCGCGCGCGCTGATCACTCAGCCGAAGCTGATCGTCGCCGACGAGCCGGTCTCCGCGCTCGACGTCTCCGTGCAGGCGCAGGTCTTGAACCTGATGCAGGACCTCCAGGAGCAGTTCGGCCTGAGTTACGTCCTGATCAGCCACGACCTCGCCGTCGTCGACTATCTCTGCGACGAAGTCGCGGTGATGTATCTCGGCCGTATCGTCGAGCAGGGGCGGCCGGAGGATTTGTTCGAGCGCTGCGCCCATCCCTATACGCGAGCGCTGCTGGAGGCCGTGCCGCGGGTGCGCGCCGGCGGCGGCCGGCGGCGGCGCGGGGCCCAGGCGATCGCCTCGCAATCGGCGGCCGCGACCGGCTGCCCCTATGTCTCGCGATGCGCGCTCGCCGACCAGCATTGCCGCGAGGTTCTGCCTGAGCTACGCAAGGTGGGCGAGACGCATCTGGCCGCCTGCCACAAGGCGGAAGCCGTGATGGCCTTGCCGCAATTGCCCGTGGAAGGTTAGCGTCCGCGGCGGGATTGGCGTAGGCTTGAGACAAGAGAAGGCCGGGGAGTTACGCATGTTCAGGAAACTATCGATCGTCGCATTCGCCGCCGCGTTTGCCGCGGCACCGTTGCCGGTGTTGGCGCAGAGCAAGAAGGACAGCGTCGTCATGGCGATGGCGCTGGAGCCGCCGGGGCTTGACCCCACCAACGCCGCCGCCGCCGCGATCGCCGAGGTCACGCTCTACAACATCTATGAGACCCTGACCAAGATCAACGAGGACGGCACCACGTCGCCCCTTCTGGCGGAGAGCTGGACCGCATCGCCCGATCTGAAGACCTATACGTTCAAGCTGCGCAAGGGCGTCAAGTTCCACAATGGCGAGCCGTTCGACTCCGCGGCCGTGAAGTTCTCGTTCGAGCGCAACGCTGTTGCCACCAGCACCAACAAGGACAAGAGCCTGTTCCAGAGCTTCGAGTCCGTTGCCACGCCCGATCCCGATACGGTCGTGATCAGCCTGAAGAATTCCGAGCCCAATCTGCCGTTCCTGCTGGGGCAGGCGAGCGGCTCGATCGTCGAGCCGAAGAGCGCTGCCACCAATATCACGCAGCCGGTCGGGACCGGGCCCTATCAGCTGGGCACCTGGGCCAAGGGCTCCTCGATGACTCTGACCAAATGGGCCGACTATCGCAACGCCGCCGCGATCAAGCTCGCGAAGGTGACGATCCGCTTCATCTCCGATCCGTCCGCGCAGACGGCGGCGCTGCTATCGGGCGACGTCGATGCGTTTCCGCGCGTCTCGGCCCAGCGCACCATCGCGCAGTTCAAGGCTGATCCGCGCTTCAACGTTATGGTCGGCGGCTCCAGGGCGAAGACCATCGTCGGTATCAACCATCGCAAGAAGCCGCTCGACGATGTTCGCGTGCGCCGTGCGATCCTTGCCGCGATCGATCGCAAGGCGATGATCGACGGCGCCGTCGATGGTTTCGGCACGCCAATCGGCAGCTTCTACGTCCCGACGGCGCTCGGCTATGTCGACACCACAGGCATCAACCCCTACGATCCCGAGAAGGCCAAGAAGCTGCTCGCAGAGGCCGGCGTTACCACCCCGCTCGAGCTGTCCTTGAAGCTGCCGCCGCCATCCTATGCGCGGCAGGGCGGCGAGATCCTGGCGGCCCAACTCGCCAAGGTCGGTATCATCGCCAAGATCGAGAACGTCGAATGGGCGCAATGGCTGTCGCAGGTATTCGCCGGCAATGGTCCGCACAATTTCGACCTCACCATCGTCAGCCATGTCGAGCCGTTCGATCTCGTCAAGATCACCGAGCCGGACTACTATCTCGGCTACAACAACGACGCCTTCAACGCGCTCTACAAGCAGATCGTGTCGACGCCGGATGAAGCCGCCCGTGTCAAGCTGCTCGGCGATGCCCAGCGCATGCTGGCAACCGACGCGGTCTCCGGCTATCTGTACCAGCCGCAGCTGATCACCATCACCAACAAGAAGCTGAAGGGCGTCTGGAAGGACGTGCCCCAGTACGAGAACGACTTCTCGACATGGGCGTGGGAGTAGGGGGCGCACAGTTCGGCTCGATGTCGGTGACGATCTCTCCCACCGGAAGAGATCGTCACAACACAGGTCCAAACAAAAAACCTGAAAAACAACCCCATGCACAGTAGCCGAGGATAGTGATTTCAATGACTTGCGCGCCGCGCGATTGATGAGTTGCCCGTTGCGCGATGCCGTTGACGCGTCGGGCAAAACACTGGCATGATGGCATCATCGAAAGAGACCCGCGCCCGCTTGGTTGAATTGGGCCGCTCGATGCTCCCCCGACTTTGAACGTTCGGAACCCTCATGCGTTAGCTCGGCGCAGGATGGCCGCATGCCGTGCGATCCGGCGCGAGGGTAGGCGGAGTTCGATTCCTTGCTCAAGCTGTACAGGTGGCCATCCGACGACTGGCAGAAGATCGGCGCGGAAATGCCGTCCGAGATCATCTGGGCTGATCTTTTGAACGCGACCGCGGAGGAAAAGCAGTTCGTCGAACGATTACTCGGGATTCGCGTTCCGTCCGAGGATTCGCTCAGCGAGATCGAAGCGTCGAGCCGCCTGATCCTCGACAACGGCACGCTCTATCTCAGCTCGCCGGCGGTCCGGCTCAACGAGGACAGCGAGGCCGAGATCACGCCGGTGGGATTCGTCATCGGCCCGCGCGTGCTGGTGACGGTGCGCTTCGCGCAGCTGCCGATCTTCGACGACATCGGCAAGCGTATCGGTTCCGATGACAGCCTGGAGAACGGCATGTGCGTGTTCACCAGCCTGGTCGAGGCCATGGTCGACCGCGGCGCCGATGTTCTGGAGCATCTCGGCGCGGAGGTCGACAGGCTCTCGCGGGGCGTCTTCAAAGGCGGGCTCGTTCGCACCAAGCGGCCGGTCCGCTCCAGCCGGCGAATGCGCGAGGCGCTGGAGAACATCGGGGAGCTGGCCGATCGGCTCGCCAAGGCGCGCGATGTCCTGCTTGGCGTCGGCCGCGTCGCTTCATTCGCCGGGGATGTCGGGGTGAATGGATCACCGCCGCCTCGAAGAAGCGCCTCGAAGCCGTCTCCAAGGATGTCGCTTCGCTCGGCGATTACGAGACACGATTGTCGGACAAGATCCAGCTTCTGCTCGATGCCGTGCTCGGCTTCATCAACATCCAGCAGAACGAGCTGTTCAAGATCCTGACCATCGTCTCGGTCGTCGGCGTGCCGCCCACGATTCTGGTCGGCATCTGGGGCATGAACTTCAAGCACATGCCGGAGCTGGACTGGACGTTCGGCTACCCGCTGGCGTGGCTCGGCATCATTGCCAGCGGCGTGCTGCCGCTGATCTGGTTCAAGCGGCGCGGCTGGTTCGAATGAAGCCGCGGCGCACCGTTCGAAAACGATGCGCCGCCTTTCGCAGTCATGCGGCTTCGGCGGCAACGTAACCGATCCAGTCGCGGGCGAGCGTCACATCCGCTTGCGACAATTGATGGCCCGCCGGCAACACCTTGTGTTCGACCCGCGCTCCGGCTTCCGACAACAACGAGGCAAGCTTCGCCGAATTGCTCGCCGGCACGATCGGATCAGCCTGCCCTGACAGAAGCAGGACAGGCTTGCCGCCGAGCTCAGCCTTGGGCGGATCCGACAGCGGCACCATCGCGCGGAGCAGGATCGCGCCAGCAAGCGCGTCCGGCTTCAGCAACAACAGCGCGGCTGCGATGTTGGCGCCGTTGGAGAAGCCGACCGCGACCGGTGCAGCGATGCCGTACTGCTTCCGCGCTTCCGCAACGAAGTCGCCGAGTTCGTGCGCGCGGCGACGCACGTCGTCCTCGTCGAACACGCCTTCGGCAAGGCGGCGGAAGAAACGCGGCATACCGTGCTCGAGCACGCGGCCGCGCGGCGAGAGCAGGGCCGAGCCGGGCGAGATCATCTTGCCAAGCCCGAGCAGGTCGTTCTCGTCGCCGCCGGTGCCGTGCAGCAGCAGGAGAGGAGGGGAGCCCGCGCCGGTCGCGGGCTCGAAGCGATGGACGAATGAATTCTCGGTCACGACACCCTCTCTTCCAAATTCGGCAGAACACCTTCGATCTGCTTGCGCTGCGCTTCGAGGAAGCTCGGCAGCTTCAGGTCACGTCCCAGCGTCGCGACGGGCTCGTCGACGGCGAAGCCGGGGATGTCGGTCGCGATCTCGAACAGCACGCCGCCCGGCTCGCGGAAGTAGATCGAGCGGAAGTAATTGCGGTCCCTCTGCTCGGTCGGGTGCAGGCCGTGATTGCTGACGAGCCTCCCGGCCATCTTGCCCTGCTCGGCATCGTTGGCCGCGCGGAAGGCGATGTGATGCACGGAGCCGCCACCTTGGTGCCCGCGCAGGAAGCCCTTGGCCTCGTAGATATCGACGACGCTGCCTTCGACATCCCCCGGTGCCTTGAAGCGGATCACGGAGCCTTCGCGCGCCGTCTCCTTGAAGCCGAACACGTCGGTGAGGACGGCAGCCGTCTTCGCCGCGCTGTCGAGCAGCAAGGTCACCCCGTGGAAGCCGCGGATCGCATGTTCGGCGGGAACGCCGCCGTTGCTCCAGCCGGGCTCGCTCTCGGCACCGGGAATGCCGACCAGCGCGAGCGCCATGCCATCAGGGTCTGTGAACGGCAGCACGGACTCGCCAAAGCGCTTCTCCAGCGCCTCGTAGGCGATGCCCTTCTCGACGAAGCGCTGCGTCCAGTAGCCGAGCGAGCGTTGCGGCACGCGGAAGGCGGTCTGATGGGTCTCGCCGACGCCGCGGCGCCCGGCCGGCACGCCGGCCCAGGGAAAGAAGGTGAGGATTGTGCCGGGGCGGCCGGTCTCGTCGCCATAGTAGAAGTGATAGGTGCCAGGATCGTCGAAATTGACCGTCTTCTTGACGAAGCGCAGGCCGAGATCCCGGGTGTAGAAGCCGAAATTCCTGATCGGGTCGCCGGCGATCGCGGTCACGTGGTGCAGTCCAGACATTGTCGTCCTCCAAAGCTCCGGGAGCGGTCTTGCTCTGACCGGAAATATCGTTCCGCTTTGGATTGGAGACAATCCATGCAAATATGACGTCTATGTCTACGATTTGGAAACAATCGCCGGCGCCAGCCCATGGATAAGGTCGCCAGCCTCCGGGCCTTCGTAAAGGTGGTCGAAAGCGGCAGTTTTGCCGAGGCGGGCCGGCAGTTGCGGCTGTCACGCTCGGCGATCAGCAAATACATTGCCGACCTCGAAGAGAGCCTCGGCGTCCAGCTCCTGAACCGGACCACGCGCCATGCGAGCCCGACCGAGAACGGCCAGCGCTATTTCGAGCGCGCGGTCGTGATCCTGTCGGAGATCGAGGCGGCCGACCAGGCCGTAGCGCAAGCCCAGTCGGCGCCGCGCGGCCTGTTGCGCGTCAACGCGCCGATGTCGTTCGGCACTCTGCGGCTCGGGCCGGTGCTCGCCGATTTCATGGCGCGATATCCGGAGCTCCAGCTCCAGCTCGTGCTCAGCGACGATCTGCTCGATCCCGTCCAGGATGGCTTTGACGTGACCTTGCGGATCGCGGAACTGGAATCGTCGAGCTTGATCGCGCGAAAAATCATGCCGGTGGCGCGCATGATCTGCGCTTCACCCGATTATCTCGCACGTCACGGCACACCACAACATCCGCAGGATCTGCGCGGCCACGCCTCCCTGACCTACGGCTTCCTGCTGACGGGCAATCAGTGGAAGCTCACCGGCACCGACGGCGATCACTGGATTCAGCCGACCTGGTCGCTCTGCGTCAACAATGCCGAAGTGCTGCGTGATGTCGCGATCAACGGCAGGGGGCTCGCGCTGCTCCCGGAGTTCATCGCCGCCGATGCCTTGAGGAGAGGCGAGCTGCGAACGGTGCTGGACGATTATTCCGCGCCGCCGCTCGCGCTCTATGCGGTCTATCCGCCGACCCGGCATCTCTCGGTGAAGGTGCGGCTGTTCATTGATTTTCTGGTGGAGCGGTTTGGCCGGGAAAACGAACCTGATGCGCGCAGACGCACTGAGGGATCAGCGGCTCGATGAGATGAAGGCCGCTGAGCTTGGTGGACAGGAGATCGGCCCGGTCGGCCATCGCCTTCAATAGCTGCCACTCGATTGGGCAAAAAGACCAGGTTTGCCCAAGTGTTGAGCGCTGCAAGCCTGCAAATCAATCAGCCAAATGATTGATTTCAATATGCATTCCTGCACGATCGATTGCACATCTCGCCATTTTCTTTCGGGCTCCCGAAGCCAACACTTCTGGCGCTCACGGCGGAAGGCGCGCAGCGAGGCGCGAAGACCACGAGGATGCCGATGCAACGGATCAATGAAGCGATATCGAATCCAAAGGTGAAGCGCGCCATCGAACTCGCGATCGGGCCGCTGCTGCTGTTCGCGTTGTGGTGGATCGCGTTCAAGGGACAGCTGGTCAACAAGGATCTGCTGCCGTCGCCGGTCGACACGCTGCGCGACACCGCGGCGATCATCGCCGCCGGCAAGATGACAGGTGATTTCGTCCATACCATCGCGCGCGTCGGCTATTCGACCCTGATCGCCGTGGTTGCCGGCGTCCCCATCGGTATCGTACTCGGTGCCAGGGCCGCGATCTATCGTTCGGTCGAATTCCTGGTGGACTTCTTCCGCTCCACGCCGGCGACCGCATTGTTTCCGCTGTTCCTGCTGCTCTTCGGCCTTGGCGATTTTGCCAAGATTGCAGTCGCCGCTTTCGCCGCCTGGCTCGTGATTATCTTCAACGTCGCCTACGGCGTGATGAATGCTCGTCAGACCCGCATCCTCGCAGCGCGCTCAATGGGGGCGTCGTCGCTCCGCATTTTCAAGGACGTCATCTTCTATGAAACCTTGCCGCAGACCTTCATCGGCCTGCGTACCGCGGTGTCGCTTGCGCTGGTCGTGATTATCGTCGCCGAGATGTTCATAGGCGCGACCGATGGCATCGGTCACCGCATCATCGACGCGCAGATCTCGTACTCGCTCACCGATATGTACGGCTCCATTCTGATCGCAGGCGCGATGGGATACGGGCTCAACCTCGTGCTTCTGACGATCGAACGTTCGCTCATTCACTGGTCCGGCAAATAGTCCGCCTAATCGAAACGAAGAGGCCATCATGCAGATGAAGAGATTTCTTGGAGCATTCGCAGTTTCCACGTTCTTGCTCGGGATCACCGGCGCACATGCGGCCTGCGACAAGACCGAGAAGGTGACGGCGGTCTGGCTGCCGATCATGCAGACCACCGCCTATTACGTCGCTCTCGAAGAGAAGCTGTTCGAGAAGGCCTGCATCGAGATTGTTTCCACCAAGATGGAAGCGCCGAACCAGATCATCGACGCGCTGATCGCGGAGCGCGCGGATTTCGGTCCGCCCGGCGCGGCGGCCGGCATCGCGATGATCGCGGAGGCCAAATTTCCCGGCAAGCTGAAGGTGTTCGGTCTGCAGGGCGGGGGCATCGCCGTCGATCGCATCAATGACGGCCTGATCGTCAAGCCTGACAGCCCGATCAAGAGCTTTGCCGACCTGAAGGGGAAATCGCTCGGTCACGTTCCGGGCATTCAGTGGCGCACCATATCCCGCCACATGGTCCGATCGGCGGGCCTCGATCCCGACACCGACGTCAAGCTGGTCGATCTTGCGGTCGCCATGCAGATTCCTGCCGTGGTCGGCGGCACGGTCGATGCCACGCTGTCGCTCGAGCCGGTCGGATCGATTGCCGTCGCCTCGGGCAAGGCGGCCCGTGCCATGACCAATCCGGTCGCGCGCGTGATTGCGGATCCGTTTTATTCCGGAGCCTCGCTCATGACCACGAAGTTCCTGAAAGAGCGGCCCGACGCGGCGCGCAAGGTGGTGGCCGTCCTCGACGAGGCGACCGACCTCGTCAACGCCAATTTCGCAAAGTACAAGCCGATCCTCAGCAAATACACACCCACCAAGGAAGACCAGCTCGAATATCTGGCGCAACCCTATCTACGCGGCTTCAAGGACCTCAACGAGACCGACATGAAGTCGTACCAGGCGCTGGTCGACATCTTCATCAAGGAAGGCGTCGTGGCAGGCCCAATCAATGTCAAGGACAAGGTCCTTGCCAAGTCCGATCTCGGAAATTGAGTGGACATTCCGATGGGCAAAGTGACCGCGATCCGCAGCGTGGGCCAGCCGCAAACCGAGAGCCCGTCACCGGTCCTGTCGCGCAAACCGCGGCAGGCCTATGTGACGGTGCGTGGACTGAGCAAGAGCTTTCAGGGCACGACGATCTACGACGACTTCTCGATCGAACTGCCGATGGGAAAGTTCATCTCGGTGTTCGGCCCGAACGGCTGCGGCAAGAGCACCTTCATCAACATGATCTCCGGCCTGATGCCGATGGATGCGGGTGAGGTGCTTTACGACGGCCAGACCATCCGCGACACCAGGATATCGTACGTCTTCCAAAACTACAGGGAGGCGCTGTTTCCCTGGATGCGCGCGATCGACAACATCCATTATCCCCTGAAAGTGATCGGGGTGGATCGCAAGGAGCGCCGCCGGCGCGTCGAAAAGCTGCTCGCGGATTTCGACGTGCCGTTCGACCTCAACGCCTATCCCTACACGCTTTCCGGAGGCCAGCAGCAGACGGTTTCGATTCTGCGCGCGCTGGTGACCGAACCCGAAGTGCTGTTCCTGGACGAGCCTTTCTCTGCGCTGGACTACGAGATGACGCTGTTCATGCGCGAACGGCTCCAGCACATCTTCATGAAGCTGAACACGACGATGCTGCTCGTATCGCACGATCTCGAGGAGGCCATACAGCTCGCTGACGAGGTCGTGTTGCTGACGCGTCGGCCGACGCGGGTGGCGGAAATTGTTCCGGTGAATCTGCCTTGGCCACGCGACCTCGACGTCACCACCGGTGAGGGGTTCATCAACCTGAAACGCCATTGCCTCGACCGCTTCTGGCGGGAAGTCAGACGGGACTAATCAATCCTCGAAAGATGGAGACCAACATGACGAAGCGCCGTTTCCGCGCTGCCGCCGTCCAGACGCTCGCCCGCTTGGGAGACTTCGACCACAACATCGCGTTGGCCACGCAATATGTCGAGGATGCGGTGCGGCAGGGAGCCGAGCTGGTGGTGTTCCCCGAATGCATGGACACCGGTTACCTCTTCGACTCCGCCGAGCACTGCCGTGAACTCGCCGAGACCATGAAGGACGGCCCGTTCGTCACGGCTTTGTCCGCGCTGGCCAAAAAGCACCGCATCTACATCGCCAGCGGCGTCACCGAGTGGGATCCGGACAAAGAGAAGATATTCAATACCGGCATCATGTTCTGCCGAAACGGCGAGACCGTCTGTCATTACCACAAGCAGTTCCTTGCCACGCACGATCAGAATTGGTTTGCGTTCGGCGAGCGCGGCTGCCCGGTGGTGGATACAGACCTCGGAAAGATCGGCCTGTTGATTTGCTTCGACGGCCGCATTCCCGAGATCTTCCGCTCGATGGCGCTGCAGGGTGCGGAAGTGATCGTGGACATGGCGAATTTCTTCAGCATGGACCAGGCGGACATGTGGGGCCCGGCCCGCAGCTACGAGAACGGAATGTGGCTCGTGGCGGCCACCAAGGCCGGCTATGAGCGGTCGATCTACTATCCGGGGGGCAGCATGATCGTCGATCCCAAGGGACGCGTGCTGTCGAAGGTACCGTATGATACGCACGGTATGGCCGTTGCCGATATCGATCTCGATGCCGCGAACGACAAATCGATCTATTCGGCGAACGACAAGATCGCCGATCGCCGTCCCGAGACCTACGGCCTGATGGCCCTGCCTTATGAGAAGACGCCGGTCTATGGGATCGCGGAGCAGCCGCTGATCCCGGCGAAATCCGTTGCCAAGGTCGCGGCGGTGCAGATGCACGTCACCAGGGACAGTCCGGCCGAAGACGTGTTCGACATGGTCGATCACGCGGCCAAGCTCGGCATCAAGGTCCTCACGTTGCCGGAATACGCATTCTGTCCGACGGCCATTCCGAACGCGGCGGAGGCCGCGGCGCTGGCCGACCAAACGCCGACTTTGCTGGCGAGGATGGCCGCGATCTCGTCTCGCTATCACTGCCTGATCGCACTCCCTACGGTGGAGCGCGCCGCAGCCGGACTGTACGTGACGACGTTCCTGATCGGGCCGGATGGGAAGGAGGCTGGGAAGTACCGCAAGACCCATCTGACAGCCGAGGAGCGGACATGGGCGAGGGCGGGCGATGAATATCCGGTGTTCGAGACGCCATTCGGCCGCATCGGCATCATGTCCGGCTATGACGCGGTATTCCCGGAGGTCTCGCGTTGCCTCGGCATCGCGGCTGCCGATATCATCTTGTGGCCAGCCTCGCTGCGCGAGCCGTTCGAACGCGAGCTGCTGGCGGTTCCGAGGGCCGAGGACAATCGCGTAGCGGTGGTGCTGGCGAACCGCGTCGACTCGCCCTATCCCGGCGGAAGCCTCGTGATCCCGCCGACCGGATTTCCGCTCTGGGACATCAACGTCGTAGCGCCGCGCGTTCTCAAGCTGGGCGCCGTCATGCCCAAGCACATCGATCTCGCGGTCTGCCGGCAGAAACTGATGATCCCGAAGGTCGACATGTTCGCCAACCGGCTGGTCGAGACCTACGCCCCGATCATCGCCGCCTGACGGTTGCGGTGCCGGCCGATATGCCCGAAAGTGGCGAGTGTTAGATGCCAAAGCTCGCGAACGGGCATATCAGGACGGCCGAGGTGGCAAAGGCTGCACGAACCCTGCGTTATAATTGGGATGACGTCATCTTCTTCCTGGAGGTTGCGCGCACCCGCAATCTCGTTCGCGCGGGCCAAAAGTTGAAGGTCGACCACACGACCGTCAGCCGTCGGGTGAGGGAACTCGAACGCAGCCTCAACACTACGCTGTTCAAGCGCAGCAAGGCAGGCTTCGCCCTGACTGAAGCCGGTGTGCGGCTGCTCCAGTTTGCCGAAGGCATGGAGAACAACGCCAACGCCATCATCGAGACCGTGGTCGGTTCCGAGAACGCGGACGCCGCCGGAGCAGTGCGTATTGCGGCCATGGAAGGCATCGGCAGCATGTACCTGACGAGATGCATGGCCGCCTTCAGCAAGGCGTGGCCCTCGATCCAGGTCGAGTTAATCACCGATACCCGTCTCCTCGACATGACGCGGCGCGAGGCGGATATCTTCATCAGCTTCTTCAAGCCAAAGGGAAGGCGACTCTCGGTCAAGAAGATCGGCGAGTTCAGGAGCTTTCTTTACGCCTCCAGCGGTTACCTGCATCGCGCACAGGCACCTTCCGACCTGAAGGACCTGGACAATCACGACTTCGTCGATTTCATTGACGAGCACATCCACATCAAGGAGAACCGCTGGCTGTCCGACATCCTGCGGCCGGCCCACGTCGTCTTCCGCAGTACCAGCCTGGTCTCACAATATGTGGCCGCATCGAACGGGCTCGGCATCGCCATGCTGCCGTCCTACGTAGCCGCCCACAACAAGGATCTGCGTCCGATCCTGCCCAGCTATTTTTCCGTCCGCGATATCTGGTTATCGGTCCACGAGGACCTGCTGCACATCTCCCGCATCAAGGCTCTGATGGGGTTCCTCGAGAAACGCGTTGCGGCCGATGTCGATTTCCTGATGTCGGCGAGCCATCACGCACAGGCATAAGGCTCGTTGCCCGAAGCGCTAGTGGCCGAACGCTGTTAGGTCGGCCGGAGCAGATCGTCCAGCGCGCTCATCGAGGCCTCTCGAAGCGCGGCGAGCTCGCGGGCGGCGCTCTGGGATTCGGGCGGGGACATCGTGACCGCCGCCAGCTCGACCTCGCGGCAGAATTCGAACAGGCGGACGAGGCCGAGCGCGCTCGCGCCGCTGCCGAGTTGATGCGCGCAGCGTGCGAGCTGCGTGGGATCGCCAATCACTGCTGCCTTGGCGATGTCCTCGATCAGTTTTTCGCTCGTCTCTTCCAGCAGGTGGTGGAGTTTTGCGACCTGCGCCGCGCCGAGCAGCTCCTTCTGGTCATCGAGGAAATGCCGGTCGATCAATGCGCCTGCCGCGAGCTGCGCCGCGGCTGGCTGGTTCTGGGCATCGTCCTCGATCGCCTCGCGCAGCGCATTGATCAGGATCGGCTTGCTGACGATCCTGGCAATGCCTGCCCCCGCGAGCCGCTCGCGGGCGCGGCCCGACATGTCGGCGGTCACCGCGATGATGCGCGGCATCGTCGGCAGACCGAGCTTTCGAATCCGCGATGCCGCTTCGACGCCATCCATGTCGGGCATGTGCAGATCCATCAGAATGATGTCGAACGCCTGATCGCGCGCGTGAGCGATGGCCGACGCGCCGTTCGTGGCGATGGTGGCGTGGTGGCTGAGCCTCTTCAACATCGCTTCGCCGACCTCGCAATTGACGGGGTCGTCGTCGACCAGCAGCACGCGAAGCCGCCGCGATGGCGGCTGGTCCGCGCCTTGCGCGATGCCGTTCGCGGCGAGGCCAAGCGGTACCTCAAGCATGAACGAGCTGCCGGTGCCCGGCGTACTCGCCACCGTCAACTCCCCGCGCATCAGGCGGGTGAGGCGCCGCGCGATTGCCAGTCCCAGGCCGGTGCCGCCAAACCGCCGCGCGATGCTGTCGTCGGCCTGGACGAAATCCTCGAAAATCCGCTCGTGCATGTCGGGCGCGATGCCGATGCCGGTATCGCGAACGGTGATGCGCAGCAGGACATGATCGTCATGTGCCTCGGCGGCCGCGCTCAAGCCGATGCCGCCTCGCGGGGTGAACTTGATCGCGTTGCCGATCAGATTGAGCAGAATGCGATTGAGCCGCACCGGGTCGCCGCGCACGGAGGTATTGACCGTCGCAGCGCAGGCGAGATCGAAGGAGAGGCCCTTGTGAAAGGCCTGCGGACGCATCAGATCGGCCGCCGTTTCGATGAGCTGGTCGAGGCGGAAATCGCGGGTCTCCAGAGTCTCGGCGCTGGCCTCCAGGCGCGCATATTCGAGGATGCCGTCGACCAGCGCGATCAGCGTTTCGCCCGACGCGGCCGCGGTCGTGAGGTGGCGCCGCTGCGCTTCGCCGAGGCTGCCGTCGTCGAGCAGTTGCAGCACCCCCATGACGCCGTTCAGCGGCGTGCGCAGCTCGTGGCTGACCACCGCGAGAAAGCGCGATTTGGTCTCGTTGGCCGCAACCGCCGCGCTGCGCGCGCGCTCGGCGGCATCGTGCTCGGCCAGGGCCTGGTCGCGGGTCTTTTCCAGTTCGGAGGTGCGCTCGATCACCTTGCGCTCGAGCGTCGCATAGGAGTAGCGCAAGTGAGCGGCCATCCGGTTGAACTGATCGCCGAGCGCCTCCAGCTCGTCACCGGTCTTGATCGCGAGCCGCAGGCCGAGGTCGCCGCTGCCGATCCGCCGCGCGCCCTGCGTCAGGATCTGGATCGGCACGGTCATGCGACGGCTCAGAAAGAGAGAGACCAGCACCGCACAGGCCAGCAGGATGACCAGCAGAAAAGTCGAGCGCCCGATCGACGCATAGATCGGCGCATAGGCTTCGGTGAGCGGCAGCTCGACGAACACCAACCAGCCCAGCGAGGGGACCGTCGCATAGGTCGACAGCACGCGTTGACCGGACATATCCTCCTTGACCAGGCCGCCGGAGGGCGGCCCGACGCCATCGAGCGCGGCCTGGACGTCGGCATGGCCGGAGAGGTCGCTGCGACGCAGTGCCGGCCACAAATCGGGATGCGCGATCAACAACCCCATCCGATCGACCACATAGGCCTTGCCGGTGTTGCCGACCCTGATCCCGGCGACGAGGTCCCAGATGAAGCGAAGATTGACCTCGGCGACAATCACATCCGGCGTGAGGCCGGTTCCGCGCGTGGCGAGCGTCATGAACGGCTCGGTGTCGCCGAGGAAGTAGACCGGTCCGTAATAGGCGCGGCTTTCATTGGCGCCGCGGAAGGCCTGCGAAGCGGAGAGATCGGCCTTGCTGCCGATCCTGTCCGCGACACGGCGCGACACGCGCACCTGCTCGCGGCCGCGGGCGTCGAGCTCGGCGATTTCCGCAATCGCAGGCGAGAGGCGCAGGAGGCGGATGGCGTTCAGACGCTGGTCCTCGTTCGTGGACAGTTCCGGGGGCAGGCGCGAGAGCCATCTGATCTGGTTTTCGATCTGGCCAATGAACTGGCCGATCTGGATGGCGGCGCTCGCTGCCTGCTCGCGCTGGATCGCCGCCAGAAGCTGCTTTTGCTCGCGATAGGAGAACCAGACGTCGAAGCCGGTGTTGATGGCGAGCGCGGCGAAAGCGAGCGCGACGATCGAGTAGAGGTATTTGCGGAACAGCCGGCCGGGAGGTGGCCGCAAATCTCCCTGGTCGATCGTCTCGTTCACTCGCGGATCTCGTCGGCGCGCGCGAGCAGCGTGAATGGTATCGTCAGATCCAGCGTGCGGGCGACCGTGCGGTTGATCAGGAGTTCGTATTTCCGCGGCGATTGCACCGGCAGATCGCCGGCCTTGGTGCCGCGCAGGATGAGATCGACATAGTCAGCCGAGCGCACTTCGAGCGTCGGCCCATAGCTCATCAGCCCGCCCGCATCCATGAAATAATAGAACGGGTAGATCGTGGGCACGCGATATTTGGCCGCCGCGGCCACCGCAGCCTGCCGGTGGACCACGAGGAAGCTGTCGACCAGCGCAATCATCGCCGCCTTGGGCGGTTCGGAGAAGAGCCTGACGGCTTCGTCGATCTCCGTTGGCGCGCTGACGGGGGCGGGGACCACGGACACGCCAGCCAGTGCTGCCTCTTGCTCGATGGAATCGAGGAAGAAGCGGCCGCCGCGAGGTGTGGTCGCCGGGTTGTACAGGATACCGACGCGCGCAAGATCCGGCACCGCCTCCCGGATGAGCTGAAGCCATTTGCCGCCCATCTCGGCGCTGCTGTTGGTGAAGCCGGTCACGTTGCCGCCGGGATGGGCGAGGCTTTCGACGAAGCCGTTGCCGACGGGATCGTTGGCGGTCGCGAACACGATCGGGATGGTTTTGGTGGCCGCCAGGACTGCTGCGGTTTCGACCGTCGAGCCGGTCAGGATCACATCCGGCTTGAGCGCGAGCAATTCCTGAACCGCGGTTTTCAGTCTATCCGGCGGGCCGAAGGTCGAACGGAGCTCAAGGCGGAAATTGACGCCTTCGACCCAGCCTCGCTGCCTCAAGCCCACGATGAGGCCACCCAGGCGCGAGGTCGGGCTGTCGATCATGCTCCTTCTGGTCAGTTCGTCGTCGAGCGGCAACGCCGTCAGCGATGCCACGACCCGCACGCGATCAGATGTTGCGCCGAGCGCCAGCCACCCCGCGGCGGTTGTGCCCGCAAGGCGAATGAACCCGCGGCGATCGACCGCGAGAGCGGAAGGCCGTTCGGTCATGACATTCTTTGCATGATGGTGTGCCCCAAGCCGATGCTTAGCGCGAACGGCCGGCATCCACAATTGATGAAAAAATGCGTTTGTGACTGCTCATTCGCAGCGTTTGGCGGCCCGATACCGTATTCCTACGCCGCCAAAGAGTCGCTGTTTCGAACCTTGCCTCCTCCGTGACACCTTGTAACGCACTGCGGCGTTGCAACATTTTCCGTCTCGGTCGTGATGACGGTTCGGGGAGGCCGATTTCGTCGCTGCCGATTTTTGAAGCGTTGTTTCAAATTTTTTCGAAGGTTTTCGATGCGCAAAATCTATCTCGTTCCGGCCCTGGTCGGCCTGCTCACCTCTGTTGCAGCGGGGCCCCTTGCGGCCCAGGGCGCTGTACCGAAGCAGAAAGCTGCGCCGGCACCGAGAGCCGCCGGTGCCACTCCCGCAGCAGCCGGTACGCCGGTCGCTGCCGGCGCGACGTCGGCCGCCGCCGAGACAGCGGCGCCGGACGACAAGTCCAAGGCGATCGACACCAAGGCGATCGACGGCTTCCGCTCGGCCAAGTTCGGGATGAACGAGGCCGACGTGCGCGCGGCGATAGCCAAGGATTTCGGCGCAAAGCCCGACACCGTCAGGGCTCAGGACAATGCGTCCGAGCTGACGCACAGCCTGCTCTATTCGGCGCCCGAGCTGCTGCCGAACGGCGGTACCGCCGAGCTCTCCTACGTGTTCGGCTACAAGTCCAAGTCGCTGATCCAGATCGGCGCGGTCTGGTCGAAGGGCACCGACGCGACGATCACGCCGGAGAAGCTGTTCTCCAACGCCAACATCCTGCGCGCCCATTTCCTCAGCGAGGGCTTCAAGCCCGACTCCATCGCGGTCAACATGCCCGTCAACGGCGGCATCGTGATGTTCCGCGGCAGCGACGCCAAGGATCACTCGGTCATCCTGCTTCTCCAGGGCACGTTCGAGAACAAGGACAACAACCAGCGCGTGCTGACGCCGACCAGCCTGCTGCTGTTCTACGTGGCCGACGCCAAGAGCCCCGACATCTTCAAGCTGCCGCCCGGCCAGTTCTGATGTCGCGCTTCCACGACATTCTCCCACCCGGTTGTGGATCGGCGCCAGTGCCGATGAAGAGGATCTGAAATGCGCCGACCATCTGCAAGGCGAGACAATGACGAGCTGACGCTGCGGGGGCTCGCGCGTTTCCGTTCGATGTCACTGCTCTGCGCGATGCAGATGGTCTTCCTGCCGGTGTTCAGCGTCCGCCTGCAGGCGCAGCCGGCGAACGTGATCACGCCGGACGGCCGCACCGGGACCAGCCTTCAGACGTCCGGCAGCGTGACCACCGTCACGACGTCGACCGTCTCCGGCACCAGTGCCTTCAACTCGTTCTCGCAGTTCAGCGTCGGGCAGGGCAACACGGTCAATCTGCAACTGCCGACCGGCACGCAAAATCTCGTCAACATCGTTCGCGACGCACCGGTCTACGTCAACGGCACGCTGAACTCCTACATGAATGGCGCGATCGGCGGTAACGTCTATTTCGCCGATCCCAAGGGTTTCGTGGTCGGCCGCAGCGGCACGGTCAATGTCGGCAGCCTCAACGTCTCGACGCCGACGCGCGAGTTCACCGACAGCCTGATCGGCGCGCAGGGGCAGATCAATGGTTCGGCCGTCGCCAATCTGATGGCGGGGTCTTTTCCGGTCTCGCCGGACGGCAACATCCGGATCTACGGCCGGGTCAATGCCATCGACGGCGTGCGCCTGACCGGGCAGAACGTCCTTGTCGGCGGTGCCAGCCAGCGCGACATTGCCAATCTCGATCATGCCGCGAAGTTCGCGGCCTCAGTCAATTCCAAGGGGCTGCGGAGCGCCGCCGCGATTTCCGTGCGCAACGGCTCCATTCACATCGGCGCCGTCAACAACGCCAGCGTCAACGGACGGCTGACCGCGCGCAGCAAGACCGCGACGCCGAGCAACATCACGGTCGTGGCCGGCAACCAGGCCGAACTCGGCAAGAATGCGCGCTTGAGCACGGCGAGCAGGACCGCGGATGCCGGCGGCGTTCTCGTCAAGGCCGGCAACGACGTGACCGTGAAGAGCGGCGCGAAGATCAATGCCAGCTCGAAAACCGGCAATGCAGGCCTGGTCGAGCTGAGCGGAAACGGTGTGATCGACGTCGGCAGCGGCGTCACGATCAACCTTGCCGCACCGAACGGCCGGGCCGGCACGCTGCTGATCGACCCGACCGATGTGGTGATCGGCGACGCCAGCCAGGGCGACGTCGGCGTAACCCTCGGCAACACGTCCGTCGCCAACGCCATCGCGGCGCTCAGCGCTGGTGGCACTTATCTGGTTCAGGCCGACAATTCGGTCACGCTGGCCGGGCATGCAGTGATCGATGCCCGCAACCTCGACGTCACCAAGACTCATTCCGTCGGCAACGCCATCAACGTCGAGATCGACGCGCCGACCATCAGCATCGTCAACGGAGCGCAGATCCTCGCCCAGGCGATCAATACTGGTGGAACGACCTACAGCAGCGGCAGTGTCACGCTTGCAGCCACGGCGAGCCAGATCCTGATGTCCGGCCACGCCCATGCGACCACGGGCATCACCGTTGACGGCACGATCACCGGCGGCGCGATCTCGATCAGCGCGAGCTCCACCGCAGTCGCGAGCTTCACGAGCTCGCTCGCTTCGACGTTCGCGCTGGTCGGCGAGTCGGTCCCCGGCATGATCCTGGGCCTCAACGGAGGCTATGTCGCGGCGAGCGCAACCGCGACCGTGAACATCAACGGCCATGCCAATATCTCCGGCAGCGGCAACGTCTCGATCAGCGCGTACGGGTCGGAGAGGGCCGAGGATCCCGTTATCGCCTCGTCGCTCCTCGGCGTATCGCCGGTCGGCGCCGCGGTCGTGGTCGGGAACATCGCCGGCAACGTCACCACCAACGTCGCAAGCAACGCGACGATCAGCGCGGGTGGCACCCTCGGCATCAAGGCCACCAACGATGCCACGATGAACGTCACGGCCGTATCGCTGACCTCGAGCGCAGTTCTCGTGGCAACGGTGGCCTATTCGACGGCGTCGGTGACGACCACGGCAAACGTCGCGACCGGCGCCCACCTGAGCGTCGGCACCGCGAGCGGATCGACCGGTGGATTCGCGCTGCGTGCGCTGAATAACAACAGCTTCTCGACGTCCGCGACTTCTGTGGGGCTGGATAATCCGGCCCTGAACGGCGGCGTCGGCGGTGCCGTCGCGATCAGCAACGTCAACACCTCGGCGACCGCGACCCTCGGGTCGTCGCTGGGGTCCAGCACGTCGAACCGGATGAACGGCTCGGTGACGGTCGAGGCGACCTCCAACACGACGTCGAACTCGACGATGTCCTCGACCATCACGGGTACGCCGGCTTTGATTGCCGGACTTCAGGGTGCCCTGGTCGTGGGCACGATGAATCCCAACCTGTTCTCGCAGCAGTTCAGCACGTTGTTCACCGCGGATCTGAACCTGAAGGCGGCGGCGGCCTTGACGATCGCGCGCAGCACGGAGAGCGCAACGGCGGCGATTGCGCAGAATCCGAGCGGCGGCGCGCCGTCGATCTACACGTCGGGTAACGTCGCCGTCATCAGCAACGTGATCGACGTGGGCGTGCGCAGCATTGCGACGGCCTCGGCGATCAGCTCGAGCCCGGTCGATGGTCAGTCGACGGCCGTCGCCGCGGCGGTCGCATGGGGCGATTTCACGCACAATTCGAACGCCTATATCGGCGGCGGGACCCTGATCAATGCGCCGGAGATCGGCGTCTCGGCAAACACCTATATGCCGATTACCAACACCTGGTTGCAATGGGCCTCGCTGACCGACGTGCTGAGGCATCTCAACGGAAATCTCGGCGTCGGCGGCAGCATCCTGACCAGCTACGCCAATGCGACCGCTGACGCAGGCGACACCGTCGGCATCTCGGGGTCGCTGAACAATTTCATGGTTCACAACAACACCACGGCGTGGGTTGCGACCGGCGCCAGCCTGACGTCGACCTGCACCGTTGCGAGTTGCGGCAGCGGCGCTTGGACGGCCGCGCTGGACAGCGGTGCGACGCAGGCCTTCGACGCGACCCTCGCCATCGCGGCGACGGCCTATTCGGCCTCGATCGACGCCGCCGGCAATGTCGGCACGCTCGGCTTCCTTCCCGGCAACACCTCGGGCGGCTCGTCGCTGGGCGGCGCGCTCAATCTGGTCCAGTTCTGGAACAACACGATCGCCGGAGTGGCGTCCGGCGCTTCGCTCGGCGCGACCGACAACGTCTCCATCACGGCATCGACCACCGACCAGTTCTTCGGCGTCGCGCCGACGTCCGGCAAGGCGGCCGGCGCGCTCGCGCTGAACGGGATCACGTCGGTCGCGCTCGTGAACAACACGACTCATGCCTCGATCGGGATCGGCGCCACCGTGTCGGCTCCCACGGTGAATGTGCTCGCCCAGCAGGATCTGTCGATGCTGTCGGTTGCCGGCGCGGTGTCAGCCGGCGGCAACTCCGCCGTCGGCCTCGCCGTCGCCTATCTCGGCGCGACCACCGACACCGCCGCCTATGTCGGTGACAATCACAGCGACATCCACCCGGGCCCGTTCAGTTCGGACGATCCGTTCTCGGGAACTGGCAGCGGTAACGGGTCGGTCACGGCCGACCATTTGGCGATTTCCGCGACGACCGCGGGCCGGATCACCGCGGCGTCGATTGCGGCTGCGATCTCGGAACCTTCGGTCTCGGACTTCGGCACCAAGGCCGGTGCCGTCGGCGCAGCCGCGACCGGCGGCGCGGGCGGGATTTCAACCGCGCTGGCCAAGGTTGGCTCGTCGTCGGGCGCCTCCAGCAGCGGCTTCACGATCGATCTTGCCGGCAGCTCCTCCATCAGCGATGTGAGCCTTGGCACGACCGCCTCGATCACCGGCGTCACGATCAACCGCTACTCGCCGAGCCCAACGGCCACCTTGCTGGTCCAGGCGCTCAACGACACCATTCTCAACAACGGCTCGGGCGGCGCCGCCGCCAATCTGGGAGGCAGCGCCGGCTCGACGAGCGTGGCCGTCGACGGCACCATCGCCGCGGCGATCTCGAACAATGTGACCAAAGCCTTCATCTCCAACTCCACGGTCAATAACCAGCAGTCCGTGACCGTGCAGGCATTGAACGGCGGATCGGAAACGGTCGTGGCGATCGGCCTTGCCGCGTCAACGCGGTCCAACGCCGCCTCGATCGCTCTGTCCGTCGGCATCATCACCGACAGTGCGCAGGCCTACATCGAGAATTCGACGATCGCCGGCGGGAGCACAGGCGTCCTGCGGGCTCTCGAGGTCGATGCTTATCAGACCAGCAACATCGCGGTCGGCGGCGGTTCGCTCTATATTTCCGGCGGACAGGGCGGCTTCGGCGTCGCCATGACGTATGCCTCGATCGGCGATCCCTCCGGCGGCAACGCGACCGACGCGCACATCAAGTCCACATCGATCAGCAATTACGACTCGCTTCTGGTGCTCGCCGACAATGCCAGCATCATCGCGGCCGGTGCCGCGTCGGCCGGGGCAGGGTCGAACGGTCTGTCGGGTTCGATCGTCGTCGACGAAATCACGTCCACGACGACGGCCTATATCAGCAGCAACTCGACAGTGAACATCAACGTCGGGCGCGTGACGGTGCTGGCGGACAGCGGCGCTGTGTCGGACCTCGATACGGCGCTCGGAAATCTCGTCAAGAAGTCGAACAACAATCATCTTGCGTCGGACACGTGCACGGCCGCCGCCGGCGGTGGCACGCAGAACTGCATCGATTTCAGCGCCGCGGCGCTCAACGGCGGCACCGGTAACGGTCCGGGCGCCGGCATCATCTCCGTTGCGGGCATTATCCAGGCCGGCAAGAACAATGTCGGGGCGTCGATGGTGTACGATACCATCGCGACGACGCATTCGGCCTATATCGCCAACGTCCGGATGTCGACGATCGGCAGCGTCAGTGTGAATGCGGTCGACACCACGAAGATCCAGTCGGTCACGATTGGCTTCGGTTTGGCGACCGGTCAGTTTGCCGGCGTCGGCGGCATGACAATCAGCTCGATCGCCAATAATGTTTCGGCGGCAATCGGCAACAACCAGTCCGACACGACGCAATCGACCGTGACGGCCTCCAACATCTCCGTCACCGCGAGCGACAATTCCAGCATCACCGGCGCCGCCGCCGTCGCGGGCGCCTCGACGCAAGGCAGCGCCGCGGGGCTGGCACTCGTCTACAGCAGCATCGCCAACAATGTCAGTGCCGGCGTCACCGGCTCCAAGCTGATCGCCTCGGGCAGCGTGGCCATTAACGCGAACTCGAACGCCGATATCTCGACGGTTGCCGTCGGTATTGCGATTTCTTCTCAGATCGGCCTTGCCGGTTCGGTCGCCACCAATCTGATGGGAACCAACGTCACCGCCAGCATTACCGGCGGGGCCGACGTCACCGCAAACAACAACGTTGCCGTGATTGCCGGCAATAACGACAAAGCGGGCGTCTTCGCCGGCGCCGTGTCCATCAGCAAGGGCGCGGCCGGCGGCGCGGGCTCGATGGTCACGAACAAGATCACCGGCACCACCGCGGCCTATATCAGCGGGACGACGACGAAAGTGGATGCGCTCGGAACCAGCACGAGCGACGTGCTTTCGGTCAACAGCGGCACGCTCGCGCACGCGATCGATCTCGGCGGCTTCAGCGCGCCCACCGACATCACGCCCGATCTGAGCGAGACCCAGGAGAGCGTACGCGGCCTCGCCGTCGTCGCCAGCTCGCACCAAGCCGTCGTCACCAATGTCGCCACCCTGTCCGCGGGCTCGGGCATCTCCATCATGATCAATCCGATCACCAATGTGATGAGCGGATCCACCAAGGCCTATATCGACGGCGCGGCGATCGACACCCGGCTGGCAAGTTCGACGCTGGACCCGCAGATCGACGTGGCCGCCAGCAGCTTCTCCTATTCGGGCGCGTTCGGCGCTGGCGTGGTGCCGCCAACCGGGAGCGGGGGCGGCGGTGCGACCATTCTCAGCACGACGATGTCGCGTGACACCGAGGCCTACATCACCAGTGCGACCGTTGGCGGCATGCAGTCGACGAGCGCAACGGTGGGAGCCGTCACCGTGAAAGCCAATGCCGAGCAGGACGCGTCATCGATCGCGGTCGGTTTCGGCACCGGCTCGGTCGGGCTGAACGTCTTCGTCGCAACTACCGAGGCCTATGTCGACGGCGGCTCCCTCACGGCGTCCTCGCTCGCGGTCAATGCCTACGACGCCACCGGTATCGCGTCGGCGAACGGCTCGGGCGCCTATGGCAGCCAGGCCGCGATCGGCGCGGCGTTCCTGGTTCAGGTCTCGGCGAACCGGACCGAGGCCTATGTCGGCGACGAGTTCCACTATCAGGGCGACGGCGCGGCGCACACGACCGCGGTCAATTTGAGCGGCGCGCTCGACGTCGAGGCTACGACGAAGAACCGCTTCCAGGCCTATTCGATCGGCGGGGCGCTTTCGACCGGCACGGCGGCGATCGCCGGCATGGCCAACATCGAGATCGCCAACAACACCACCATCGCGGGCGTCTACGACACCACGCTGCAGTCCCCCACGGGCGGCGCGGCTGGCGCGGTCACCATCAACGCCACCGAAGACGTCGCGATCAAGGAGATCGCCGGCGCGCTTTCGATTGCCGCCAGCGGGTCCGGCGTCGGCGTCGGCGCTGCGGCCAATGTCATCGTCTTCAAGAGCCAGACCATTGCGGAAAGCCGCAACAGCAACCTCAATTCGTCCGGCGCAATCAATGTCGGCGCGCTCAGCACCAAGGAAGTGCTGTCCTACGCGGTCACCGCCGGCATCGGCGGCAGCGTCGGCATCGGCGCAACCGTCGGCGTCATCATCGTCGGCACCAACACCGCCGATCCGGATACGCAGGGCGAGCAGACCGGCCAGCTCAACCAGGGCAACAACGGCACCCTCGCGTCGGTGAACGCGGGCACCAATTCCTTGCACGGCAGCGACGCGGTCGCGAGCGGCACCTCGGGCAATCCGGGCAACGCCAACGCAACCTCGACCTACGACGTCAGCACCGTGCTGACCGGCGGCAATGACGGTGTCACCGCCCAGATCGCGGGCGGCAATGTCACCGGAACGCAGGTCAACGTCGCTGCGACCAGCGCCAACGCGACCAAGATGTTCCTGCTCGGCGCCGGCTTTGCCAAGAATGTCGGTATCGGTGCCGGCATCGGCTACACCAGTGTCAACAGCAGCGTGCTCGCCAATCTGAGCGCGATCGTCGCGGCGCCTTCCGTGACGGTTGCGGCGCGGGTCAAGGACGCCGACACCGGACCTTATTCGGGCAAGACCGTCGACAGCGAGGCGATCGCCGGCGGTGCAGCGCTCTATTTCGGCGCGGATGCGGCTGTGGCGGTCGGCAACGTCGCAAACACGGTCACGGCGCAGCTCGGCGGCTCCGTCACCGGCACGGGCGGCACCGGCGTCGCAGTCATGGCGATGGACAGCTCGACCCAGAGCGTGACCGCGGGCGGCGGCACCGGCGGCCTCGCGGCCATTGGGGTGTCGATCGCGACCACGGGACGGTCCAGTTCGGTCGCGGCAAAGGTGCTGTCGAACGCGACGGTGAACAGCTCGACCCTTGCGATTGGCGCAGGCGAGGCCGGCGCAATGTCGGCGTCCGCGACCGCGGTCGCGGGCGGCATCGTCGCCGGTGACGGGGCAGTCGCCACGGCAAAGGAAAACTCGACTGTTCTGGCCGAGATCGGTTCCAGCGCATCGATCACCACGTCCGCGACCGGCGCCGGCACGCTGGTGTCGGCGTCGATCACCCCGAACGTTTCGAGCAAGGCGATCGGTGTCGCGGTCGGCGGCGGCGCCATCGGCGTGTCCGTCGCGGAATCCATGGTGACGGCCACCGTCACCGCCGATGTCGGCGACAACACCACCTTCTCGGGCGGGGCGCTCGGCGTGACCGCCATGGCGCTGGTGCCGACGGGCGGCACGACGACTTACGCCTGGTCACTTGCGGGCGGCGGCGGCTCGTTGATCGGCGCCCAGGGCAGCTACGCCAGGGCCTCCGAGAACGCGACCGTCAGGGCCTATGGCGGGACCGGGATCCATCTTCCCAATGCCGACGTGGTCATTGCCGCAGAGAACGACAGCAGCCAGTACGCCGAGTCGACCGGTCTCTCGACCGGGTTCCTCGCCATTGGCGCGACCGTCGCACAGGTCTCCTCGAGCGCCCACACCTACGCCTATCTCGGGGCCGGCGCGGTCACCGCCGCGTCCAACACGGGCGTTCTCCAGATCACCGCCACGGGCACCGATACCAACGTCGCCAGCGCGATCGTCGGTGCGGGCGGCACTTATGCCGGCGCCGCAGCGGTCGCGACGACGGCCACCACTGCGGTCACCGACGCCATGCTCTATGGCGAGGCGACGGACAATACGCTTTATTTCGGCGGCCTCAACATCAAGGCCAAGCATACGACGAATTATGCCGGCAGCGGTGATGCCTACCAAGCCTCCGCGGCGGGCGCCTCCGGCGGCAGCGCGCAGAACGATATCACGTCGACGACCACGGCTGAAATCGGCACGCATCTGATCGTCAACTCGGCCGGCGGCGACATAGTTGTGATCGCCAACGACGTGGTCAACCAGGCTGGTGGTGGGGCGCGGTCTGGTTCCGGCGGCGTGTTTGCCGGCGCGGCCGCGCTCAGCAAGTCCAGGGTCACGCAGACCGTCACGACCAACATCGACGCCGGTACGATCCTGAGCCTCAATGCCGATCCGAGAACGACGACGGGCGCGATCAACATCGAGGCCTACAACACGTTGAGCACGACCGACACGGTCAATTTGAGCGCCGCGGGCCTGTTCGCCGGCGGCGGCGCCGAATCCGACATGACGGCAAACGCCACGCTCTCGGTCAACATCCAGGCCAGAGAGCTGTTCAGCGCCGGCAACATCTATATTGGCTCGGCGTCGCGGATGGCGGCGAACAATTACGCCAACGCCAGCCTTTATGGTGCGGTCGGCGGAGTCGGCGCCAGCACAAACGCATGGGTGCATGCAACACAGAACGTTAATGTCGGCAGCAACTCGACAGTGGAGGCCTGGGGCAAGATCAACATCGCCGCAGGCCTGGCGGGCGACGGCAGTATCTACAGCAGCGTGGCCGCGAACGCGACGACGGTGGTCTACAACAACACGGTCGTTCCCATCTCGGGCCTCTATCGCGGCACCGCCAACGCCGACGACGACACCAGCCTGACGCTTGCCATCGGTTCGAAGGTGCTCGGCGCCAACGACATTTCGCTCACCGCGACGCCGGGCCAGGTCACGGCCTCCGGTCTCGGCAGCAACTACAATCCCTACCTAGAGATCTTCAGCGCCAAGAACAGCGACAACCACAGCAACGACAACAGCGGCGGGACCGGCAATGTCGCGCTCAACGGCCTCGTGGTGGCCGGCATCCACAATGACGAGACGATCACGATCGCGCTTGGCGCGAGCACGCCGACCCTGTCCACGACGAGCCCCTACGATCCGCTCTCGCTCGAATACGTCTCCGGCGTCGATCATTTCAATCGGGTGATGAGCTGGAACCACCAGACGATCCAGTACACCATCGTTGGCGGCTTCAATCCTTACCAGACGATTGTCGCTCAACTCGCATCTCTGAGTGGCCTGACGTCGACGCAGGTCCAGACGGCGCTTTCCGCCGCGCAGCCCTCGATCACCTTTGGCGGCACCGATCCGACCGGCGACATCCAGCGCCAGATCAACACCCTGATTCAGCAGGCGCCGTTCGCCGCCAATGCATCCGGCAACGCCTTCGCCTTCGGCGATATACTGGTGTCGGCCGGCAACGTTTCGATCCTGGCGCAGAGCCTGTCCGGGGCAGGTGGTGCGGGTAACGTCGCGCCGTCGGTGATCGCGCGCTCGTCGCCCATGATCAAGATTGAAAATCAGGGCCTCGATTTCGTCGCACTGTCGAACCTCACGATCACCAATGTGACGGGCGGGTTGGTCACGCACCCGCAGGTCGACCCGGGGTCGTCGTCGAACGTGACCTTCACGTCGAACAACAGCGCGACGCCGATCATCGATATCTCGGCGGTCTATAACCGCAAGGATCCCAACACGGGTCTCGGTGTCGACCAGAACGGCAACACGTTGACGCGCACGCCCGACATCTACTTCGACGGCGTCGTCACCAACGAGAACGGCCTGCTCAAGATCACCAACAATCTCGGCAACGTCGTCGCATCTCAGACGTTCGATGCCGCGACAATCCAGATGGTGGTGCCGAACGGCTCCTTCACCTTCAACGGCGGCGTCGGCAGCATCTTCAACTCCAACCATGACGTGGCCTCGCAATGGGCCAATACCGAGTACAAGCCGGCCGACAACGACACGCTGACGGCGGTGATGGCGGCGGCGACCTATCTCGGTGCCTATGGCGCCTACGACAGCGGCGTGCATATCGCTTCCGGCGGCAATCACCCGTATTCCTATTATTGCTGCGCCTCCGGCAGTGCGGGCGTCGCCGGTACGGCGAGCAACAGCACCGTCTTCACGGCCCGGCTGCTGGATCTGTATTACGACGGCGTTTCGCTCTATTCGGCGATCTTCCTGCCGATGGGTTCGGGTGCGCCGGGCAACGGCAACCCAAATGCCGGCAGCACTCCCAGCGCATCCACACTCGCGACGATCGAGGGGCCGACCACGCAGACCATCAGCACCGCCCCATGGGAGCGACACACTTACGACGGCCAGGGCGTCTATAGCGGCTCCAGCCCGTTCAACTGCGCGGGTTGCTCCGCCTACTTCCAGGTCATCAACATCCAGCCCGATGTGATCACGCCGAAGACGGCGAACACGGCGACCAACCCGCCGGCGAATGCGCCCTTCATCATCGGCAAAGCGATCATCCTGTCGGCATCGGTTCTCAACATCAACGGCACCATCCAAAGCGGCTCGAGCAGCAACTATTCGGTCAATATTGGCACCGGCGCGCTGAATGCCATCAACGCGCTGAAGGCCGACAGCTCGGCCCTTGCCCAGGCCCAGACCAACGCGCAGCACGGCAGCTATGTGGATTTGACGCAGTATCTGTCGAAGGTGAGCGGCAGCGACGTCCAGGTCGGCGCGAGGTACAATGCGGCCACCGACCAGATCCTCCTGAATGGCGTGGTGCAGGGGTCCGGCGGCTACGTCTACCTGAACGGCAAGATCATCTCGACCTCGACCGACGGCACGCCGCAGGGCAACATTATCGTCAACGGGGGCGCCGGCACGATCACGGTGAACAACTCCACCGGACTGCAACTCGTCACCAACACCATCAATACCGGCGTCAGCGCAGCCAGCGTGATCGAGATCGTCGATCAGCTCAAGGCGCAGACGACGTGGTACGTCTACAATCCTGCCGCGCCGGGCGGCCAGCAGGTGTCGACGTATCGAACCAACAGCGTCAATGCGAGCCAATATGACGGCTCGATGCTTGCCGCAACCAGCGGCACGGCCGGCCTGCAATACGCGCCGCAGGCCAACATGTACTACCAGTGGGTCGACACCGCGACGCTGGATCGTTCGACGACGAGCACGCAGTTCGACTATGGCTGGCAATACACCTCGCGGGATCCCAACAGCCGTAGCTCTTTCGTCCGCACCACCAGCCTCGTCTCAGACGTACAGCAGGTCGCCAACGGCGCCACCACGGGGCAATTGCAGAGCACGAATTACCAGGAGGTCGTCACCGCGACCGGTTCGGCTCACGGCGGCGGCGGCAACACCCATTCCGACAAGTGCTGCGGCGCGGATGGACAGTACAATTGGTACCAGGAGATCTTCGATCACCTCACGCTGACGCTGACCAACACCGTCAAGGCATCGAACCCGATCAACATCCAGTTCAACGGCGGCGGCGCCAGCACGGTCGCGGTCACCTCGAACTCCGGCATCGTCATCAACGGCCCCATCAACAACCTTCAAGGTACGACCTCGGTCGTGGCCACCGGCGCCAGTTCGGCCATCACGGTCGGCGCGAACGCCAACAATCCGGTGATATCGGGCACCAGTGTGTCGCTGTCGGCGGCGGGCGGCATCGGCAGCATCGGTGCCGGTGGGGCGCCGGTCTCCGTGCAGGTCTATGGCGGCAGCCTAACGGCCGGTTCGATCGACCACGATATCGCGATCGCGGCCATCGGCTCGCTTTCGATCAACCAGGTGAAGGTGAATTCGGCGGGCAGCACGCCGCAGGGCAGCGTCTTCATCTCGGCGACCGGCGACATCAACTCGGCGTCCGCCTACAGCGTCGGCAACCCCGTCGTCGTCGGCAAGAACATCGAGATCAGGTCCACCGGCGGTGCGATTGGCGCGGTGACCGGCGTCAGCAACGGCGCGACCGTGCTTACCAGCATCAATCCGCTGGTGATCCAGGCGACCGGCACGACGCTGGTCGACGGCAGCGTGGACGGAGGCATACTCAACAGCTATTCGACGACCGGAACCTACATCGTGCAGTCCAAGGGCGATCTGCGGCTCGGCACGGTCGAGTCGAAGAGCGGCCCGGTGTTCCTCGAGGCCGCGGCCTCCGACGGGGCGCAAGCCAGGATATTGAACGGCCTGTCGTCCGGCGGCCTCACCGCCCAGCAGAGCGCGCATCTGGCGGATGTCTGGACCAGCCTGGACCTCCTCAGCGGCAACGGCGCGACCGCAGCCGTCAACAGTTACCAGACCATGGTCACCGCAGCCTATAACGACTACTTCCAGCTCAAGAACGTCGCCTTCGCGAACGGCAACACCTATAGCCCGACCTCGGTGGGCCTGACCGTGCTGCGGGCGCAGGTGGCCGCCAAGCTTGGGATCGATCCTTCCGCGGTCTCGACGACGGACATGCAGAATGAGGCCACGACGCGCTTGCTGAAGGACCAGTTCCTGCTCGGCATGATCGACACGGTCCAGGTCAAGGCCTCGCTGACGGCATTGCTCGGCACCGCGCCCGCGGACCCGCTGGCGACGCTGTTCGGCAGCACGCTCTCGTCGAACCTGTTCACCAGATTATTCGACGGCGTGCCAACTGGCCATCAGCTCATGCCGACCAATACGGCCCTGCAGACGGCGCTTGCGACCTACAGCTCGAATTATGCCTATACGCTCGCGCCGACCGAGAAGCTCTACGGGATGATCACAGCGGGCTCGCAATGGACCCAGAGCCAGCTCGCCTACACCGTCTCTTCCTCAGCCGTCGGAGCACCGCCACCGCCGATCAGCGAGGACGTCGCGGCCAACATCAAGGCCAGCCAGGTCATGCTGTACACGCCGAACGGTTCGGTCGGCCAGCTCGCGGCGCCTCAGACGTTCACGTTCACGAGTGTCAATGCCTCGTCGCTGACGTCCGCCCAGAAGGGACTGCTCGCCTCGGCCGGTCCCGGACAGCTCGTCGTCAACTCCTCGACCGACCCGACCACCGGCGTCGTGACCTACAACGTCACGCTGTCGCAACAGAGCCTCGTCATTCTGGACGCTCCGGCCGCGGTCACCGCCAAGGCGCTGTCGGAGGTCTATCTCGGCAGCAAGAACAGCCTCGTGCTCGGCGGCATTGCTGCCGCGACCTACGGTCCGATCGCGGCCGCGCAGGCCGACGGCATCCAGGTGACCGGCAGGGGCGACGTCAAGCTCGATGCGGTGAGCGGCATCTCAGCGGGCGTGAGCGGCGTTCCCGTGATCTCCGGCGACATTCCCAACCTCTCCCTGATCGCCGAGCACGGCAACATCGGCGGCGCTGGACCGGCCGGAGCCGACCCGGCGACTAACGCGAACGTGATCCAGATCGCCTTCGCCAGCCCGACCACCGATCATCTTGATCAGGTGTCGTCCGGACTGGGCGTCTATGTGAAGCAGACCACCGGCGACCTCGTCCTCGGCAACGTCTCTGCGCCCGGCGCCATCCAGTTGGCCGCAACAGGCAGCATCTATGCCGAGGCTGGAACCAACTTCGCTGATCGCACGGCGGTGCACATCGTCGGCACGGATCTCGATCTGCGCGCCGGCGGCGATATCAGCTTCAACGGGTCGGTGTTCCAGCCGCTGCAGGTGCAGCTCTCCGGCGCGCTCACAGGCTCCGCGGTCGGCGACCTCAGCATCCTGGTCGTGGCACACGATCTCGCGGTCGGTGCGACCGGTACCTACGGCACGCTGACTGCAGGCGGGACACTGACGCTGAACGTGCCGCACGGCGCGATCAGCATCAATGCCGATGTCACCAGCGTTGCCCTGATGCAGCTGCTTGCAAACGGTGCTGTGACTTTCGCCGATGGCACCAGCGCGGCGCCGGTGGTGGCCGGCAGCTCCTCGGGCGGGGTGACGCTGGCTTCCGCCTCACTGTCGATGGGCGCTTACTCGGCCATCAACGCGGCCGGCGTGATCTCCGTGACCACAACCGGCGACGCGTCCATCGGCCAGCTCAACTCGTCGCTGTCCTACGCCGCGGCCTCGAACGGGCCTTCGATCGTCGTCACCGCTGGTGGCGTTGCCTCGCTCGGAGCGATCGTCGACAATGGCGACGGTCAAACGAAGATCTTCGCGTCCAGCTCCGGCGCCGAAGTTTCGCTGAGCGCATCCAACGGCATCGGCAACGCGACGAGCCGGTTCATCCTCAGTGCCGCGCGGCTGTCCGCAAACACGAGTGCTGGCGGTATCTATCTGAAGTCTCTGACCGACACCGAGGCGAGCCTGTTGTCCGCAGTGAAGGGTAGCGTGGACATCCTCGGCAGCGGTGGCCTGACGCTCGACCAGGTGCTGGCGGGCACGGCCACGGGTGCGAGCGGTTCCTTCAGCGCCGTCGCGAACAATGGCAGCATCGTCATCGGCACGGCCGACAGCAGCGGGTCGCAGACGGTCCACGCCGGCCAGAACGTGACGTTCAAGTCGCTGGTTACGACCGGCAATGGTGGTGACGTCGGCAACATCAACGTCACGGCCGACAACGGCTTCATCCTGGCGCAGGCGGTGATGTCGGGCGGCGTGACGACGCTCGGCTCGGTTTCGGCTCATGGCGGGGCGACGCTGCGTGCCGCCTCGACTATCACCGGCAACACGCTCGCCGCCACCACCGGAGCGGGCCTGCTGACCGCCGGCGGGCCGATCAACTGGAACGTCCTCAACGTCGGCACGACGCTCGGCGCGACCGCGGGCCAGGGAAGCATCGGCTTCAAGACCGCGCAGAGCGGCGGCACACAGACCATCCACGCCCACGACAACGTTAGCTTCAACGCGCTCACGTCCACCGGTATCAACGGGGATGTCGGCAACATCACTGTCACGGCTGATAGCGGCTTCATCCTGGCGCAGGTGGTGATGTCGGGCGGCGTGACGACGCTGGGCTCGGTGTCGGCTAACGGCTCGGCGACGCTACGTGCCGCCACGACGATCACGGGCAACAGGTTCGCCACCACAACCGGCTCCGGCCAGCTGACCGCCGGCGGCCCGATCGACTGGAACGTCCTCAACGTCGCGACGACGCTGGGCGCGAGTGCGGGCCAGGGCAGCATCACCTTCCAGACCGCGCAGAGCGGCGGCACGCAGACCGTGCACGCCCATGACAATGTCACGTTCCACGCGCTGACGGCGACGGGCATGAACGGTGACGCCGGCAGCATCAACGTCGCCGCCGACAACGGCTTCATCCTGGCACAGACGGTGACTTCGGGTGGCGCGACGACGCTCGGCTCAGTCTCCGCCAACGGCTCCGCGCGGCTGATCGCTGCGGGGACCAACACCGGTCATAATCTCACGGCCACGACCGGCAACGCTGTGCTGCAGGGCACCGTCGTCAAGTGGGACAATCTCACAGCCGGCGGCTCGCTCGGCGTCACCGCGACTGCCGGAGGGATCACCCTCGGCACCGCCATCAGCGGTGGCACACAGACCCTGCATGCTGTCAACGACATCGTCTTCAGCCAGCTCACCACGACGGGTATCCCGGGTGATGCCGGCGATATCGACCTGCGCTCCGACGCCGGTTCGATCCGGGGCGGATCGATCTCCGCCAACGGCGATACGCACTTTGCTTCGGCGGGGGCGATCTCGCTCGACCGGATCAGGGGCAACACGGTCAAGCTGTCGTCGCCGGGTGACTTGACGATCGGCTTCGTCAGCGTGGTGAGGGAGCTCGACCTCGCCGCCGATACGATCAACGTCAACGGCGAGCAGATCCGCTCGACGCCGCAGATCCCGCTGATCATGAACGTGACGGGCTACAACGGCGGCACCGCGACCTCGGCGAAGGTCTCGATCGACCCTGATAGCATTATCATCAACCAGTTCAGGGTGGTGGATGCCAACTTCTGGACCGACGCGCGGGCCGTCGCGATCCTGAACGGCTATGTGCCGGGTCAGCTCATGCTGACCACGGCAACCCAGCAGGTGCTGCTCGACAACCGTACGCCGGCGCCGTCCAACTGGCCGTCGCTGCAGCTCTACCAGCCAGGTGGCGTGTTCACGATGAGCCAGGTCGGGAATGCCAATGTCAGCAACGCCTATGTGGTGTTCTACACCGGCGACGTCTCCGCGACCGTCACCAATTACGGGCCGACCCACACCTGCTGCAACGACTTCACCGGCGCCAGCATGATCCGCAACATCTCCGTCGACGGCGAGGGCACCGAGAACATCGAGACCTGGCTCGCGAAGAAGGACGGGGGGACGTTCTACCTGCTCGGTCTCTCCGGCAAGGCGCGGCTCGATGCGCTGCTGACACCGCTGCCGGTCGAAACCGTCGGCTCTGGTCCCGCGGTCAACATCGAGGGACTGAGCGACATGCGCAAGCTGCGCCGGCAGGGCCAGCGCGTGGGACGCGTCGGCTGGAAGGACGCGGCGATCGAGGCGGCGAAGCCGGCCATCGGCCGTCTCGCACAGGCATGGTAACGGGACCAGGGATGCGGATTTGGGGGGCAGCGCTAGGGGTTGGGTTGGCAGCGTCGTGCATCGCCTCCGCGCGGGCGCAGATTCCGTCGATCAATCCCGGCGTGATCCAGAACGACGTCGACCGGCAACGCCGGCAGCTCGAACAACAGAGCGCGCCGCCCAAGCTCAACGGGCCGGCGGTGATTGGCGGCGAGCGGGAGAAGTCCCAGCTCCTGAAGCCGGGCGGGCCGAAATTCCGCCTGCGCAAGGTCGAGTTCGACGCCTCCAAATTCATTACGCCGGCTGAGCTCGACGAGATCGCGAAGAAGTATGTCGGCAAGAACGTCGACATCGCCTCGCTGCTGCAGCTCGTCGCCGATATCAACGCCATCTATACCGAGCGCGGCATCGTCACGGGCATCGCGACGCTGCCCGAGCAGGATGCCAAGGGCGGCATCGTCCGCGTCAAGCTGACCGAAGGCCGGCTGCAGAAGACGACCATCGAGGGCAACAAGCAAACCCGCACCGAGTACATCCTTCAGCGCGTGAAGGAGCCCGAAGGCGAGGTCCTCGACGTTCCAAAACTCAATCGCGACGTGATCTGGTTCAACCGAACCAACGACGTGCAGATCAAGGCGCTGCTGCAGCCCGGCACGAGCTTCGGCCTGACCGATCTCCAGTTCGCCGTGATCGAGCCGCCGGTCGACACGTTGCAGCTCTTCACCGACAACCAGGGCGCGGAAAACACCGGGCGTTGGGAGGGTGGGGCCTTCTACAAGCGCCACGGCCTGTTCGGCGTCGACGACCGCTTGACCTTCTACGGCGTCCGTTCCGACGGCAACCTCAACGGCAATGTCGCCTACAGCATCCCGGTCAATCCCTGGGGCGGCCGCGCCGGTGTCAGCTATACCGAAGGCAAGATCAAGATCATCCAGGGACCGTTCGTCGCGCTCGACGTGACCGGACGCTCGAGCCAGGCCGCGGTCAATTTCAGCCAACCGGTCTGGGTGACGCAGAACTGGCTGGTGCTGCTCAACGCCGCGGAGACCGAGGGCAAGACGGTCAGCCGCTTCGCCACGGTCGCCGTGACCCAGGATCATTACGACAAAGCGACGGCCGGCCTCTCGGTGACCAATTCCGGCAACACCTATTCGATCACGGTCTCGCCGGCGGTGAACTACATCACGTGGCAAGCCCACGTGCTCGGCAATAATCGCACGTTCAACACCTATACCGGCTCGATGTTCGCCACCAGCGCCGCAGGGCCTGCAAATTTCAGCACCAATGTGCTGGCGAGCTGGCAGTACACGCAGGAAAAGCTGCTGCCGGGCGACCAGATCTTCTCGATCGGCGGTCCGACCACCGTGCGCGGTTATCCCTCCAACTCGGCGTCCGGCGACAGCGGCTATTATTTCAACGCCGAGCTGCACTACAATTGGTCGCAATGGCTCAGGGGTTTCGACACCTACATCTTCACCGACTGGGGTGCGGTGTATTCGACGTTTCCCGGGATCACCGAGCTGGGCTCGGTCGGCGTCGGCTTCTCCTGGACCTACGCCTCGTTCCTGACGTTCGAGGCGAATTACGCGACGCCGTTGAAGATGGCTGTCTCGACCCAGAACCATTACGAGGCCTATGGCCGTGTCATTTTCCGGCCGTTGTTGATGTTCCAGAAGCAGGAAAGCCCCACGCCTGTGGCGGCGGTTGCCGGCAGGAGCAAGTCGTAGCTGAAGCTCTCTCCGTCGTCTTTGCGAGGAGCTCTTGCGACGAAGCAATCCAGACTGCTTCGGCGGCAAGATTCTGGATTGCTTCGCTTCCGCCTTCGCTCTTCGAGCTACGGCGGACAAGCCGCTCGCAATGACAGGCGATGGACTGCAATGCGGGTCTGATTAACGCCGCAGCGTGAACTCATCCGCGCCGCGGCGCTGCTCCCATTTCGCCTGTTCCAGCTCGGGCCGGTCGCATTCGATCTCGGGATAGCCGATGCAGAGGTAGGCGATGAATTTCCAGGTGTCGGGCACGTCGAGACTGGCGTGGATGCGATCCGGATGGAGGATCGAGACCCAGCCAAGCCCGATGCCGTCGGCGCGCGCGGCCAGCCACATCGCGGTGATCGCCGCGACCACGGAATATTCCGTCGTCTCCGGCATTGTCGCGCGGCCGAGGCCGTGACCAACGTCGCTGGCCTTGTCCGCGAACACGGCGAGGTGGCTCGGGGCCTGTTCGAGACCCGACAGTTTCAGCGTGGCATAGCGCGCTGCGCGCTCACCGGCATAGGCATTCAGCGCGTCGGCGTTGCACGCTTTGAAGTCGTCGATCACGGCGCGACGCCGTGCGTCGTCGTCGACGATGACGAAGCGCCAGGGCTGGCTGAGGCCGACCGAAGGCGAGAGACAGGCCGTCTCGATCAGGCGATCGACGGCGCCGTCAGGCAACGGATCGGCGCGAAAGCGGCGCACGTCGCGGCGCCACACGAACAGCTCGCGCAAGTGCTGGCGGAAGGTGTCGTCGAACTCGACCATCGCGTCACCCTCCGATCTGGACAGCTGCGGCAACCAGCAGGATCAGAATCTCGCCAGTCTGCTCGAACGCGCCGAGGATGTCGCCGGTCTGCCCGCCAATCTGGCGGATGGCAAGTCGCGCCAGCATCAGGCCGGCGAGGGAGAGCAGGATCAGGCTCACCAGCGCCTTGCCTGGCCCAAGCGCGAGCGTGAGCGCGAGGATTCCAACAGCGAAGGCGATCGCGATGCTGCGGCCCGGCGGTGATCCCGCACTCGCCGACAGGCCGTCAGGTCGCGCAGGCGCGACCTGCGACATGAAGGCCGGCAAGCCCGCGCGGGCCGCAGTATGCGCAGCGCACAGTGCGAGCGCGACTGCCCACGGATTGGCGATCGCCGCGAGCGCGCTCCAGCGCAGGCCGAACGACAGGATCAGCGCGCAGACGCCATAGGTGCCGATCCGGCTGTCGCGCATGATCTCGAGCTTGCGTTCGCGCGTGCGGCCGCCGCCGAGCCCGTCGGCAGTATCGGTAAGGCCGTCCTCGTGCAGCGCGCCGGTGACGAGGGCGGTCGCGGACAGTGCGAGCAGGGCGGCAAGGTTCGGTGTCAGTCCGAACCGGCTGGAAATCGCATAAACCAAAGCGCCGGTAAGCCCGACCGCCAGCCCCGCAACGGGAAGCGCCCAGGCCGCGCGCGCGATGGCCCCGTCGCCGGCTGGCTTCGATGAGGCGACGGGAAGGATCGTCACGAACGATGCCGCGATCCTGAGATCGGCGATGACGTCTCGCAAGAATTGGTCGCGCGGCATCATTTCAGTTTCATCGGCAGGCCGGCGACGATGAATTCGACTTCGTCGGCGACTTCAGCGATGACCTGGTTCATGATCCCGGCAACGTCCCGAAAGCTGCGCGCCAGCGCATTGTCAGGCACTATGCCAAGGCCGACCTCGTTGGTCACGAAGACGACGGGACTCTTAAGGCGGGGCATGGCGCCGGCAAGCTCCTCGATCTCGCGTTCCCAGTCGCGCTCCGCATACATCAGGTTGGAGAGCCACAGCGTCAGGCAATCGACGAGCCGCGCGCCGCCGCCGTCGGTGGCGAGCAGCGCGGGCACGAGATCGAGCGGCACTTCGCGTTCGATCCAGTCGGTTCCGCGGCGCGCGCGATGTCTGGCGATACGCGCCTCCATTTCGGCATCGAGAGCCTCGGCCGTCGCGAGATAGACCGGCTGCCCGGGAAAGGCGCGCGTGCGCATTTCCGCGCGCTTGCTCTTGCCCGAACGTGCTCCGCCGGTGATCAAAATGACGGCCATGAAGTCTCCTGTCGGCCTGCACTAATCACCAAACGCGGCCAAAAACAAAGCCGAAATCCGCCAATGAGGGGCTTGCGCTCCGGCCACCCTTTGCGCAACAGGGGCAGGACAGGAGGCGGGCGTGGGTTTTGCGGGCGCGATGGCGGTGGCGATGGTGGTGGATGCCCTGTTGGGCTGGCCGCCGTGGTTGTTCGCGCGGATCGGCCATCCCGTCACCTGGTTGGGGCGGCTGATTTCTGCCATCGACACTGCCTGGAATCGACCGTCTGATCCGCCGGCATTTCGCCGTGCCGCTGGTCTCGCCGGAGCGCTCACGGTGATCGGGCTCTCGGTCGCGCTCGGCTGGGCGCTACAGTCCCTGCTTCCCTTGGGGTGGGTCCAGATCGTGCTGGTCGGTGTGCTGGCCTGGCCGCTGGTCGCCTTGCGCTCCTTGCACGACCACGTTGCTGCCGTCGCAAATCCGATGCGAGCGGGTGACATCGCCGCCGCCCGAGACGCGGTCTCGCGCATCGTCGGCCGCGATCCCGCCGCGCTCGATGAGGCCGGGATCGCGCGCGCGGCGATCGAGAGCCTCGCCGAGAATGCGTCCGACGGCATCGTCGCACCGGTGTTCTGGGGCGCGCTGTTCGGTCTGCCCGGCATTTTGGGCTACAAGGCGATCAACACGCTGGACTCCATGATCGGCCATCGCTCCGAACGCCACGAAGCCTTCGGCTGGGCCGCGGCGCGCATCGACGATGTCGCCAATTTCATTCCGGCGCGGCTGACCGGATTTCTGTTCGTGCTGCTGGCGCCCCAGCGATCAGAGGCGCTGTCGTGCATGACGCGGGACGCACGCCGACATCGATCGCCCAATGCCGGCTGGCCGGAAGCGGCTATGGCCGGCGCGCTTGGCGTGCGGCTCAGCGGTCCGCGGATCTATCACGGCAGCACCACCAACGAGCCCTGGCTGAATGAAGGGGCGCGCGATCCGCTTGCCGCCGACATCGATCGGGGATTGACGGTTTACCGCCGCGCCATGCTGCTGCTCGCCGCTGTCCTTGCGATCCTGGCCTTCGCGTGAAAGAACAGCGCATGCGCGAGCACGGTGGAAATCTCGATCAGGCCCAGCAGCGTTTCGGCGGTCGCGCGGAGGACTGGATCGATCTGTCGACCGGGATCAACCGCCTGCCTTATCCCGTGGGCGAGGTGAGCTCGCGCGCGTGGAGCGCGTTGCCGTCGCGCGCCGAGATCGAGGCTCTGCATCAGGCGGCGCGGCACGCTTACCGCACGAGCGCGGCGGTCGTTGCGCTTGGCGGCGCACAGGCCGCAATTCAATTGCTGCCGCAACTCGCACCACCCCGCCGCGCGCGCATCCTCGCGCCGACCTACAACGAATATGCCGCGGTCCTCTCGGCCGCGGGCTGGGAGGTCCAGGAGGTCGGGGAGCTCGACGCGCTGGTCGGCGCCGAGCTCGCCGTCGTCGTCAATCCCAACAATCCCGATGGCCGATGTCATACGCCAAAGGATTTGCTGGCGCTGCTGCCGCTCGTCGGCCGTCTCGTCGTCGACGAAAGTTTTGCCGATGTGGCCCCGCAGCTATCGCTTGCATCCGAGGATCGGCCGGGGCTGCTGATTTTGCGCTCCTTCGGAAAGTTCTACGGCCTTGCCGGCCTGCGGCTCGGCTTCGCGCTCGGCAATTCGTCCGACATCGCCAGGATCGCATCGATGTCGGGGCCTTGGCCGGTCTCGGGAGCGGCAATCGCGATCGGTTGCCGCGCTCTGCATGACGATGCCTGGGCCGAAGCAACGTCCGCACGGCTCGCGCGAGACTGCGGTCGCCTCGACGGCATGGTGCAGTCGCAAGGCTGGACGGTCATTGGCGGGACGCAGCTGTTTCGCCTCTACGCGACGCCTGACGCGCTCGCCGCACAGGAGAAGCTGGCGAGTCGCCACATCTGGTCGCGCGTGTTCGCGCGAGAGCCGACATGGCTGCGCCTCGGGCTTCCGGGCGGCGACTCCGAATGGACGCGCCTGACTGAGGTTCTAGCGCGCTAGCGCGAGCAGGCCTTCGACGTCGAGATGGGCTTCGATGTGATCGGCGAGCGCATCGAGCGCGCTCTCGACCCTGGCGGAATAGGGCTCGTCGCCGGCGGGAATGTCGAGCTTCGCCAAAAACGCCTTGCGGAAAACATCCGACGTGAACAGGCCGTGCAGATAACTGCCCTGCACGCGTCCGTCGCGCGAGATCGCGCCTTCCGGTTCGCCGTTCAGCCTTGCGAATGGCCGCGCGCGATCCGGACCATCGGTGCGGCCGATGTGGATTTCATAAGCCTCGATCGGCTGATCCGTCGCGGCATGCACGGCCGCGACACGCGTCAGCGTCTTCTGCGGGCTCATCACCGTCTCGACGTCCAGAAGTCCGAGACCCGGTGTGTCGCCGGCGGGGCCTTCGATCCCATCGGGATCCGTGACGCTGCGTCCGAGCATCTGATAGCCGCCGCAGAGGCCGAGCACATGGCCGCCTCTGCGGTGATGCGCCAGGAGATCGATGTCCCAGCCTTGCGCGCGCAGGAAGGCGAGATCGCCGCAAGTGGATTTCGAGCCGGGGATGATGACGAGCCTGACGTCGCCGGGAATGGCCTCGCCCGGCCGCACCATCACGAGATCGACGCCGGGCTCGAGCTTGAGCGGATCGAGATCATCGAAATTGGCAATCCGCGACAGCGCGAGACAGGCGATCTTGCATTGGCCCGGCTTGCGCGCATCGCTCAGGCCCAGCGCATCCTCAGCTGGCAACTCGCCGGCGCGCGCGAACCAGGGCAGCACGCCAAAGCCGCGCCATGCGGTCTTTTCTTCGATCAGTCTGTAGCCGTCGTCGAACAATGTCGGATCGCCGCGGAACTTGTTGATGACAAAACCCTGGATCATCGCGGCATCATCCGGGTCGATCACCGTCTTGATGCCGACGAGTTGCGCGATGACACCGCCGCGGTCGATGTCGCCGACCAGCACGACCGGCACATCGGCCTTGCGCGCAAAACCCATATTGGCGATGTCGGCCTTGCGCAGGTTCACCTCGGCCGGGCTGCCGGCGCCTTCCACCAGCACGAGATCGGCGCGCGCCTTCAGCCGCTCGAAGCTCTCCAGCACGGCGCCCATCAATGATGGCTTCATCGCCGCATATTCACGCGCACGCGCGGTCGCGATGCGTTTTCCCTGCACGATCACCTGCGCGCCGACATCGGTCTCGGGCTTGAGCAGCACCGGGTTCATGTCGGTGTGCGGCTCGACGCCGGCGGCGAGCGCCTGGAGCGCCTGGGCGCGGCCGATCTCGCCGCCGTCGACCGTGACGGCCGCATTGTTCGACATGTTCTGCGGCTTGAACGGGAGCACGCGCAGGCCGCGTCGCACAAAGGCGCGCGCGAGGCCGGCGACGATGAGCGATTTGCCCACGTCCGAGCCGGCGCCCTGGATCATCAATGCGCGCGCCATCGCGAGCTTCTTAGAACTCGACGCCGGCTTGCGCCTTGATGCCGGAGCGGAAGGGATGCTTGACCAGCGTCATCTCGGTGACGAGATCGGCGATCTCGATCAGCTCGTCCTTGGCGTTGCGTCCGGTGAGCACGACATGCGTCATCGGCGGCTTCTGCGTCGTGAGGAATTCGACAACCTCCGCGATGTCGAGATAGTCGTAGCGCAGCGCGATGTTGATCTCATCGAGCACGACCATGCGGAGATTCTGGTCGAGGATCAGCTCCTTGGCTTTCTCCCAGCCGGCGCGCGCGGCGGCGATGTCGCGGGCGCGGTCCTGCGTCTCCCAGGTAAAACCTTCGCCCATGGCGTGGAACTGGCAGAGGTCGCCGAAATGGCCGGTGAGCATGCGGCGCTCGCCGGTGTCCCAGGCGCCCTTGATGAACTGCACGACCGCGCAGGGGAAGCCATGGGCGACGCAGCGGACGATCATGCCGAAGGCGGAGGAGGACTTGCCCTTGCCGGCGCCGGTGTGGACGATGATGAGGCCCTTTTCGCCGCTCTTGGTCGCCATGATCTTGTCGCGGGCGACCTTCTTCTTCGCCATTTTCGAGGCGTGGCGGGCGTCGGTTTCGTCGGCCGTCTGGGTATCCGGTTCTGACGTCATCGGACGGGGTCCTTCGGCTTGACAAGAGGCGGTCGGGGGCAAATGGTGGCCCGGCGTTGGTTCCTGTCCTACGACAGGCGAAGAGGGAATGCGATAGGGCCCGAATCGGCAAGATTTGGTTCCAAAATGCAGCCGCCCCCGCGACCGTGACCGGAGAGATGCCCGAAGCCACTGATCCCCATGGGATCGGGAAGGCGGGGATCGAAGGGGAAACCCTGCTCCGGAAGCCGGGAGACCTGCCAGCGCGGACGATTTTGGACCGGCGGACGGGGTGTTCCGCGACGGGGAAACGGGCCTTCGCAAGAACGGTTCGTGGGCCTCTTCGCTTCCCGCTGTTTATTCTGGAAGAAGCGATGACCGTCACACTTCATGTCTGCATCACCTGCCGCGCCGGCGAGACGCTTGGCGAGGGCGAGACGACGCCCGGCAAGCGCCTGCATGGTGCGATCCTCGAGGCCGGCGTGCCCGACGGCGTCAGCGTGGTTCCCGTCGAATGCCTGTCTGCATGCAACCAGGGTTGCTCGGTCGCGCTCAGCGCGCCCGGCCGCTGGTCCTATGTCTATGGTCGCCTCTCGGATGCGCATGCGAGCGACGTGGTCGCGGGCGCCGCGGCCTATGCGGCCGCGCCCGATGGCCTCGTGCCCTGGCGCAGCCGCCCGGAGATCTTCCGCAAGCAATCGCTTGCCCGCATTCCCCCCATTCCCCCCATTCTCCCCTTGGCCGTCGTGCCGGAGCCCGCCGAATGAATTCGCTCGCAAAGGTCCCGGTCACGGTCGTCACGGGGTTTCTCGGCTCCGGCAAGACCACGCTGATCCAGCATCTGCTTGCCAACGCCAACGGCAAGAAGCTCGCGGTGCTCGTCAACGAGTTCGGCAGCGAGGGCGTCGATGGCGAGATTCTGAAATCCTGCGCCGATGCGAATTGCCCGGAAGAGAACATCATCGAGCTCGCCAATGGCTGCATCTGCTGCACCGTCGCTGACGATTTCATTCCGACCATGGAGAAGCTGCTGTCGCGGCCGGTGCGACCCGATCATATCCTGATCGAGACCTCGGGCCTGGCGCTGCCCAAGCCTTTGCTGAAGGCGTTCGACTGGCCGGAGATTCGTTCGCGCATCACGGTCGACGGCGTGATCGCGTTGGCCGACGCCGAAGCTGTCGCCGCCGGCCGTTTCGCGCCCGACCCTGACGCCGTCGAAGCGCAGCGCGCGGCGGACGGGAATCTCGATCACGAGACCCCGCTGTCGGAAGTGTTCGAGGACCAGATCGCCTGCGCCGACATCGTGCTGCTGACCAAGGCCGATCTTGCGGGTGCGGCAGGGCTCGAAGCAGCCAAAGCGGCGATCACCGCCGAGATGTCGCGCCGCGTGCCGATGCTGGCGATTACCGACGGCGCGATCGATGCGCGCCTCATCCTCGGTCTCGGAGCTGCCGCCGAGAACGATCTCGCCGCGCGTCCCTCGCATCACGACGGCGAGGAGGATCACGAGCACGACGATTTTGCGTCCGTCGTGATCGATCTTCCTGAAGTCACCGATATCGACGCGCTGGTTGCATCCGTTCAGCGTCTGGCGCGCGAGCAGAATGTGCTGCGCATCAAGGGTTACATCGCGATGGAAGGCAAGCCGATGCGTCTCTTGCTGCAAGCGGTCGGCGAGCGCGTGCGGCACCAGTTCGACAAGCCCTGGGGCGCGGGTGCGAGGCGATCAAAGCTGGTGGTGATCGGCGAGCACGGAAACATTGATGAAGCCGCGATTAAGGCGGGACTCGGTATCTGATGCACGTCGTCTTCCGCGAGAGCCGCGGTCTCGAGGAGACCGCGATACCAAGGGACATCGGCCAGGATCCGGCCGATCTCGTGGTGCTCTCGTATTCGGATTCCGATCTTGCCGCCTTCGCGGCCGGCTGGCGCCGTGGCCGCGACAGCCTGCCGTCGCTACGGCTCGTCAATCTCGCCGAACTCCGTCACCCGCTCTCGGTCGACACCTATATCGAACGCACTCTTGCGCACGCGCGCGGCATCTTGGTTCGCCTGATCGGTGGCGAGTCTTACTGGTCGTATGGACTTGCGGCCCTGCAACAGCTCGCCAAGGAGCGCGGCATCGTGCTGGCCGTGCTGCCGGCCGACGGCCGCGACGACACGCGGCTCGATGCGTATTCGACCCTGCCGGTCTCGACATTGCGTCGGCTCAAGGTGCTCTGCGACACCGGCGGCCCCGTCGCATCGCAAGCCGCAATCGCGCAGCTTGCATTGGCCTCGGGCCTCTATGCGGGACCTGTTATCGGGGAGATGACCGTCCCCGAGATGGGCTTTTACGATCGGGCGCGCGGTGTCATTGCCGCGCCGGCGTCGGGTGAGGGCAGGCCGCGCGCGCTCGTGGCCTTCTATCGCTCCTATCTCACCGCTGCCGACACTGGCCCGGTCGATGCCCTGATCGCCGCATTGCGCGAGAAGAGGTTCGACGCGCATGGTGTGTTCGTCACCTCGCTGAAAGCCGCGGGAGTTGCGGATTGGTTGCGCGAGTATCTGGCGCAAAATCCTCCGGCCGCGATCGTCAATGCGACGGCGTTCTCGGCGATGGGCGACGACGGCACGACGCCGTTCGACGCCGCATCCTGCCCGGTGTTCCAGGTCGCGCTCTCCACGGCACGCCGCGAGGACTGGGCGAGTTCGCTCCGCGGCCTCTCGCCCGGCGACCTCGCGATGCATGTGGTGCTGCCCGAGGTCGACGGCCGCCTGTTTGCGGGCGTGGTGAGCTTCAAATCGGCGGCGATGCGCGATCCCGATTTGCAATTTTCGCACCTGGCACACAGGCCCGACGAGGAGCGCGTGAACGCCGTGGCCGCGCGCGTTGCGGCCTGGCGTCGCCTTGCGGAGAAGCCGGCCGCCGAAAAGCGGATGGCGCTCGTGCTCTCCAACTATCCGGGCCGCCCGCATCAGATCGCGCATGCGGTCGGTCTCGATGCCCTGGCCTCGGTCGATGCCTTGGTGTCCGACCTCGCGGAGGCTGGCTTCGATGTCGATCCGGTCCATGCGCTCGGCGAAACGCTGCTCAAGCAGACCTTGAGCTGGAGCGTTGCCGACTACCGCGCTGCGCTCTCGCGGCTTCCGCAAGTCTTGCAGGATGATCTCGCGCAAGCCTGGGGCGCGCCGGAGACTGATCCGGGTTGTCGCGATGGCGCGTTCCATTTCGCCGCGATTCAATGCGGCCGGTCGATCATCGCGGTTCAGCCGGAGCGTGGCGATGCGACCGCGCGCGATGCCGAGTATCACGATCTCGCCCGCACGCCGCGCCATGCCTATGTCGCGTTCTATCTCTGGCTCCGAGGGCAGGGCTGTGATGCCGTCGTGCATATAGGCGCGCATGGCACGCTGGAATGGCTGCCCGGAAAATCCGTGGCGCTGTCGCAGGCGTGCTGGCCGGAAGCCCTCATCGGCGATCTGCCCGTCATTTATCCCTTCATCGTCAACGATCCCGGCGAGGCCGCGCAGGCCAAGCGGCGCCTGGGTGCCGTCACGATTGGCCATCTGCCGCCGCAACTCGCGGCATCAGCGGTGCCGGACGGGCTGCGCAGGCTTGAACAGCTCCTCGACGAGTACTCGACGGCCGATGGCCTCGATCCCGCCCGCCGCCAGCGCCTGATCGCCGCGATCCGTGACGAGGCGCGTGCGGCTGGCCTCGAAGACGATCTTGGTCTGGATGCAGCGGCCGCACCGGCCGAAGCGATCCCGCGGATCGACCGCTTCGTCTGCGATCTCAAGGAAAGCCAGTTCGGCGACGGCCTCCACGTGTTCGGCCGCGGCGCCTGCGGCGACGCGGAACGCGACGCCTTGCGGGCCGCGCTTGCAGGACAGCGCGTCGCGCCGGGGCCGTCAGGCTCACCCTATCGCGGCCGCCAGGACGTGCTGCCTACGGGACGCAATCTCTTTGCCGTCGATCCGCGTGCGGTGCCGACGCCGTCGGCGCATGCGCAAGGCATCAAGCTCGCGGAAGAGCTGCTGCGCCGCCATTTGCAGGATCACGGCGACTGGCCGAAAGGACTCGTGGTTGATCTCTGGGGCTCGGCGACGATGCGCACCGCAGGCGAGGAGTTTGCCATGGCGCTGCATCTGGCCGGCCTCGCACCGCGCTGGGATCATGCGTCCGGCCGTGTCACCGGCTACGACATCATCGCGCCTGCCGAGCTTGGCCGGCCCCGCATCGACGTCACGCTGCGGGTCTCGGGCCTGTTTCGCGACGTCTTCTCGGGCCTTGCGCAATTGTTCGAAGCGGCAGCCGAGGCGCTGTCGGCCCGCGAGGACGAGGGCGACGAAAATCCCTATCGCCATCGCACATCGCGCGTGTTCGCGCCGCGTCCCGGACAATACGGCGTGGGTCTCTCGGCAATCCCGGACGCCTTCACGCCCGAGACGCGCGACGCCGCCGGCGAAGCCTGGCTCTCGGCATCGTCATGGGCGTTCTCGGCCGACGGCGAGATCACGCTCGATCGTGCCGGTATCGAGAAGCGGCTCGCATCCGCCGATGCTTTCGTGCACGTGCAGGATTTGCCTGAAACCGATCTTCTGCTCGCGGCCGACTATGCCGCGCATGAGGCCGGCATTGCGGCTGCCGCAGCCCATCTCGGCGCGGCAGGACCATCGCTCTATCATCTCGATGCGACGCGCCCCGAGCAGCCGCACGCGCGTACGCTGACCGAGGAAATCTCCCGTGTCGTCCGCGCACGCGCGGCCAATCCGGCCTGGATCGCCGGCATGATGTGCCACGGTTTTCGCGGGGCGGCCGAGATCACCGCGACGCTCGAGCATATGGCCGCCTTCGCGCATCTGGCCGGCGCCGTGCCGCCGCATCTGTTCGACCTGTACTACGATGCGACGCTCGGCGATGACGACGTCCGCGCCTTCATGGCCCGCGAAAATCCGGCGGCGCTGGCGGCGATGGAGACGTGTTTCACGCGCCTGCATGAGGCCTCGCTCTGGCGTACGCGCCGCAATTCGATCGCGGCTGCGCTGCGGGAGGCGTCATGAGTGCTTCCGTGGTCAAGGGCTGGTGTCCCGGCGCGCTGCGCCCGATGCAATCGGGCGACGGGCTCGTGGTCCGCGTGCGTCCGTTCGGCGGACGGCTGGAAGCGACACAAATCTCCGGACTGGCTCATCTCGCCGAACGCCATGGCAACGGCCTGGTCGACGTGACCAGCCGAGCCAATCTCCAGATCAGGGGCGTCAACGAGACCAGCCACAGGCTGCTGCTCGACGGCCTTGCGCAACTGGCGCTGCTCGACCCGGATGCTGAGACCGAATCCCGTCGCAACATCCTCGTGACGCCGTTCTGGCGTAGCGGGGACGCGACCCAATCGCTCGCCGCCGAGCTCGAGGAAGCACTCGCCGATAGCAAGCTCGAACTTCCAACCAAGTTCGGCTTCGCGATCGATGACGGCACCTCACGCGTGCTTGCCGGCGATTCCGCGGACGTGCGGATCGAGCGCGATCGTTCCGGCGGACTGCTGGTGCGGGCTGATGGCGACAAACTCGGCCGCTCCGTCGCGCGCGGCGAGGCCGTGAGCACCGCACTCGCATTCGCCAACTGGTTCGTGACCTCAGGCGGCGCCAGAGGCGGACGAGGGCGGATGGCGGCGCATCTTGCTGCGGGTGCAATCTTGCCGGAGGCGTTGCGCGGCGAGGCCGAGCCGGCGCCGATCATGGCCGCGGCGCGTCCCGGCCTCTATGCGCAAGGTGCGATGGTTGGCGTCGCCTTCGGACAGATGGCGCATGCGACGCTCAACCAGTTCGCCGGTTGCGGACATGCGCTGCGCATGACGCCATGGCGGATGGTTTTGAGCGAGGGCAAGCGCGCGATGCCGAGCGCGACTGGTCTCATCACCGAGGCCTATGATCCCGCGCTGCGCGTCATCGCGTGCAGCGGTGCGCCACGCTGTCGCGAGGCGCATGCCGATACCCGCGGCCTTGCCGCGGCCCTGGCCCCGAACATCGGCGCGGCCGCACGGCTCCACGTCTCCGGCTGTGCCAAGGGCTGCGCCCATTCGGGTCCCGCCGCCATCACTCTGGTTGCGACCGGCGCCGGCTTCGATCTCGTGCGCGGTGGGTCGACGCGCGACGAGCCCATCCTGCGCGGGCTGAACCGCGACGACATCGTCAGGGAACCCTCCATCCTGATGGGAGGGCACTGATGCCGTACATTTACGAGACCGACGGCGCGGCGATCTACCGGCAGTCCTTTGCGACCATCCGGGCCGAAGCCGATCTTGCGCGCTTCACGCCGGACGAGGAGCAGGTGGTGGTGCGGATGATCCATGCCGCGGGCATGGTCGGCCTGGAGGCGCATATCCGCTTCACTTCAGGCATGGCGGTTGCTGCGCGCGCGGCCTTGCAGAAGGGCGCACCGATCCTGTGCGACGCGCGCATGGTCTCCGAAGGAATTACGCGGGCGCGGCTTCCCGCCGCCAACGCCGTCATCTGCACGCTGGGCGACGAGACCGTTCCCGCGCTCGCGCAGTCCATGCGCAACACCCGTTCGGCCGCGGCCCTGGAGCTATGGCGGCCGCATCTCGACGGCGCGATCGTGGCGATCGGCAACGCGCCGACCGCGTTGTTTCATCTCCTCAACATGCTGGAGGACCGGGACTGCCCGCGGCCCGCGGCCATCATCGGCTGTCCGGTCGGCTTCGTCGGCGCGGCCGAATCCAAAGCTGCGCTGATAGCCAATCCCCCGGTGCCGGCATTGACGGTCGAGGGCCGCCTCGGCGGTTCCGCGATCACGGTCGCCGCCGTGAACGCGCTGGCGAGCCGGAGCGAATAGCGATGGGACGCATCATTTGCTGCGGTCTCGGCCCTGGTGATCCCGATATGATGAGCGTGCGCGCCGATCGCACGGTGCGCGGCGCAAAGCATGTCGCCTATTTCCGCAAGAAGGGCCGGCCCGGCCAGGCGCGACGCATCGTCGAGGGCATGTTGGCGGGCGACGTCACCGAATATCCGATGGAATATCCTGTCACCACGGAGATCGCCTTCGACGCGCCTGAATACGTCCAGCTGCTTGCCGGCTTCTACGACGAATGGGCGGAGCGACTGGCGCGGCTGGCGCGCGCGGTCGACGTCGTCGTGCTCTGCGAGGGCGATCCTTACTTCTACGGCTCCTTCATGCATCTGCACACGCGCCTGCAAGGCCGCGTCGAGATCGAGGTGATCGCCGGCATTCCCGGCATGGTCGGCTGCTGGAATGGCGTGGGACAACCGATCGCGCTCGGTGACGACGTGACGACGGTGCTCATGGGCACGCTCGCCGAGGCCGAGCTCGAGCGCCGCATGCGCGATTCCGATGCGCTCGTGATCATGAAGACCGGGCGCAATCTCGCCAAGGTTCGCCGCGCGCTCGCTGCCGCCGGACGGCTGGACGACGCCTGGCTGGTCGAGCGCGGCACCATGCCGGGCGAGCGCGTGGTGCGGCTCGCGGAGATCGATGCCGCCGACTGCCCCTATTTCGCGATCGTGCTCGTGCACGGCAAGGGCCGGCATCCGGACGCCGCCGAATGACGGGCACGCTGACCATCGCGGGTCTCGGACCGGGCAGCGATGCGCTGGTGACGCCCGAGGTCTCCGCCGCGCTTGCCGCCGCGACGGACATTCTCGGCTACGCGCCCTATGTCGCGCGCGTGCCGCCGCGATCGGGACTCAAGCTGCATCCGTCCGATAATCGCGAAGAATTACACCGCGCAAGCGAGGCATTGCGGCTCGCCGCCGAAGGCGGGCAGGTCGTCATCGTGTCCTCGGGCGACCCCGGCGTCTTCGCGATGGCCTCCGCCGTGTTCGAGGTGCTTGAACAGGCGCCGCAATGGCGCGAGCTGCCGATCCGCGTACTGCCGGGCGTCACCGCGATGCTGGCGGCTGCCGCGCGCGCCGGCGCGCCGCTCGGCCATGATTTCTGTGCGATCAACCTCTCGGACAATCTCAAGCCGTGGGCGGTGATCGAGAAGCGTCTGCGGCTCGCCGCGGAAGCCGACTTTGCCATTGCGATGTACAACCCGCGCTCGGCGAGCCGGCCGGAAGGATTTGGCCGTGCGCTCGCGGTGTTGAACGAGGCCGGCTGTGGCGAGCGCCTCGTGATCTTCGCGCGCGCGATCAGCGCCGCCGATGAGAAGATCGAGACCGTCAGGCTGAACGAAGCGACACCTGAAATGGCCGACATGCGCACGCTGGTGATCGTCGGCAACTCGCAGACCCGCCGCGTCGGCCGCTGGGTCTATGCGCCGAGGCAGGTCCGATGACCGAGCCACTGCATGATCTCGGCCACGCTGTCGACCCGCAACCGTTCCGGCAGTTGCGGTCGCGCGATCATGATCACGGGCACGCCGAGCCTGCGGGCTGCGTCGATCTTGGCGCGCGCGCCGTTGCCGCCCGAATTGCGGGCGACGATCCGGGTGATGCCTCGCGCGCGCATCATCTCCAGCTCGCCCTCAAGCGTGAACGGCCCACGCGACACGATGACGTCCGCGCCGAAGGGCAGGGGCGCATCGGGCGGATCGACGAATCTCAGCGTGTAGGCGTGCTGCGGCTTGGTCGCGAACGGTGCGATGTGCTGGCGGCCGATGGCGAGGAACACATTTGCCGCCGCCTCGGGCAGTGCGGCGACCGCGGCGTCGACATCAGATATTTCGATCCAGTTATCGCCGGGCGCTTGAGTCCAGGGCGCGCGCTCGAGAGCGATCAGCGGCGTGCCGGTTTCCGCGCAAGCCGCGACCGCATTGCGGCTCATCTCGGCGGCAAAGGGATGGGTCGAGTCGATCACGTGCGTGATCTCTTCCCGACGAATGTAATCGGCAAGACCGCCGACGCCGCCAAAACCGCCGATACGCGTCGGCAACGGCTGATTGGCGGGCGCGCGGGTGCGGCCGCCATAGGAATACACGGCGCCGATGCCGGCGCGCGCGATCTCCGCCGCAAGCAGGCTCGCGTCGGCCGTTCCGCCCAGAATGAGGGCGCGCGTCATGGCTGATCCCTGGCTGACCATCATCGGTATCGGCGAAGATGGACTTGCCGGGCTGTCCGAGGCAAGCCGAAAGGCGCTCGATGATGCCGAAACTGTCTTCGGCGGTGAACGGCATCTTGCGCTTGCCGGCGTGACCGGGCGCGGCCGTCCATGGCGGGTGCCGTTCGACGCAGATGTCGTGCTGAGCTGCCGCGACCGTCCGACAGCGGTGCTCGCCTCCGGCGATCCGTTTTGGTACGGCGCCGGCGCGAGCCTCGCCGAGAAGCTGGACGCCGGCGAGTGGATCGCGCATTCCGCGCCGTCGACCTTCTCGCTCGCCGCCGCGCGACTGGGCTGGCGTCTCGAAGCGATTGCCTGTCTCGGTCTCCACGCTGCGCCATTTGAGCGTCTGGTGCCGCATCTGGCGCGAGGTGCACGCATCATTTGCCTCGTGCGCGATGGCAAGGCGGCAGGCGAACTTGCGAAATGGCTGACGGCGCGCGGATGGGGTGCCTCGACATTCTGGACACTCACCGCGCTTGGCGGGCCGCGCGAAATTATCAACGCGCATCGCGCCGACAGTTTTGCAGGCGATGTTGCCGGGAGCCTGGTCACGGTGGCCGTGGAGACGAGAGGAGCGCAGGGCCTTCCCCGCAGCTCGGGACTGTCGGACGATCTCTTCGTCCATGACGGCCAAATCACCAAGCGTCCGGTCCGTGCGCTCGCGCTCTCGGCGCTGGCGCCGCGTCCCGGTGAACGGCTGTGGGACATTGGCGCAGGCTCGGGTTCGATTTCAGTCGAGTGGACACTGTGCGGCGGGATGGCGATCGCCGTCGAGCCGCGCGAGGATCGCGCCGCGAACATCCGCGGCAACGCAGCGGCGTTCGGGTTGGCACATCGGATCACAGTCATCACAGGAAAGGCGCCTGAAGTCCTTGCTGACCTGGACGCACCTGACGCCGTGTTCATTGGCGGCGGTCTCGACATCGCGATGTTCGACGCGGTCTGGTCGCGGCTCGCGCCCGGTACGCGGCTGGTCGCGCATTCAGTAACGTTGGAAACGGAAGCGCTGCTGGGTGAGCTGCACCAGCGCCACGGCGGCGACTTGATGCGGGTCGAGATTGCGCATGCCACTCCGCTTGGCCGCTACCGGTCCTGGGCGGCGGTGCGGCCGGTGCTGCAATGGAGTGCGGTCCGATGAAGGTTGCCGGGCTCGGATTCAAGAAGGACGTTACGCTCGCGTCGTTGCGCGAGGCGCTTGAGGCGGCCGGCGGTCCCGATGGGCTCGCAGCGGTGGCAACGGTCAGCGACAAGGCCGACGCCGAGGCGCTGAAGCAGCTTGCGGGCGAATGCGGCGTGCCTATCAAGGGGATTGCCGCCGAAATGCTGGCCGGCATCGAGACGCCGACGCAGTCAAAGCTCATCGCGAAAAAGTTCGGGACGGGATCGGTCGCCGAAGCGGCGGCGCTTGCGGCAGCTGGACCTGGCGCGCGATTGATCGCGACGCGGGTGGTCTCGCAGGATCGCACCGCGACCGCGGCAATCGCGGAAGGGGACGGCGCATGACGGTGCATTTCATCGGCGCAGGGCCGGGCGCTCCTGACTTGCTGACGTTGCGCGGCCGCGACCTCATCGCCGCCTGTCCGGTCTGTCTCTATGCCGGCTCGCTTGTCCCTGAAGGCGTCTTGGCGCATTGCCCGCCCGGAGCGCGGATCGTCAACACCGCGCCACTGTCGCTCGACGAGATCGTCGCGGAGATCGCCGCCGCGCATGCGGATGGCAAGGACGTTGCGCGGCTACATTCCGGCGATCTCTCGATCTGGTCGGCGATGGGCGAACAGCTCCGCCGCCTGCGCGCGCTCGACATTCCCTACACGGTCACGCCCGGCGTTCCCGCTTTCTCGGCCGCCGCGGCTGCGCTGGAGGCCGAGCTGACGCTGCCCGGCCTTGCCCAGACGGTGGTGCTGACGCGCACGCCGGGCCGCGCCAGCGCGATGCCTGAAGGCGAGAAGCTCGCCGCCTTCGCCGCCACCGGCGCGGTGCTCGCGATCCATCTGTCGATCCATCTGCTCGACAAGGTCGTCGCCGAGCTGACGCCGCATTACGGCGCGGACTGCCCGGTCGCGATCGTCTGGCGTGCGAGCTGGCCTGAGCAGCGCATCGTCCGCGCCACGCTCGCAACACTCGACGCCGCTGTCGGAGCCGAGATGGAGCGCACCGCGCTCATCCTGGTCGGCAAGACTCTGGGCGCGGCGGATTTTTCCGAGAGCCGTCTCTATGCCGCCGACTACGACCGCCGCTATCGCCCCGTGGGCGCCGAGCCGCGCTTTCCGGAGGTGTCGTGATGGCGGCAGGGCTCGTCATCTCCGCGCCGGCCTCTAGCGTCGGCAAGACGACGCTGACGCTGGCGCTCGCCCGCGCCTGGTGCAATAGCGGATTGCGGGTGCAGTGCTTCAAGAGCGGCCCCGATTACATCGATCCCGCGTTTCATGCAGCCGCGACCGGACGCGCCTCGGTCAACGTCGACAGCTGGGCGATGAATCGCGGGACGATCTCGCATCTCGTCAGTCGCGGCACTGACGCCGATGTCGTGCTGGCCGAAGGCTCGATGGGTCTGTTCGACGGCGTCGCCGCGCGTGGCGTCTGCGGCACCGGGGCGACCGCCGACATCGCGGAGATGCTGGACTGGCCGGTGCTGCTGGTGATCGATCCCTCGGGCCAGGCCCAAACGGCGGCCGCGATTGCCGCGGGCCTTCGCGATTACCGTCCCGGTGTGCGCCTTGCGGGCGTCGTGCTCAATCGCGTTGCGAGCCCGCGCCACGAAGCCCTCGTGCGGCGCGCGCTGTTGGATGCCGGCATCGCCGTGTTCGGCGCGCTGCCGCGCCATGCCGAGATCAGCCTGCCGAAACGGCATCTCGGACTGGTCCAGGCCGAGGAGCAAGCGGAGATCGGCAAGCTGATCGACGAGGCCGCCCGCTTCGTCGCCGAGCATGTCGATCTCGACGCGGTGCTGCGTTCGGCTGCCACCTGGTCGCCGCAACCTGCCGCGAGCGGCGTCAACGTGACGCCACCCGGCCAGCGCATTGCGCTCGCCCGTGACGCCGCGTTCTCCTTCGTCTATCCGCATATGCTGGAAGCGTGGCGCGCGGCGGGTGCGGAGATCTCGACATTCTCGCCGCTCGCCGATGAAGGCCCTGATCCGGGCGCCGATGTGTGCTGGCTGCCTGGCGGCTATCCCGAGCTGCAGGCCGGCAAGATCGCGGCCAATGCGCGCTTCCGCAGCGGATTGCGCGCCTTCGCCGAAACGCGCCCGGTGCATGGCGAATGCGGAGGCTATATGGTGCTGGGCACCGCGTTGACCGACGCCGACGGCATCCGCCACGAGATGACGGGCCTGCTCGGCCTTGAGACGAGCTTTGCCAAACGCCGCATGCATCTGGGCTATCGTCTGGCCGAGCTCGCCGCGCCGATGCCGGGGCATCAGGCCGGTGCACGCCTGCGTGGCCACGAATTCCACTATTCGACGATTCTCGCGCAGCCCGACACGCCGCTGGCGGTCGTGCAGGACGCGACAGGCGTGATCATCGCCGAGACCGGCTCGCGGCGGGGACAAGCCACCGGCACGTTCTTCCATCTGATCGCGGAGGACCGGTGAGCGGTTTTGTCAGTTTCGTCTCCGCCGGCCCCGGCGATCCCGAGCTGCTCACGCTCAAGGGTGCCGCGCGGCTGCGCGAAGCTGATGTCGTGCTCTATGACGATCTTGCTTCGGGCGCGATCCTCGATCTGGCCCGGCCCGGCGCCAATCTCGTCGCGGTGGGAAAACGGGCAGGACGGGCCTCGACCAAGCAGCACCACGTCAACCGCCTGCTGGTCGACTACGCCGCAACAGGCGCGCGCGTGGTGCGATTGAAGTCGGGCGATGCCGGCATCTTTGGCCGGCTCGAGGAGGAGCTCGAGACGCTACGCGAAGCCGGCATCGGCTACGAGATCATTCCCGGTGTCACCTCGGCCTGTGTCGCCGCCGCGCAAGCCGGCATTCCGCTGACCCGGCGTCACACCTCCCGCCGCGTACAGTTCGTGACCGGGGCGGACGTCACCGGCGAGCTGCCGCCAGACCTCAACTGGGTGGCGCTGGCCGATCCGGAGGCGACGACCGTGGTCTATATGGGCCGTCGCACGTTTCCGGCGCTTGTCGTCAAATTGATCGAGCACGGCCTCGCCCCAACCACGCCGGCGTTGTTTGCCGAATCGCTCGGCCGTCCCGATGAGCGGCTGGTCCGCACCACCATTTCGGAACTTGCGGAGCAGCTTGCGCGGGGCGGGGCGGCCTCGACGGCGGCCGTCATCCTGTTCGGCGCGCTGGCGGGGGATTATCCGTCATGACGGCCACGGCCACCCTTCGCCCCTTGACGCCCGGCTGGCGAAAGGGGCACACAGGAGAGGCATGGTGCTCGACGCGGCGCAAAGCGCCGGAGCATAATCGGGAATGGGGATGGGCGGACCCAGTTGCGGCGCCCAAAACCCCAGCCGCCCCCGCGACTGTAAGCGGTGAGGGACTTCGATCAGCCACTGGGCCGCAAGGTTCGGGAAGGCCGGAGACTCCCAGTGAACCGCGAGCCAGGAGACCGGCCGTGCACGTTTTGAGGCCAAGGCCGTCGGGTGTGACGGCAAGAAGGATCTGAGCCATGCATATCGAACCCGGACTAGTCTCGGACGCCAAGCTCGTGCTGAGTTACGCAACCGGCATCGCCGTTGGCGGCGTTGCCTTGAAGCTCGCGGTCGAGACCGTGCGCGAGCAGGGCATCACGTCATTCGCGGCGCGCACGCTCGCCACCACGGGCCTCGTGTTCGTCTTCTTCGAGATCCTGCCGCACTTCCCGGTCGGCGTGTCCGAAGTGCACTTCATCCTCGGCTCGACCTTGTTCCTGCTGTTTGGAGCGGCGCCTGCGGCCTTCGGCCTTGCGTTCGGCCTGCTGTTCCAGGGCATCTTCTTCGAGCCGCCGGACCTGCCGCAATATGGCATGAACGTCACCACGCTGCTGGTGCCGCTGTTCGGGATCCAGGCGATCGCCACGCGGATCATTTCGCGCAACACGGCCTATGTCGATCTGAAGTATCGCCAGGCGCTGGCGCTTTCGACGACCTATCAGGCGGGTGTCATCGCCTGGGTGGCGTTCTGGGCGATTTATGGATCGGGCTTCGGCGCGACCAACCTCGCAAACATCGCGACCTTCGCGGCGTCCTATGCGTTGGTCATCGTGATCGAGCCGCTCGCCGATCTCGGCGTGCTGGCGCTGGCGAAGTCATTGCGCGGCGTCACCGCGTCCGGCCTCGTCACGCCGCGTTTGCACAACGCGGCCTAGAGACAAGCGAAAGGGCGGCCGCTGTGGCCGCCCTTCGCAGCCACGATGCTCACGCTCTCCCTGATAGGCATCGGTTGCGGCGATCCCGAGCAGCTCACGCGTGCCGCGATCACTGCCATCAACGCGGCCGATCTCGTCCTGATCCCGCGCAAGGGAACGGCCAAGTCCGACCTCGCCGATCTCAGGCGGACGATCTGCGCCGATGTGCTCGCCAGCGACACGACCCGCATTGCCGAGTTCGATCTGCCCGTCCGCGACGCCGCTGAAGCGGACTATCGCAAGGGCGTGGACGATTGGCATGATGCCGTCGCCGCTGCCTGGTCGCAGACGATCGCGGATCATCTCGAAGGCGAGGGCAAGGTCGCGCTGCTGATCTGGGGCGATCCCTCGCTTTATGATTCCTCGCTGCGCATCGCGCGGCGGCTCAATCCCTCGCCAAAGATCGAGGTCGTTCCCGGCATCACCTCGATCCAGGCGCTGTGTGCGGCGCATGCGCTGCCGCTCAACGACATCGGCGAGCCCTTCCTGGTCACGACCGGACGCCGCTTGCGCGATGGCGGTTGGCCGCAAGGCGTCGATACCGTGGTTGTGATGCTCGACGGCGGCACGGCGTTCCAGTCGCTCGATCCGGAAGGCCTGCACATCTGGTGGGGCGCCTATCTCGGCATGGCCGATCAGATCGTCATGTCCGGCGCGCTGGCCGAGATCGGCCCGCGTATCGTCGCGGTGCGCCAAGAGGCGCGCGAACGGCACGGCTGGATCATGGACAATTACATCCTCAAGCGCAGGCCGTGAGGCAAGCGAGGCAGCATGCTCCCCGAATGGGTCACCCAACAATGCCCCGAGATCTCCGCAGTCCACCGCGAGGCGGCGGTGGCGCGGCAGGCGCAACTGACGAAACCGACCGGCGCGCTCGGCCGGCTCGAGCAGCTCGCGATTGACCTTGCCGGCCTGCAAGCAACCGAGCAGCCGCGCGCGGCGCGGGTGCCGATCATCATCTTTGCCGGCGATCACGGCATCGTCGCGCAGGGCGTCTCGGCCTATCCGCAAGAAGTGACCATCGCGATGCTGGCGAATTTTGCCTCCGGCGGTGCCGCGATCTCGGTGCTCGCGCGTGAGTTGGGCTCTAACCTCGAAGTCATCGACGCCGGCACGCTGGCGCAGGAGGAGATGGCTGGGATCGTGACCGACAAGCCGCGCAGCAGCACACGTGATTTCAGCGTCGAGGCTGCGCTCACCCCCACAGAGCTGGCATTCGCCTTCGAAGCCGGCCGACGTGCGGTGACGCGCGCGCAGGCTGCGCAGCCCGATCTTCTGATCTTCGGCGAGATGGGCATCGGGAACACCACGACATCGGCGGCGATCGCGGCCGGCTTGCTCGGCGTGAGCGCCGCGGAGATCGCGGGCAGCGGCACCGGTATCGACGCGGCCGGCCGTGCGCATAAGGCGCGGGTGATCGACGCTGCGATCGCACGCCATGGCATTGCGGGCGCTTCGCCCGAAAAGATCCTGTGCGCCGTCGGCGGTCTCGAAATCGCGGCCATCTGCGGTGCAATTATCGCGGCTGCACAGCGCCGCATTCCCGTGTTGATCGACGGCTTCATCGTGTCGGTGGCGGCACTGGCGGCGGCGCGGCTCAACCCCTCGTGCCAGCCGTTCCTGCTGGCCTCGCATCAATCCGCCGAGCAGGGACATCGGCTGGTGCTGCGCGCGCTGAATGTGCAGCCGCTGATCAGCCTCGATCTCAGGCTCGGCGAAGGATCGGGCGCGGCCATCGCGCTGCCGCTGGTGCGGTCGGCTTGCGCGCTCCACAACGGCATGGCGACCTTTGCGCAGGCCAATGTGCCGGATCGTCCGGCCTGATTAAATCATCGGCTGATTGACGCAGACGACGCGCCAGCCGGTCGCGAGCCGGTCGATCCGGGTCAGCGACAGCGGATCGATCACAAAGCGGAGCGCCGCTTGTGGCGTCAGATCCAGCGCGATGCACAGCGCCGCCCGGATCGTGCCGGAATGCACGACGAGCGTTGCGGCCCCGGCGCCGATCTTTGACAGACCTAACCGGACCCGCCCGACCTGATCCTCAAAGCTTTCGCCGCCCGGCGGCCGTCCGCGCGCCGGATCGCTCCAGAACTGCGCATAGGCCTCGCCACCGGTCGCGGCGAGTTCGTCATGCCGACGGCCGGTCCAGTCGCCAAAGTTCTGCTCGCTGAATTCGTCCAGCTGCACCGGCTCGAGACCCAGCGCGCGGGCCGTCTCGACCGTGCGCCGCGACGGGCTCGCATAGCTCGCGGCGTCCCGCGGCAGGCGGTATCGCAGAGCCTCGAGCTGCGCGCGAGCGCCGAGATCGGCCGGCGCGTCGGCTGCATGGATCGTCCCCGTGACGCCATCGACGGGCGCGTGCCGTATCAGCCAGAGGAAGGTCTCGCCTTCCATGCTTATCTCCAAGGGAAATTGGTCGTTGTGGCAGTAACGCCGCAACTGGCACATTGACTCTGTCTGGATCGTAATCCTAGATGCTTGCGACGGTTTCCCCGATAGGGGATGAAAAGGGAATGCGGTGCGGGGACGTTGTCCCCAATGCCGTGGCTGCCCCCGCAACTGTAAGCGGCGAATCTTGCGTCACATGCCACTGGGTATCTCGGTCCCGGGAAGGCGACGCAAGGTACTGACCCGCGAGCCAGGAGACCTGCCGTCAGCCGTGGTCACACGCGAAGATGTCGGTCGGGGAGTACAGACATTCGGCTTCATCGGAAGGCTTACAAGCTGGACGATGGGACCCTGGTTCGCGGTGACGTGCCACTGACGTCACTCCGAGGTCCAAGACCGTGTATTCCCTTCGTATCGTACGATCACGCCGTTTCCTACTGGCATCCGCCGCTCTCACATCTTTCGTCGCCATCGACATGCCAGCGGCCTTGGCGCAGCAGGCCCGCGAGCCACTGCCGCCCGTCGAGGTGTCGGCGCCACAATCACGCAGGCAGGCCAGCCCGGCCGGACGGGACGCGCAGAGCCCACGCCGCGCAGCTGCGCGGCGGCCAGCGGCCGCATCGATAGCGCCCAAGCCTGTTGTGCCGATCGCGGCAGCACAGACGCCGCTCAACACCAATGCCGTCGCCGAAAGCGCCTCGCGCCTTGGCCTGGCTGTGCGCGAAACGCCGGCGACCGTGGAGGTGATCTCGGCCGCGACCATGCGCGAGCAGGGCTACCGCACCGTCTCCGACGTCGCGCAGGGAGCGGTTGGCGTCACAGCCGGCGACAATCCGGCCGAGCCTTCTGCTTTCTCGATGCGCGGCTTCACCAACAGCCAAATCAACACGCTCTACAACGGCATCAAGATCGGTCCGCAAAACATGACCTCGCGGATCACCGACACGGCCAACCTGGAGGCTGTCGAATTCCTGAAGGGGCCGGCCTCGTTGATGTCGGGCGAGGGCGCCGCCGGCGGTGCGATCAACTTCGTCACCAAGCAGCCGCACACCGGTCCGATCCGGAACGAGGCGGACTTCTCCTGGGATTCGCTGAACTCGTTCCGGGCGCATTACGGCTCGGGCGGCAGCACCAATGTGCAGGGGCTGGACTACCGCTTCGACGTCAGTCGTTCCTCGCTCAACGGCTTTGCCGACGACACCAACACCAGGACGCTCGACGTCTCGGGCCAGCTCAACTATCGCATCTCCGACAGCCTCAAGGTCTGGGGCGCGATCGAATACCGCGAGGATCGCTCGAAAGCCTATTGGGGTGCGCCACTGGTGCCGATTGCTTTCAGTGGTTCGCACGCGACGACGGGGATTGTTTCCGGCACTTATTTCAACAAGACCGATCTTGGGGCCGTCACGATCGACGACCGCACCTTCAACACCAACTACAACGTCCTCGACAACAGGAACGTGGCGAAGGAAGTGTGGCTGCGTGGCGGTTTCGAGCTGAAGCTGGCGCCCGACCTGACGCTGAAGAGCCAGGCCTATGGTTATGGCGCAGAGCGCACGTGGTTCAACAACGAGGTCGAGGCGTTCAATTCCGGCACCAACCTGGTCGACCGTGAGCGCTTCTATGTCGCGCACAGCCAACGCTTGGTCGGCAACATCACCGACCTGATCTGGGATGCGAATATCGCCGGCTTTGACAACCGTTTGGTCACGACGTTGTCCTCAAGCTACCTTGATTTCGTGAGGCCGGGCGCCGCAAATTTCCCCGGCGATTCCGTCTCGCTGGTCAATCCCGATCGCGGCTATTACGGCTTGCTCACGACTAAGCAGCAGACCGCGCGGATCGACAACGAAGCTCTGTCGTTCGAGGACCGGTTGAAGATGACACGGACCTTTGCGCTAGTCGGCGGCCTCCGCGTCGAGCATATCGGGCTCGACCGCAATTCGACCGACAAGACCGGGCTTGTGAACGCGGCTTTTCCGTTCTCGCAATCCTGGGTCCCGACGACGGGGCGTATCGGCTACACTTGGGAAGCCGTTCCGGGCCTGACTTTCTTCAGCCAGTACGCCACCGGCGCCGACATCGCAGCCAACAACATCTTCCTGCTCAATCCGACCGATCCGCTCAACCTGACCACCGCACGCACCTACGAGACCGGCGTCAAGCACCTGTTCTGGGACAACCGGGCGGAGTGGTCGTTCTCGGCCTACGACATCCTGCGCAAGAACGTCTATGCCGCGGCCGGCGGCATGCAACTCAACCTCGCCGGACGGCAGGAGTCGAAGGGCGTCGAGCTGGCCGCCTCGGTCCGCCCGATCGATCCTCTGCGCATCTGGGGCAACATCGGCTATGTCGATGCGCGCTACGCCGACTACGATTTTGTCGGCGGCTCGTTCTCCGGCAACACGCCGCCGAACGTGCCGCGCGTCGTCGCCAATGCCGGCGCGTCGTACCGTTTCTTCACGCCCTGGGCGGTAGAGCTCGGCATCACCGGCCGCCATGTCGGCGACCGCTACAACACCGATGCCAACGTGGTGACGCTGAAGGCCTACACTGTCGCGGACGTCTATGCCTTCGTCGACATCCCCAGGTCCGTGTTCAACGCAGTCGACCAGGCCCGCCTGACCTTCCGGGTGCGCAACATCGCCGACAAGCGTTACGCGATCTGGGGCGATCCGTTCTATCCCGACCAGATCCTGCTCGGCGCGCCGCGCAGCTATGAACTCTCGGCCGCATTCAAATGGTAGGACGCTGATCGATGATGCGCGCGATCGTCCTGCTGCATCGATGGCTCGGGATCGCGTTCTGCCTGCTGTTCGCGATGTGGTTCGCGACGGGAATCGTGATGCACTTCGTTCCGTTTCCGTCCTTGACGGAAGCGGAACGCTTTGCCGGACTCGTGCCGCTGGCTAGCGCTGAGACCAGGATTGCGGTCGCCGATGCCGTGGCCGCAAGCGGCATCGCGGATGCGACGCGCGTTCGCCTGATCCAGCGCAGCGACGGACCGGTCTATGTCGTCGCGGGGCTGTCGCGCGCGGGCGCAGTCCGCGCCTCCGATGGGGCCGACGCGTCGGTCAAATCATTCGACGTCGCGCTGGCCATCGCGCGAGATCACGCCCGCAGCCGTGGGCTCGATGCTGCGCGGGCCACGATCGTTGCGCGCGCGGACTATGACCAATGGAGCGTGCCGAACGGCTTTGACCGCCACCGGCCCTTGTTTCGGGCTGCCATCGGCGGCGCCGCCGGAACGGAGCTTTATGTTTCCTCGCTCACCGGCGAGATCGTCCTGGACACGACGCGCAGCGAGCGCGGATGGAATCTCGTCGGAAGCGTGCTGCACTGGATCTATCCAACGGTCCTGCGAAGCAATTGGTCGCTGTGGGATCGCGTGGTCTGGACCTTGTCGCTGCTGGCCCTGATCGCGGCTTTGCTCGGCACTGTGCTCGGGCTTGCGCGGATCAAACCTCGAGGCGGTCTGATCGGCTCGCCCTATCGTGGCTGGCATGCGCTGCATCATCTCATCGGCCTCGCGGCGACGGTGTTCGTGCTGAGCTGGATTTTCAGTGGCTGGCTCTCCATGGATCACGGGCGGCTGTTCTCGCGTGGGCAATTGACCTCGGCTGAATCCAGCGTGATGAACGCTTCACCGAACTGGGCGGCGGCGGCATCGCTCGATCGGCAGCCTGTAGCGCCGTCGGCCCGTGAGACCGAATGGTTTGCGTTCAACGGCACTCTCTATCGGCGGGATCGGACGGGCCTTGCCGCTCAGACATTGATCAAGGCATGGGATGCGCCCCGCGATCGACCAACGGGATCTCTGGATGTGCACGAGGTCCAGGGGCTGACCGCGCGCCTCGCGGCCGGCTGCGGCGTACCGTCGGTACTTGCCGCCAACGATAATTATCCCGCGCAGTCCACCGTCCGGGGTGCTCCGGTCTTCCGTTCGTACTGCGGCGACCTCTGGTTCGACATCGACGGCGCCGACGGCAATTTGCTGCAAAGGCTGGATTCGTCGCGGCGGGTCTATCGCTGGTTCTACGGCGCACTGCACACGCTGGATTTTCCGGTCCTGGTCGCGCATCCGTTGCTGCGTGACGGCTTGGTCGTCGGGCTCTGCGCCCTCGGCTTTCTGTTCTCCATCACGGGCATTGTCATCGGCTGGCGCCGCCTGCGTCCCTCGTTTGCAGCCTGAGAGCCGGAACATCGCGATACGTTGAGCGGGCAAAACCACCGCTTACTGATCGTACAATAAAGAGAGGCTGAGCCGACTGTCATGCATAGCTCATAAGCAATCGCATGGCCCATAGCGCCCGTCGATCGCCTGCAAATTAGACAGTCCGTGCGCGGCGCGCGGATTGCGGTGCAGCGGATGTGGCGTTTCGTCCGGGAAAACGCGTGGTGCGCTGCACTTGTCTCGCGTGGAACGATCCACACCGACCTGCTCTCCATGCGGGCAGCGCTGCACTAAAATGTGCCTCGGCGCGCCGGACCGGTTGCGTGCTGGTCCTGTGCGTTGCGACAACTGCGGTCCTATCCCGAGCCCATCGCTCTGTCGCACGCTCGCAAGCGGTGGCATGACAGGGGGATGATGATGAGCGCTCTCGGCTTGCGATTGAACCTTGCGATGGACGGGAAGGACCCCGCGTCCGGTTCGAACGTCGTCCATAGCTGACGCCACATGAGCACCGACGAAAATCACTGGGAAGTCGGCACCGATATCGGCGGCACCTTCACCGACATCATCGCGATCCGGCACTCCCCCGCGGAGGTACGGATCGCGAAAGTGCCATCGCGCCCGCTGGCTCCGGTTCAGGCGATGCTGGAGGCGATCGAGGCGCTGGGCCTGCGCAAGAGCGAGGTCAAGCGCTTCGTCCACGGCACCACGCGCGTGACCAACGCCATCGTCGAAGGACGGCTGCCGAAGGTGGCGCTGGTCGCGACCGAGGGGTTTGCCGACGTGCTGGAGATCGCGCGCTATCGCCGCCGCGATCTCTATCGTCTCGACGTCCCGCCGAAATCGCCGCCACTGGTGCCGCCGGAACGATGTTTTGGGCTTGCCGAGCGCCTCGATCACGAGGGGCAGGTACTGAAGGCGCTGGATGACGCGGAGATCGAGCGCCTGGTGGCATGGCTGAAAACGACCGGCGTTCAGAGCGTCGCGGTCGCGCTGCTTCATGCCTACGCTAATCCGGTGCACGAGAAGATGCTCGGCGAGCGGCTCAAGGGCGTCGTTGCCCACGTCTCGCTGTCGCACGAGGTCAATCCCGAGGCGCGCGAATACGAGCGGACTTCGGCGACTGTTTTCAACGCGGCCGCCATGCCGATCGCGGTGGAATATCTCAGCGAGCTGGAGCAGCGGTTGCCGATCGGCCCCTGCCTGCAGGTGTTTCATTCGGCCGGCGCCATGGTGCCGATCTCGGCCGTGAAGCGGCGGCCGCTGGTGATGGCGATGTCAGGCCCCGCGGCCGGCGTCTCGGCATCGGTCAGCATCGCGCGCCAGCTCGGCACATCGCGCATGCTGACGTTCGACATGGGCGGCACCACGACCGACGTCTGCCTGATCGTCGACGGCCAGGCCGAGATGACCGACGGCCGCATGCTCGGTGACAAGCCGCTGCGTCAGCCGATGCTTGCGGTTCATTCCATCGGGGCGGGCGGCGGATCGATCGTGCGCCATGGTCCCGGCGGCCTGACCGTCGGACCGGAAAGCGCCGGCTCCGAGCCGGGACCGGCCTGCTACGGCCGCGGCGGCACCGAGCCGACCATCACCGACGCCAACGCCGTGCTCGGCTATCTCAATCCCGAAACAAAACTTGGCGACCGGATCGGAATCGACATCCAGACAGCCAGTGATGTCATCGCG